>CAYSIQ010000008.1:14152-30912 GCA_964431195.1 uncultured Bacteroides sp.
GCTGCACAACTATTGCAGCTCGTGCGGCATGCGTGCGACGCAGCCGGCATCGCCTGTGTCGTTCTGTGAAAAAGGGCGGCAGCCCGCGCGGGTTGCCGCCCTTGGATGAAAGGCGCCTGCGTCATTCCGCTATGGTCACCCAGCCGTGCGTGTCGGGCTCGTCGCCGTACTGGATGGCGCGCAGCTTGCGGTAGAGCCTGGCGCACACGGGGCCCGGCTTCCCGTCTTTGGAAAAGACGTAGGAGCGGCCGCTTTCGGGGTCGTCGATGCGCTGGATGGGGCTGATGACGGCGGCCGTCCCGCACGCGCCGGCCTCTTCGAAGGTGCCCAGCTCCTCTTCGGGCACGGGGCGGCGTTCCACCTTCATGCCGATGTCTTCGGCCAGTTGGGCGAGGCTCTTGTTGGTGATGGATGGCAGGATGGAAGCGGACGACGGGGTGACGTAGGTGTTGCCCTTTATGCCGAAGAAGTTGGCGGCGCCGCACTCGTCCATGTATTTCTTCTCTTTTGCGTCGAGGTAGAACTCGGCCGAGTAGCCCCCTTCGTGCGCTTCCTTGCTGGCGCGCAGGCTGGCGGCGTAGTTCCCGCCCACTTTGAACGTGCCGGTCCCCAGCGGCGCGGCGCGGTCGTACTTGCGGGTGATGACGTAGGGCGTGGCCGCGAACCCTCCCTTGAAGTAGGGGCCCACGGGCGTCACGAACACGAGGAACAGGTATTCGCCGGCCGGGCGCACCCCCACCTGCGCGCCCGTCCCGATGAGCAGCGGCCGGATGTAGAGCGAGGCGCCGCTTTCGTAGGGCGGGATGAAGCGCTCGTTCAGCTTCACCGCTTTCAGCACGGCTTCGCGGAAGCGGGCGGCAGGAAGCTCGGGCATCAGGATGCCCCGGCAGGCGGCCTGCAGCCGCCCGGCGTTCTCGTCCAGGCGGAAGACGCGCGCCTTGCCGTCCTTGCCCCGGAAGGCTTTCAGCCCCTCGAACGCCGCCTGCCCGTAGTGCAGGCACGTGGCGGCCATGTGGAGGGGGATGGTTTCCTCGCTGCAGACTTCCAGCTCGCCCCATTGCCCGTCGCGGTTGTAAATCCTCACGTTGTAGTCTGTCTTTATGTACCCGAATGGCAGGTTCGACCAGTCTGTTTCTTTCATGTCTTTCATAAGGTCTTCGGAGTGTTTGGTTTAGTCCATATTTGATATTTCCGCAAAAGTAACCTTTTATTCTCCAAGTTCTTGCTTTTCGCCCAATAATTTTTCGACTTCCCGGTCTGCCCGCGTCAGCTTGCCCGAGCAAAAGGCGATGAGCTCGTTGGCTTCTTTAATCTTTTCGGCCAGCTGGTCTATTTCCAGCTCGTTGTTGTCTATCTGCCGGACGATCGCTTCCAGCCGTTCCACGGCTTGCGAGTAGTTTTCTTCTTTCTTTGGCATGGCGTATGGTGATTAATGGTTGTTGGAGGATGCGCGTTCGACAACGGATTCGGCGCGCCCCTCGCTGAAGACGGTTTGCAGCCGGTCGCCGGGGCGGAGGTCGGCGGCGCGCTTCACGGCTTTGCCGCCTTTGAGGGTAAGGGTGTATCCGCGCGCCAGTTGCTTTTCGGGCGAGGCGTCGGTTGTCCGCTGTTCCAGCAGTTCCAGCCGGTGGCGTTGGCGGGCCAGCAGGGCTGTGGCGGCGGCGCCCAGGTCTTTGCGGGCCATCAGCAGCCCCGTGCGGGCGGCGGCGATGCGGCGGGCTGCGGCTTGGGGGATTCGTTGCCGGCAGCGTTCCAGCCGTTCGCGTTCCTGCTTCGTCAGGGCGGCGGCCGAGGCGCGGAGGCGGCCGGCCAGCCGTTGCAGCTCGGCGGCGGCTTCGTCCATGCGGCTTATCAGCAGCTCGGCGGCGGCGGTGGGCGTCTTGACCCGCGCGTGCGCCACGGCGTCGATCACGGTGTCGTCGCGTTCATGGCCTATGCCGGTAATGATAGGCAACGGGAACTGGGCGCAAGCCGCGGCCAGCAGGTAAGTGTCGAAGCCGGACAGGTCTGATGTCGCGCCCCCTCCCCGGATGATGACCGCCACGTCGAATGATTCAAGCCGGCGGTTGATGCGGTCGAGGGCGGCGAGTATGCTTTCTTCCACCCGCTCGCCTTGCATCGCGGCGGCAAACAGCTCCACCCGGAAATAGTAGCCTTGCGGGTTCTTCTCTAGCTGATGGCGGAAGTCGCCGTAGCCTGCCGCCGATGCCGATGAGATGACGGCCACCCGTTGAGGCAGGCGTGGCATGGGAAGTTCTTTGTTGAGCGTCAGCACGCCTTCGGCCTCCAATTGTTGCAAGATTTCGCGGCGTTTGCGGGCCATGTCGCCCAGCGTGTAGGCAGGGTCAATGTCTTCCACCGTCAGGCTGTACCCGTACAGTTCGTGGAAACTGGCTCTGACTTGCACCAGTACTTTCAGCCCGGGCGCAAAGGCTTGCCCGGTGGCTTCCTCGAAGTAAGGCTTCAGCAGGCGGAACACGTTGCTCCATATCACGCCCCTCGCTTTGGCTACGAGGCTGTTGCCGCGCGAATCTTTCTGGATGAATTCCACGTAGCAATGCCCTGAGCTATGCTGGCGCGCTTCGCTCAGTTCGGCTTGCACCCAATAAGGGCCGGGCAGGCGTTCTTCCACGCTGCGCCGCACCAGTGCGTTCAGGTCGTATAGGGATAGGGCATCCATGTTTTTCAGTCGTTTCGCGTGTTCCGGCTAAGCTCGTAGGCTTTCCAAAAGTCGGGAATGCCGTACCCGTAGATGTTGTCGGGATAGGCTGCGCGGTCGCCGACGCTGCGCACCAGCCTGATCAGCTCTTTGGCAGTCAGCGTAGGGCAGGCTTGCCACAGGCAGGCGACCATGCCGCACAGGATGGGCGATGCAAACGAAGTGCCGTTGGCATGCTTCTGCGACCCATCGGTATTCATCACGTCCGCGTTTAAGCCCACAGCCACCACGTCGGGCTTGATGCGCCCGTCTGCCGTGTTGCCGATGGACGAGAAAGGAGCCAATGCGCCTTTCTTGTCTATGGCGCCTACGGTCAGCACGTTGTCGGCATCCCCCGGCGGCGTGATTTTCTTCCATGAGCTCATGCCCGAATTGCCTGCGCTGCACACCAGCACCATGCCTTTGTCGGCCATGCGTGCCGCCTGCCTGGACATCAAGGCAAAGCGGCCGTCGAGGTCGCGCAAGCGATAGTTCTTCGTGGTATCGTCAAAAGCATAATATCCCAATGAAGTGTTTACTACGTCCGCCCCCACGCTGTCGGCGAACTCCACGGCAGCAGACCAGTAGTCCTGTTCCACCAAGTTCTCGCTGTATTCATCCTCGCTGCGCAACAGCCAGAAAGACGCTTCGGGAGCCGTGCCTACCATCCTGTTGGGCTGGTTCATGCCGATGCACGACAGCACCATCATGCCGTGGCTGTTTTCGGCGTATATGTCCGTGCCGGCGGGGCCTACAAAATCCTTGGCGCCCAGAATGCGGATGTTGCGCATGCCTTCGATGCGGTCGGCGTTGTGGAAGCCTGCGTCGATGATGGCAACCGTCATGCCTTCGCCCCTGAAGCCGGCTTCGTGCAGCTTCTGCGCGTTGCTCAGCTCAATCTGCTTGGTGGCCACGCCATACAGGCTGTCGGGGTGGACGGTCAGCCGGTTAACCAGCGTGTCGCGCGCGGGGGCAGCCGGCTTCCGGCGCGGGGCAGTCCATACCTTTTCGCTGCTGCGCACGAAAGGCAGGGCGGCAATGCGGTCTATCAGTGCCGGGTCGTTGCAGGACACGGTGACGAAGTTGTCCCATTTGCCTGCGACAACGATATGCGCGCCCATGTCGCGTATCTGCCGGATGTAGCTGCCGCACACGGGGAGGTCGGTGGAGTCAACGGCGAGGCGCTGGCGCGTGCGGCGCGAGATGGCTTTCCCGGACAGGAACGCTTCGGGGTGTTCCAACGAATATTCGGTGGAGGCTTTGTCGCGCAGGCTGATGCGGTATTTCAGCGTGTCCTGTTGTGCCGATGCGTCGGCCAGCAACAGGCTGAATGCGATGAATGCAATCATATTTTTCATGCGTCTGGTTATATATTTATGTTGTTTTGGCATTAATCGTTGCGGGTATCTCCGGGGCGGAACAGGAATGCACGTGCCGATGCCCCGTTGCGGTATTCATCGACGAAGTAGCGCACGATGCTGTTTTTGAAGGCTTCGCGTTCATCGGCCACGTGGCACTCGATGCCCGGCCGTGCAGCCGGCCGGCGTGCCTCCGCAGGCTCTTCGCCCCGCACCCGCATGATGAGGGCTGCCGCTTCGTAGCCCTGTTCGCGCAGCATCGGGCAGGCGGCATCGACAGTGCCGCCGCTCATGCCTGCCAGCGCTCTTTTTCCACGGTTATCCATCCCTGTTGTCCCCCGTTTTGAGTTTGCCCGCTGAATGTTGGGGCTTCTGTTGCCGCTATCACCGGACAAGTTTGCGAAACCGGAGGCAAAGTTACGAAAAACAAGCAAGACAATTGTGCGGGAAGCCTTTGCTTTTTGAGAAAACAGGCCTGCCCGGAGAGGGGCGAGAGGGCATACGTACGGGGGGGCGCCTTCCGTGCGCGTGCGGATCGCCCTCCATACGTGCATGGGACATCTTCCGTGCGTGCATGGAGCAAACGGGTTGCAGGCATGGGCGATTCGGGGCAAGGGACGTGCGCGGGTCCGGAATAAAACCGTATCTTTGCCCCATGACCCGACGAGACGCCCAAATATTGCATATCGCCCTGCCCGCCATCGTGTCCAACATTACCGTGCCCTTGCTCGGGCTGGTGGATGTGACTATCGTGGGGCATTTGGGGAATGCTTCCTACATCGGCGCCATCGCCGTGGGCGGGCTGCTGTTCAACATTATCTACTGGGTTTTCGGTTTCCTCCGCATGGGCACGGGCGGCATGACATCGCAGGCTTTCGGCCGCCGCGATTTGCCCGAGGCGATGCGCCTGTTGTTCCGCTCCTTGGGGGTGGCGGGCGTGGCGGCGTTGGCGTTGATACTCTTGCAGGAGCCTGTCAGGGAGGCGGCCCTTTGGCTTATCCGCCCTGACGATGAGGTCGGCCGGGCGGCAACGCTCTATTTCCGCATCTGCATCTGGGGCGCGCCCGCCGTGCTGGGGCTGTACGGGCTGGCGGGCTGGTACGTGGGCATGCAGAATTCGCGCGTCCCCATGTACATAGCCGTCGTCCAGAATGGGGTGAACATTGCCGCCAGCCTGTTTTTCGTTTACGGGGTCGGCATGCAGGTGGAGGGGGTGGCGTTCGGCACGCTGGTCGCCCAGTATGCGGGCTTCGTGGCGGGACTTGTGCTGTGGCAGCTCCGTTATGGCAGGCTGTGGAAGTATGCCTCCCGGGAGGGGCTGTGGCAACGGGCGGCCATGGCGCGTTTCTTCAGCGTGAACCGCGACATCTTCCTGCGGACGCTCTGCTTGGCGGCCGTCACTTTCTTTTTCACGGCGGCGGGCAGTTCGCAGGGCAAGGTGGTGCTGGCGGCTAACACGTTGCTGATGCAGCTGTTCACGCTGTTTTCCTATGTGATGGACGGTTTCGCCTATGCGGGCGAAGCCTTGTGCGGGCGCTATGTGGGCGCACGGAACCGCGAGGCGCTTTCCGGCATCGTCCGCCGCCTCTTCGGCTGGGGCGCGGCGGCGGCCGTGCTGTTTACGTTGGCCTATGCCTTGGGCGGGGATGCTTTCTTGTCGCTGCTGACCGACAATGCGGAGGTGGCAGCCGCTGCCGGGGCTTATTCCTACTGGGCGTTGGGCATCCCGCTGGCAGGCATGGCTGCTTTCCTTTGGGATGGCGTGTTCATCGGCGCTACGGCTACGCGCTATATGCTTGTTTCCATGGCGTTGGCGGCGGGGGTGTTCTTCCTGTCTTATTGCACCTTGAGGCCGGCATGGGGCAATCATGCCCTGTGGTTCGCATTCCTGTGTTACCTGTTTGCGCGGGGAGCCATGCAGACGGCACTGTTCCTGTGGCCGTCCGCGCGGCGGAAGATGACAGGGATGTAAGCTGCGGCATCCAAGGCCGTTCCGGATTATGAAGTCTTAAAAATAGGTTGCGAGGGATTATATTCCCTCGCGTAGCGGCTTGTGTATGCGGCCTCTTACGGCGCGCGTCCGCCCCGTGCACCCGCAAGGCTTGTTGTCTTGTCCCCGGGCTTGTCCCGGGCTCGCGTGGGTTATTGGAACAAGTCGCTGATGATGCCGTCGGAAACGAAGAGGCTCGCGCGGGCCAGGCGCAGCCGCCCGTCTTCCTCTTCCAGGACTCCCCTATTTATATAAGGTGCGGCCATCCGGCGGAGGTAACGCTCCGAGGCATCGCCGAAGTGTTCGCGGACGAAATCCGCCGAGATGCCCCGGCAGGTGCGCAGGCCGGTCATGACATATTCGTTGTAGCGGTCTGTGGGGCTGAGTGTCTCCTTTTCGTACAAGCGGTTCCCGCTTTCCATGGCTTCTATGTAGCCGTTTACCGAGGCGGTGTTCCATTCGCGGCTTTGGCGGTCGTAGGAGTGGGCGGAAGGGCCGCAGCCCAGGTAGGGTATCCCCAGCCAGTAGGCCGAGTTGTGGCGGGAATGCCGCCCCAGCTTGCAGAAATTGGAGATCTCGTAATGGACGTAGCCGGCAGCGCGCAACGTGTCGCCCAGCAAGGTGAAGAAGCGCAGGCTGCTGTCTTCGTCCGTGGGGCTGACGGCGTGGCGGGCCAGCATCCCGTGCAGGGGAGTGCCCGGTTCGTAGGTGAGGTGGTAGGCTGAGATATGCTCCACGCCGAGGGCGATGGCCTGCCGCAGGTCTTCCTGCCAGCGTGCTTCCGTCTCGCCGGGCAGGCCGTATATGAGGTCGATGCTGATGTTGTCGAAGCCCGCGTCCCGGCACAGCCGCACGGCCTGGCGCGCCTTGTCGGCGTCGTGCCGGCGGCGGAGCAGGGCAAGCGCCCGGTCGTCGAAGGTCTGTATGCCTATGCTGATGCGGTTGAATGGCAGGCGGCGCAGCATGCCGGCATAGGCAGGGGTAAGGTCATCGGGATTGGCTTCCAGCGTTATCTCTTCGCAGTCGCCCGTGCCGTATGTTTCGCCGATGGCGCGGAACACGGCACGGAAATCTTCTTCCCGCAGTTGCGAGGGTGTCCCGCCGCCGAAGTAGATAGTCCGCACGCTTTCTCCCCGCAAGTAGCCCCGCCGCAGGCGCAGTTCGGCGCAAAGCGCGCGGATGTAGCGGGAGCGAAGCCCGGCGCGGGTGGTGGAGCAGAAGTCACAGTAGATGCAGCGCGACTGGCAGAAAGGGATGTGGAGGTAAATGCCGGCCATGAGGTTTGCCTTTTTTAAAGCAAAAGTAGGCGTTTTTTTGCGAACCCCTTTTCCCCTTTGGCGAAAAAAGAGTACTTTTGCCTTGCGTAACTCCATATAATGTGATAAAGATGACCGCAACGAAACAGCCTGCCACGCTTAAAGAGGATGCGAAAGCGCCGGAGCCTACCTTGCGCCGGCTCCCGTGGTATCTCTCTACCGTGAAGTTGCTCAAGCAACGGGGCGAGCTGTTCGTGTCTTCCACCCGGATAGCCAAAGACATCAACATGGATGCCTCGCAGATAGCCAAAGACCTATCCTATGTGCAGATCGGGGGGCGCACGCGGGTGGGTTACGAGGCGGATACGCTGATAGCGGTGCTTGAAGACTACTTGGGCTTTACCCGCCTGCACAAGGCTTTCCTCTTCGGGGTGGGCAGCTTGGGAGGAGCCTTGCTGCGCGACTCGGGCCTGAACCATTTCGGGCTGGACATTGTGGCAGGGTTCGACATCGCTCCCGCACGGGTGGGCACGCAGGTGAACAGCATCCCCATTTTCCATACCGACGAGTTTGAGCAGAAGATGGAGGCCTACCGCGTGAACATCGGCGTGCTGACAGTGCCCATCGAGATTGCGCAGCCCATTACCGACAAGATGGTGGCGGGCGGCATCAGAGCCGTGTGGAATTTCACGCCTTTCCGCATCCGCGTGCCTAGGCATATCGTGGTGCAGAACACTTCGTTGTACGCCCATTTGGCCGTCATGTTCAACCGCTTGAACTTTAACGAAACACAGAAATGAAGATTATCGCCGTGGGCATGAACTACGCTCTCCACAACCGCGAACTGGGGCATGCCCCCGCCGGTAACGACCCTGTCATCTTTCTGAAGCCCGACTCGGCTTTGCTGAAGGACGGCAAGCCCTTTTTCCTGCCCGATTTCTCCCAAGAGCTTCATTACGAGGCGGAGATTGTGGCGCGCATCTGCCGGCTGGGGAAGCACATCGCTCCCCGTTTCGCCCCCCGCTACTACGATGCGGTGACGGTGGGCATTGACTTTACCGCCCGCGACTTGCAACGCCGCTTCCGCCAGGCGGGCGATCCGTGGGAGCTTAGCAAGGCTTTTGACGGTTCGGCAACCGTAGGGCGTTTCTTGCCGTTGGAGCAGGCGGGGGGCGACGTGCAAGCGCTTCATTTCCGGCTTGACATTGACGGGAAAACGGCGCAACAGGGGCACACGGCTGATATGCTGCACCGGGTGGATGACATCATTGCCTACGTCAGCCGTTTCATGACGCTGAAGATGGGTGATTTGCTCTTTACCGGCACGCCTGCAGGAGTGGGGCCCGTGCATGTCGGCAACCACTTGCAGGGCTACATCGGCGAGGAGCAGGTGCTTGATTTTCATGTGAGATAAACTGGCGCGGGAAACACTTTGGAACACAATCATAACAGATGAAGATAAGAGTAGGATTTGGCTTTGATGCCCACCGGCTGGTGGAGGGGCGTGAACTTTGGTTAGGCGGCATCCGCCTGCAGCACGAGAAAGGCCTTTTGGGGCACAGCGATGCAGACGTGCTGATCCATGCCATTTGCGATGCCCTGCTGGGGGCTGCCAATATGCGCGATATAGGGTACCACTTCCCCGACACGGCCGCAGAGTGGGAGGGCATAGACAGCAAGGTTCTGCTGCGCAAGACGGTCGCGCTGCTTGCCGCCAAAGGATATAGGGTAGGGAATGTCGATGCCACAGTCTGTGCCGAACGCCCCAAACTGGAATCCCGCATCCCCGAAATGCAGCGCGCCCTTGCCGGGGCGATGCTGGTGGACGCGGGCGATGTTTCCGTCAAGGCCACTACCACCGAACGGTTAGGCTTTACCGGGCGTGAAGAAGGAATATCCGCCTATGCCGCAGTGCTCATTGAGGCTGTCTGAACCTTGCACCGGGGGGCGGCCGTGCAAGGGGTTGCGGCCTTTTGCCCTCTTTAGGAAGGCCTGTCAGCCTTGACACCGTCTGCCGATGCCGTAGGGCGGCATTCTGGATGGGGCGTTCTTCCAGATAATCGAAACATGAATAAAAGCAATGAAACGAATCATACTCATCACCGGAGGGGCGCGGTCGGGCAAAAGCGCGTATGCCGAACAGCGGGCGTTAGCTCTCTCCCCCCATCCCGTTTACCTCGCTACGGCCCGTATATGGGACAATGACTTCCGCCTCCGCGTAGCCCGGCACAAGGAACGCCGCGGCCCTGAATGGGCCAACATCGAAGAGGATAAATTCCTCTCGCGGCACCGCTTGGAAGGCCGGGTGGCGTTGGTCGATTGCGTCACCTTGTGGTGCACTAACTTCTTTTTCGACCTCCATGCCGACATCGGCCGCGCGCTGGAGGCCGCGCAAAGCGAGTTTGACGCTTTCACCGGGCAAGAGGCTACTTTCTTCTTCGTGACCAACGAAATCGGCTTGGGCGGCACCTCAGACAACGATCTTCAACGGAAATTCACCGACCTGCTGGGTTGGATGAACCAATACATAGCCGCCCGCGCCGATGAGGTTATCCTCATGGTGTCGGGCATTCCCGTAACCCTTAAAAACAAGAAACGGCAGCAATGAAAACATTCCGCGTCACGGCTCCCGGCCTGGAAATCCGCCCCGCTCTCCAGGCCAAAATAGATAACCTTGCCAAGCCCAAAGGCTCGTTAGGGCGGCTTGAGGAGCTGGCCTTGCAAATCGGCCTTATACAGGGAAGCCTCACGCCCTGCCTGCGCCGCCCGCAAAACGTGCTCTTCGCCGCCGACCATGGCATAGCCGATGAAGGCGTCAGCCGCTCGCCCAAAGACGTGACGTGGCAACAAATCTGCAACTTCCTGCAAGGCGGGGCGGGCATCAACTTCCTTTGCCGCCAGCATGGCTTTGCCTTGAAAATTGTGGATGCCGGCGTGGATCACGACTTGCCTTACGTCCGCGGCATCATCGACATGAAAGTGCGCCGGGGAAGCCGGAATTTCCTCCACGAACCCGCCCTGACCGATGAAGAACTGGATCTTTGCTTGGAACGCGGGGCGGAGGTGGTGTCCGGATGCGCCGCCGAAGGCAGCAACGTCCTCAGTTTCGGCGAAATGGGCATCGGCAATACGTCCCCCTCGTCGGCGTGGATGCACCTCTTCACCGGCATTCCCTTGCAGCAATGCGTCGGTGCGGGATGCGGGCTGGACGATGAGGGCATCCGCCACAAGTACGGCGTGTTGCGCCGTGCCATTGGCCGTTATCCCGGCGACGGTTCGCCCCGCAGCGTGCTGGCTTACTTCGGGGGACTGGAAATGGCGATGGCCGTGGGCGCCATGCTGGAGGCTGCCGAGAGGAAAATGCTGATCCTGACGGACGGCTTCATCATGACCAACTGCCTGCTGGCCGCCTCGCGCTTCTGCCCTGACGTGCTGAGCTACGCCGTCTTTGCCCACTGTGGCGGCGAGGCGGGGCACCGCCTGCTGCTCGACTACCTGCACGCCTCCCCCCTGCTCAGCCTCGGCCTGCGCCTTGGCGAAGGTTCGGGCGCCGTCTGTGCCTATCCCATCGTGGATTCCGCCGTGCGCATGCTCAACGAGATGGACAACTTCCAGCACGCCGAAATCATCAAGTACTTCTAAAGCCGGGGGAGGGGCGCATCGGCATGAAACACCTGTTAGCTGCATTTATCTTTTTCACCCGGCTTCCCTTCTGGCGGATTGCCAGTGTGCCTGCCGGATGTTTCAAGCGCGTCGTGCCTTATTGGCCGTTGACGGGCTGGCTGACGGGCGGCCTGCTGGCGGGGACGCTCTGGGTGTCGGCGCAGGTGTTGCCGGTATCCGTGGCGTGGACGCTGGCCATCATCGCGCGGATAGCAGCGACCGGTTGCTTGCACGAGGACGGGCTGGCCGACTTTTGCGATGGCTTCGGGGGCGGTGCCACGCGCGAGCGCGCCCTCGCCATCATGAAAGACCCGCACATCGGCACCTTCGGGACGGCGGGGCTGGCTGCCTACTTCCTGCTGCGCTGGCAACTCTCCGTGCTGCCGCTGCCCGTGCTTTGCGCCGTGGCTTTTTGCGGCGACGTATTCTCAAAGGGGGTATGCTCGCACATCGTCAACCTGCTGCCCTATGCCCGCCGCGAGGAAGACGCCAAGGCGAAAGTGGCATACAGCCGCATGACACCAGCCGAAGCCATTGCCGGCGCGGCGGCGGCCGTGTTGCCCGTGGCCGTCTTGCTGCCACGCGGGCTGTGGCCTGCCTGCGCGTTGCCCCCGTTGGCGCTCGGCCTGCTTTGCCTGTGGATGAGGCGGCGGCTGGGGGGATATACGGGCGACTGCTGCGGGGCGGCTTTCCTGCTTGGCGAACTGGCATTCGGGTTGGGATGCCTCGCCTTATCCTCTTCTCCTGCTGAAATGCGCCCGTTTGCCGCGTTCCTTTCCCCGTCCCCCGCGCACAGTCCATAATGCCGTTCCCTTATTGCCTACGTATGTGGCGACACCTTGCATGCGTATGCAGGAAACGGTTGTCGCGACTTGCCTCCGCCCGTGCCCGGCTTGGCCTTAAAAAAACTTTAAAATGCAAAGCCCCATGCAGTATTTGGCGCGCTTCCCGGTTTTTCCTTAAAAACAATAAAAAAACGGGCGTGGGGAGCGCCGTTTGATTCTTTATGTGTATTTTTGCAAACCTAAATATTAAACAAAAGAAATGAAACGACTGAATTTTTTGATTATCGCCCTTGCCATGGCTGTGGGCGTGGCTTCTTTGACGGCGTGCCTTGATTCCAATGACAATTCGACACGGTGGGGCGCGGTTCCGGTCAAAGTGATTTCGAACATGGGATTTTATAGTTTCCGCACGATGGACGGCACGATCATTACGCTTTCTCCAGAGTCGCTAAGCACGGCCTCCGCCAAGGGCATTGACTTTGGCAAGTACGCGGGGCAAGTGATTTACTTGATGTACTCGTGGGATTCATCGGTACTTGACATAACGGAAAATGACAAGGAGATTTCGGGCGTTGATTTGGCGGGATTTGCTCCGATGAACAGCGCGGTGGAAATCGCCATGGAGCATGGCGCGCCTAACGATTCGATTGAGAATGCGCCCGTCATTTCCATTGGAAACGAGAGCACCGGCACAACGACGTCGGACGGTGCCGTCTTCTTTGATGCCACCACGTTGCTCCTCCCCATCGAATACTACCTGTACCGCTCCCAGCACAACTTCACAATGGTGTATTACCCCAACGACGAGGTTTCTTCGGACGGCAACGAAATGACCGTGTACCTGCGCCACGATCTGGAGAACGACAGCACGGTAACTGTCGGGAATACCACTTCAAAGCAGTATGCTTACAGCTCTTTTGAATATTATGCTTTCTATTACCGCGCTTTCGACTTCAGCCAGGCGTTGAATTACTTCAGGAATGCCCATGGCTTGAGCCCCGTTGAAAATGTTACCATCCGCGTGGTGGACAAAGAAAGCCAATACAGCATCAAGCTGGACGATGCGACAGAGAACAAAGACCATACTTACACATATAAAGCGCCAACGAACGGTTGAGTTACAAGAATTTTACACACATTGTCTTATTGTTGCTTTCCTCCCCGGCTCGCGCTTGGGAGGAAATTCGTTTGGAAAAGGATAGGCAGCGGGTTTATGCCTCGTTTGTCTATCCTATGATTGGTTTGTGTGGCTTGTCGGTATTCATCGGAGCGCTGCTGGTGCGCGGATGGGGCGGGCCTGAGAGTTTCCGGTATGCCATGACGCGCTGCTGCGCCACGGTGGTGTCCCTTTTCGGCGGTTATTTTCTGGCGGCATGGGCCGTCAATGAGGTTCGTGCGCGTTGGCTTCGCATAGGCAACGACATGCAGTTGGCGCGCTGCTTCGCAGGGTACGCTTTCGTGGTGACCTTTGTGCTGCAAGTCGTCGTCGGGGTGTTGCCCGACTTTAGCATTATAGCATGGTTCGTGGAGTTCTACACCGTTTACATCGTGTGGGCGGGCAGCCGGCAGCTGATGCAAGTGCCCGAGCGGTTGCGGCTGCGCTTCACCATCGTCTCTTCCGTGTTGCTCATTGCCTGCCCGTTGGCGGTACGGTTGCTGTTCGACGCGCTGGCGCCGTCGTTGGACTATTGACGGTTTCCTATCATTTTGCTTGGCCATTATGAAACAGCCTCCTGCAAACATCAAGAACAAGCGGGCTACCTTCGACTATGAACTGGTGGACACTTACACGGCGGGCATCGTGCTGACGGGCACTGAAATCAAGTCCGTGCGCGCGGGCAAGGCCGGCCTGTCGGATACGTTCTGCTACTTCAACAACGGCGAATTGTGGGTGAAGAACATGTACATAGCCGAATATTCATACGGTTCGTACAACAATCACGCGGCACGCCGCGAGCGCAAGCTCCTGCTCAACCGGAAAGAGCTGGAAAGGCTGGCGCGCGGCACGAAAGACCCCGGCTATACCATTGTCCCCGTCCGTTTGTTTGTCAATGAGAAAGGGCTGGCCAAAGTGGCCGTCGCCTTGGCCAAAGGGAAGAAGCAGTATGACAAGCGCGAGTCGCTGAAAGAGCGCGACGACAAGCGCGAAATGGCACGAATGTTCAAAAGGTAATGGATCAACTGGCCCAACAGGTGCGGGAGCGCGTCCTCATACTGGATGGCGCCATGGGCACCATGATACAGCAATACGGCTTGGAGGAGGCCGACTTCAGGGGCGGGCGTTTCGCCCGCCTGCCTGGGCAGCAGAAAGGCAACAACGACTTGCTCTGCTTGACGCGTCCCGATGTCATTGGCGACATTCACCGCAAATACCTCATGGCGGGGGCAGACATAATCGAGACCAATACGTTTAACTCTACGCGCGTCAGCATGGCCGATTACCACACGGAGTATCTTGTGCGCGAAATCAACTTGGCCGCCGCCCGCCTGGCGCGCGGCTTGGCCGATGAGTTCACCGCGCGCACGCCCCGGAAGCCCCGGTGGGTAGCCGGTTCGGTGGGGCCTACCAACAAGGCGTGTTCCATGAGCCCCGATGCGAACGATCCTGCCTCGCGCGCCTTGGCTTTCGATGAGCTGGCCGGCGCCTACGCCGAACAGATGGAAGCCCTGCTGGAAGGCGGGGTGGATGCCTTGCTGATCGAGACCGTCTTCGATACGCTCAATGCCAAGGCCGCCCTGTACGCGGCACGGGAAGCCATGGAAGCGGCAGGCAGGAAAGTGCCGGTGATGTTGTCGGTGACCGTGTCGGATGCGGGGGGGCGTACCCTGTCCGGGCAGACGCTCGATGCTTTCCTGGCTTCGGTGCAGCATGCCGAAATCTTTTCCGTGGGGTTGAACTGTTCCTTCGGCGCCCGCCAGCTGAAGCCTTTCTTGGAGCAGTTGGCCGCCCGCGCGCCTTATTACATCAGCGCCTATCCCAACGCCGGGCTGCCCGATAGCCTGGGCAAGTACGAGCAGACTCCCGAAGAGATGGCCCGCGAGGTGGAGGAATACCTCCGTGAAGGGCTGGTCAACATTATCGGAGGCTGTTGCGGGACGACCGACGCCTACATCGCCCGATATCCCGCCTTGGCGGAAAAAGCGGCGCCCCATCGCCCCGTTGCCCGTCCGGATTGCCTGTGGCTTTCGGGGCTGGAACTGCTGGAGGTAAAGCCCGAAAACAACTTTGTCAATGTGGGCGAGCGTTGCAACGTGGCCGGTTCGCGCAAATTCCTGCGGCTGGTAAGCGAGAAGAAATACGACGAGGCATTGGGCATCGCCCGCCGCCAGGTGGAGGACGGCGCACAGGTGATAGATGTCAACATGGACGACGGCCTGCTGGACGCTGCCGGAGAGATGAAGAACTTCCTCAACCTCATCGCTTCCGAGCCCGAAATAGCGCGGGTGCCGGTGATGATAGACTCTTCCAAGTGGGACGTCATTGCGGCGGGGCTGAAATGCCTGCAAGGCAAGGGCATTGTCAATTCCATCTCGCTGAAGGAAGGCGAGGCGGCCTTTCTGGAGCATGCCCGCGCCATCCGCCGTTTCGGCGCGGCCGCCGTGGTGATGGCTTTCGACGAGCAGGGGCAGGCCGATACCTATGAGCGAAAAATAGAAGTCTGCAGCCGCGCATACCGTTTGCTGGTGGAGCAGGCGGGGTTTGACCCGCACGACATTATTTTCGACCCCAATGTCTTGGCTGTAGCCACCGGCATGGAAGAGCATGACAACTATGCAGTGGACTTTATACGGGCAACGGGTTGGATCCGGAAGAACCTGCCCGGCGCGCACGTCAGCGGAGGCGTGAGCAACCTGTCCTTCTCTTTCCGTGGCAACGACTATGTCCGCGAAGCCATGCATGCGGTGTTCCTGTATCATGCCATCCGCGAAGGCATGGATATGGGCATTGTCAATCCCGCCTCTTCCGTGCTTTACACGGACATTCCCGCCGATATGTTGGAACGCGTCGAAGACGTGGTCCTGAACCGTCGCCCCGGCGCGGCCGAAAGGCTGGTCCAGGCGGCCGGGCGCCTGAAGGCAGAAGCCGGCGCGGCTCCGGCTGCGGCCACGCATGCCCGCCAGGCATGGCGCGAAGGCGCCACGGTGGAAGAACGTTTGCAGCATGCCCTGGTCAAAGGCGTGGGCGATTACTTGGAAGAAGACCTGGCCGAGGCCTTGCGCCGCTACCCGAAAGCGGTGGACATTATCGAAGGCCCGTTGATGGCCGGCATGAACCGTGCGGGCGATTTGTTCGGCGCCGGCAAGATGTTTTTGCCGCAGGTGGTGAAAACGGCGCGTACGATGAAGCAGGCGGTGGCCATCTTGCAGCCCGCCATCGAGTCGGGAAAGCAGGCCGGCGCGGCGTCAGCCGGCAAGGTGCTGCTGGCTACCGTGAAAGGCGACGTGCACGACATAGGCAAGAACATCGTGTCGGTCGTAATGGCTTGCAACGGCTATGAGATAATCGACTTGGGCGTGATGGTGCCTGCGGAAGTCATTGTCCGGCGTGCCATCGAGGAAAAGGCGGACATGATCGGCTTGAGCGGCCTCATCACGCCTTCCTTGGACGAAATGGCGCATGTCGCCGCCGAATTGGAGAAGGCCGGGCTTGACATCCCGTTGCTGATAGGCGGGGCCGCCACTTCCGCGCTTCACACGGCATTGAAGATTGCTCCTGCCTATCATGCTCCGGTAGTGCACCTGAAGGATGCCTCGCAGAATGCGGCGGTGGCCGCGCGTCTGATGAATCCGGTGCAGAAAGCAGCCTTTGTGCAGGAGCTGGACGAACGTTATCGCCGGCTTTGCGAGGGGCATGCCGGGCGGCAGGTAAAGACGGTGCCCTTGGAAGAGGCCCGACAACGCCGGCTGAAGCTGTTCGGCGAATAAGATCCTTTGTGGCAACAGGCTGATTGGCAGCCTTGTCCACGGACTTTCCGCAGATAAAGAAAACGTGTTGTCCCGTGCGCGTAC
>CAYSIQ010000008.1:31012-34906 GCA_964431195.1 uncultured Bacteroides sp.
CCCCCCCCGCATAGATTTCAGTAGGAGCGGGACTTATAAAAGGGAACGGGACTTATTCAGAATCCTGTACTTCCAGTTTATACAAAATTTTTTATAGTGCAATTTGTCAATTATCATCAATACTTACATTAATCAAGACATCATAAGGTATAAATCGTTTTCAAAAACAATTAAATTCCTTACTAGGCATTGCTTCCAAAAACTTTGTTGACAAACTTATACGCTCTTCTTTCACCTGTTGCAGGATGTGTCCAATCGGCATCTTTAGGGATAGATATGACAATGATAGCGTGCTTGTAACAGATTTTTTTACCATCTATTTTATCATAGAAATCTTGGTCTGTCAGCGACACGCCTTTCATTGGATAAGGTAGTCTATTCCATGTGAAATCGATCTTAGCCTTACCATACTCGTTTCTATAAATTCTAACATCAGAAACCAACAAAATAGACTCTGATGGTTGCGTTATATTTTCCAGTTCATCCTCTCTCAAGAACGAGTAACCATTGTTCCAAAAACCATGATAACCGTATTCTTTAAAAGCCTGTACAACTCTTCCTATCGGCTCTGTACCAACTTTTCTACATGAATGATTGTCAATTACCCAGTTTTCTCTTTGTTTGCCTTGCGGCATTGGGCGACCGTCAAATTCTATCACATCAAGTGGTTTGGCGAAGTCAATCTCATATCCTTGTACAGCACCTGCCAAACCATCATCTCGTACTATGCGAATCCACTCGCTAGGATTATCCAAGTCTATGCCTCCTGGGCATAGTCCTCCGTTCTTACAACTAACGGCAAGAAGAAACACGCGTTTTCTCATTATAGATTCCCTCCAAATTTAATGTGGCCTTCATATTTTTCAAGAAGCAAATTACTAAGCACTCTCCTATGACACTTTTCGTTTGTTGGTTCTGAGCACAGCAATACAACGTTCTCATATTTTCCAAACTCTTCTACAAAGTTGGAAATATGTGACTTGGTCTCAATTTGTTTTCTGTATGCCATCTCAAACAATTTGTAGTCTTTGCCCATAGGACAAGATTTATTCCTGACTTCTTTCAGGAGTTCCTTGGTAGGTGCTAAATCTATACGATGTTTATATTTACAACCATTTGCCAACTCTGAAAGGAAAAACGGCAAGTCTTTCTCAAATGCGAAACGTGATAACTGACCGTTAGGATTGAGACGTACATCCACAAGGCAATCAATCTTGTTTGCCTTGATAATTCCAAAAAAATCTTTTGCAGTTTTTTGTGTGAAGCCAATGTTAAATAACTTAATCATAGTTCTCGTAATTATTATAGTTAAATCTTTTCCATCCATGCAAGAGATTCCAATACCTATCGCAGAAGTCATTGAGCTTTTCTTGTTCAGTTTCTCCGAAGTAATTGTCAAGGATGTCATCTTTGAACATTGGGTTCAACACATGTTTCTTTTCACAAACGAATTCTATAAGTTGCTTATCCAATTCATAATTTGATATATAGCCGATGCCGCCACTATATCTCTCAACAATGTGCCTTACTTCAAGCCAATCGCCGAATCTTTGTTCAAGTGCCTTGCTTACCAAGAAATATCTATGGCAATCCATCGGCTTCTTCTCGCTGCACATCAAGCACAAGGTGAAGTCTTTGTCATAGGCATCTTCAATGCGTTTTAGCCCATCTATAAAAAAATCATCATTTCTGAATTTATGAAAGTCTACAATTTCTTCAGAACCAAGCAATTCTGTTCTCTCTGGGCGATAACTTCTTGCGATGGGAAAAACCTCTTGCTCGAAGAATATGTCTGATGCCTTAGAAAAAACCTCTTGTCGGCTGTTGGCTTTGGCTCCAATTTCTGGCATATTTATGTATGGTATGCCTAAGTTCTTTCCAGCAATCTTCATATTGCCAGCATTGCATTGTGGATATTGCTTGGAAAATGGCACGGAACGCACATCTATCAAGAAATTTATATCATACTTTCCTAATGTGTCAAACAAATTATCAACATCTATAGTATTGCCTTGTTGAAACAAGGTGTATCCAACGGTATATATGTATTTCTTATCCATTGCAATATTTTTTTAGATTGGTGTTAAGCTGCATATCTCTTATTGACTGGATGTTTGGAATAAAAGCATATATTTTCTCTTTATTGATCCTTATAAAAATGTTTTTATATTTTTCTATTAGAGCAATGGCTTTCCCATTAAAACCAGTATCATTGAAAGCAAACGTTATTGATCGCCTACCCGATAAAGTATAGATATACATCAAGATGTATTCTTCAAGTCCAATTTCAAAGTATCTACAACTGATAGCCCAGTTTAAAACATGTATATCTTGTTCACTTTCTGTGTAAGTTATAGCAGAACATATTCCAAGGCTTTCACCATTATCTCTATATATTTCAAAAACTAAGGATTTGCATCCCTCGTAAGTTTCTTTTTTCTCGGCGAACTTGAATTGATTTGACTTTGCATAGAGTCGCAAAGCTTCCCTATGGTTTATATCGTCACTAGTCTTGACGAATAGTTGAGGTAGATAACTTTTCTCACGTTCTTGCTGTAAAACTTTATATAATCGTTTACGATTTCTTGACTTCAATGAAAGTTCAAATCTATCGAAGACACAGCACGTCATAAGCAAAGTTATTAGTTCATCATGACTTTCCCACTTAGGCACAAATACTTCAGGTAGGTTTTGTCTGACTTCGTCACGAATTAACTGGTTATCATCAATGAAAACGCAAGCATTTGTTAATATTGATAGTTGTTGGGCTACGGCTTTTATGTTTTTGCTTTTATCATTATAATTGGCAACAATACAGTCTATTTGGCCTTTAAGAGGAAATTCCTTCTCGTTAAGTTTATCAATGGCAGACAGAACTTTTTTAATGTCATTACGTGAGCATACAGCCACATACAGCCCCAATTCTTTAGCTATCGCTTGTATGAAACGCATAAACGTAATGAATGGAATGGTATCGTTTGAACTGAGGTTTTGTTTAATAATGTCAATGCCATCTTCTGAGAGGGTACCTTTCCATATGGTGTCGTCAAGGTCAAGGATAATCGCCTTATAAATAGTCTTAGACTTACATATAATCCGTGAGATGATTTGCATAACTAGTATTCCAACAATGGGAATAGCAGTTTTACTTGACAGATTTATATTTGAAATTAAATTCTCTATTCTATATTCAAAAAGTTCATGCTTCCCATTATCTTTACAAATATATTCTACTTGTATCTCATCTATCGTACCTTGACCGTTAGAAATTATCACTTCAAAACCATATGATTGCAACTTATTAGTCAGATAAGTCACATTATGGTCGTTTGCTGCCATAAAATCTGCAAGCCCATAAATATTTACAGTGTATTTACTTGTGATGAAACTACGAAACGACCTGATGTAGTTGTTAATGTAAATGTCTATGTATTTATTCGATGCAAAGTCCATTATTTTAAGGTGGATTCTATCAATTTTTTATGTTACCTAAAACAAACAGTACACTCTTTAAGAATCAGCTTTAAATAGTTTAGCACATAAAATTAATAATAATATTGTTGCTGTTCTTGTTTTTAATAAAATTTATCTATCTAATCTTTGTTTATAACTGTTCGGCGGAAAAAGTAGCCATGCGGTGAGGACTTCGTCTTTAGATGATAGCAGAAATGGAATCAAGTGGTGATTGATCGTTTTTCCCCAAGTTGTATCAGTGATGGAATGAATAGCATGAAAAGCATTGGCTTCGGTTTTGGGATGGAAATATCTAATGATTTTTATTTGATCTTTTGTTTTCGGATACTCTATTCGAAAACGTTGTTGTCAGATGGAGGCACAGGATTCTCTAGAAAGTTAAATGCAGTTCATCGAGATGTTTAATCGATCGGTGGATGG
>CAYSIQ010000009.1:0-6075 GCA_964431195.1 uncultured Bacteroides sp.
ATATTGAGATTTCATAGATTCATAAGGTAGATTGTATCTTATTTGGTTCATATAATATATACTATTGATCTCCATTGGGTGTCAATAATTCTTTGACAAGAGTTTTCTCGCTTCCCTCTCCATTCAAATCAACGGAGACATAAAAAAGGCCAAACCTTATAGCATTTCGTCAGCCTTTTGGTTTTAACGAAACTTTACTCACAGGTCAGATTTCCATCTAAACCATAGCTCTTATAGTGTTTTTTGAGCTTTACATGAGAAAAAAGAAAGCGTATGTCACAAAACTTTTCAATACCGCTATTTTTGGGGGAAAATGATGTGCAAAATCGGCTCAGTTCGCTATTTGTCGTCACTATAACCATGTTAAAAGGCATTCAAGTACATTTAACGAGAGGGAGGATAAAATTGCGCGGAAACAAATTGGGAACAATGAGGATAGAATAAAATCGGATAAGTGAGATTAAATATCATCACTTATCCGATTTTACTGTACCCAAAACCAAATTTGTTCACGAAATCATGAACGTGCCACACCCTTAATATCCGAAAATATCTTCCGTCTTCAGTTCTACGATGGCTGGTGCGAAGGCGGGCAATCAGGCCGTCTTTCGCTAAGCGGAAAGCGTGTTCAGACTGCGGCATGTTGTTGATGATGTCGTTAAAGGTATTGACGGCATCTGCCAGTTTGTCGTTCTGCGAGGAGATTTGTGCCACATAGGAATAGCTTAAGTCCTTATACTCCGGAACGTACAGCCCAGCTCCGGCAGAGTAAGCCAGCCCGCGGCTTTCACGCATTTCCTGTAAGACAATGGCGTTCATCCAGCCGCCGAAATACTCGTTGTAAAGCTGGCGCGAAGGCTCTATGGCCGAGTCATAAGCCTCGCCACGGTTGGCGTACTGCAACATATAGAGGTTCTTGGCATCGTAAGGAGCCAGGAAGACTTTGGTCTCCATGGGTTGTTGTTGAGTGTAAACGCGGCCGGCCGGGACGTCTTTCAGGGTTTCGGGCGTGTTGTGTTCCTTGTCGATAACGGCTGCCAGTTCCTCGCCGGTGCTCGGTCCGTAGTAGAGGATACGGTCCATGTAGCCGTTCAACCTGCGGATACGGTCAACCAATGCTTGAGGATCCATGTCTTTCAGCTCAGCTTTGGAAAGCTGGTCGGCCGATGTGTTCTTGGAACCGAGGATGACGTAATACCACAAGCGGGCAAAGTTCTCTCTTTGGCTCAGTTTAGCGTCCTCGCGCGATTTCAAGAGGTCTGTTACAAGGTTTCCATAGGCTTCCTTGTTGACTTGGGCGTTAGCCAGGAACTTTTCCAGCAAGGCGACGGCCTTGGGCATGTACTCGTTCAGCCCGCTCAGCATGACGTAAGTGCGGCGCGAAGCGTGGGAGACTGAGAAGCTGCAAGCCATGCGGTAGAATTCTTCTTTCACCTCTTCGGGTGTCATGTCGCCGATGCCGAGGTATTCCAAGTAGTCGGTTGCCAAGCCGATGGTTTTGTCCTGCTCGCTTCCCATGTCAAAGAGGTAGGCCAGTTCAAAAAGGTCATCGAAAGTGTTCTGCTTGTAAAGCACAGGGATGAGGCCGTCCTTGGCAGTGAATTGCGTCAAGTCTTTGGAGTAGTCGAGGAAAGCCGGCTCGATGGGGGCAACGGCGGAAGCGGCTGCCTGCATCTCCTTGAGGAAAGTGCTGGTCGTGTCACGGTTCATCAAGATGGGGGTGATTTCAGGCTTGGCTATTTTCTTCTCGTTAGGATCAATGCCTTGCCGCTTGTAAACGAGGGCGTAGCTGGCGTCGGTGAGATAGCGGTTGGCGAAGTCCGCCACTTCCTGCTTAGTGATTTTAGCCATGCACTCGATGGCGGTCACTTCATCGCTCCAGTTGCTGCCGTTGATAAACGACCTCACAAACATGTCGGCACGGCTCTCGTTGCTTTGCAGCTGGTAAAGCTGTTCGAGCTTGAGGTTATTGATGCTGGCTTCCAGCATGGCTTCATCGAAGTCGCCGTCGCACAACTTCTTCACCTCGGCTAGCATAAGGTCTTTCACTTCATCAAGGCTCTGTCTCGTTTTGGGCTCTTCCTCCATCAACAACAGGCTGTAATCGGCTTGCGAATAACTAAAGCAACTGATCAACAACACTTTCTGCTTCTGCGCCAGGTCAAGGTCGAAAAGGCCTGCCTGCCCGTTGTAGATCAGCTGCGACACCACATGCAGCATTTCCTCCTCCCGACTTGCCGCACTGGGAAAACGCCATGGCAGAGTCACGCTTTCGGATTCCTGGCCATAGACTTCGCCCGTCACGGGCTCAGTAATGGGAGATTCGGTGGCAAAGCGGAGCTTGGGCAGTTCGGGGTTGGGCTGCAGGTTGCCGAAATACTTGTCGATGACAGCGATTGCCTGGTCGGGGTCGAAATCGCCGCTGAGGCAGATGGCCATGTTGTTGGGCACGTACCACTGCTTGTAGAAGTTCTTGATGTTGGTGATGGAAGGGTTCTTCAGGTCATCCTGCGTGCCAAACACCGTCTGCGTGCGTAGGGATGGTGGAGGAAGAGGGCGGCGAACAGCTTTTCAATTACCTTATTCCTGTCCGAAGTCAGCGACATGTTCTTTTCTTCGTACACCGTTTCCAGTTCGGTATGGATTTGTTTCCACAATTTGTTCATGACTCTATCTTGTTTAAGGCGGGTTTTATAATTCACATACCGTAAAGGCCGGGTGAACCCACTTTTCCCGACCGGCACGGGTTTATCATTTCACGTCGCAAAAGTATGTAATTTAACTTATAGCGGCATTATCCCCCCAGATTTAACATGTGTGGCGCGGTTGTTCCTTGCAGGCGGCCAGCCAACCGCCATGGCAGCGGGCAATCCGGCTGGATCGGCAGGTATTCCCTGCCCCATGAAGCCGGAAACATGCCACCACACGGTTGCGGGCTTTTGGCTTCTTCCCGTTGCCGGCCTAATGCATGGCAACTATTTCTTGCGGAGGCATACGACTTCAAGGGAGCCATGGAGGCTCTCTGTATCTTATCAAAAAATACAGCGAGATACTGTTTGCTGGCAATATCTCGCTGAAACGGGCTTTTTAATGGATGATTATTAACGCTCTTCGTCTTGGACTTGAACCAAGGACCCTCTGATTAACAGTCAGATGCTCTAACCGACTGAGCTAACGAAGAATCTTGTTTTTCTATAATGCGTGGCAAAAGTAATAGGATATTTTGAAATATGCAATATCTTTGCAGGAAAATTTCATAGGAATGAGGAAAATTATTGGTATAGGCAATGCATTGGTTGACGTATCAATTGCTGTAGAAGATGATTCTATTCTACAGAGGTTGGGCTTCCCAAAAGGAAGCATGACATTAATTGATGATAATAGATTGCTGGTTATCAATAAACTGATGAGCCATGGACAGAAACATCTTTCCACCGGAGGGTCTGCCGGGAACGTTGTCCGGGCTTTGGCTTGCCTTGGAGCGGAAACAGGCTTCATCGGGAAAGTGGGGAAAGACGATTATGGCGATTTCTACCGGAAGAGTTTGCGTACAAGAGGAATCGAAGCGCAAATACTTGTGTCGGATAAACGTCTTTCGGGCATATCTTCTATTTTTATTTCACCAGAAGGAGAACGTACGTTTGCCACCTGTTTGGGAGCTGCGGCTTCTTTGCATCCCGAAGACTTGAGGGCGGAGTTTTTCCGAGGCTTTGACGCTACGTTCATTGAAGGGTATATGGTGCAAGACTATGCTTTGATAAGCCGTGCGGTAAAATTGGCCAAGGATGCAGGGCTGACAACCTGTTTGGATTTGGGCAGTTATAATATAGTGGCAAAAAACCTTGAATTCTTTACAACATTAGTAAAAGAGGATATAGACATTGTGTTTGCCAACGAGGAAGAGGCCAAAGCATTCACGGGCAAGAAGCCGGAAGAGGCATTGGACGACCTCGCGCGTCAGTGCGACATCGCTGTGGTGAAAATGGGAGCGCGAGGATCTTTGGCGTGCCGTAGGGAGGAAAAGGTGCATGTTCCCGCCGGGCAGGCAGGCCGTGTGGCAGATACTACTGGCGCAGGCGATTTTTATGCCGCAGGCTTCCTTTACGGGCTGACATGCGGTTGCACGTTGGAGAGCTGCGCACGCATCGGCTCGTTACTGGCAGGCAGCATAGTACAAGTGGTGGGAACCGGACTGCCTGACGAGGCCTGGCAGCGGCTGAAGGCAAAAGTGGATGCCATTGCTTGCCGATAACCGGAATAATACCTACGTTATATAACAAACAAATGATAAAGATGAAACGATTGAAAAAGTTTTGCCTCCTGCTGCCTTTGTTGGCGGCTGTTGGCGCGGGAATGTTCTTGGGATTCGACAGCGGAGACAGCCATAGGTTCCAGTTGGTCAAGAACCTGGATGTGTTCAATTCCATAGTTAAAGAGTTGGACTTGTTTTATGTGGATACCATCCAGCCGGACAAGGCCATCCGCGAGGGCATTGATGCCATGCTCTATTCGCTAGACCCCTACACCGCCTATTATCCCGAAGACGACCAAAGCGAACTGGAGCAAATGCTGAAAGGCACTTACGGCGGCATCGGATCCATCATAACCTGGAACGACAAATTGAAACGCTCCATGATAGCCGAGCCCTACGAGGGCATGCCTGCCGCCGTCGCCGGGCTGAAAGCTGGCGACATCCTCATGGAGATTGACGGCAAAGACTTGGCTGGGAAAAACAACGCCGAAGTGAGCGAGATGCTTCGCGGGCAAATCGGCACTACATTCAAGCTGAAGGTGCAGCGCCCCGGGACGGAAGCACCGTTGGAGTTCGATATAGTCCGCCGTTCCATCCAGTTGCCGCTGATACCTTATTATACAAAGATCGGCAGCACGGGCTACATCAACATCGCCTCTTTTTCGGGCAACCCTTCCAAGGAGTTCAAGGAAGCTTTCGAGGACTTGAAGAAGCAGGGCATCACCTCGCTCGTCATCGACCTGCGGAACAACGGGGGCGGGGTGCTGGACGAGGCCGTGGAGATTGCCAACTTTTTCGTGCCGCGCGGCAAGGCTTTGGTGACGACCAAAGGCAGGACTGCGCAGTCGAACAAGATTTACAAGACCTTGCGCGAGCCGCTTGATCCGGATATCCCGCTGGCTGTCCTCGTGAACGCCTCCACGGCCTCGGCTTCCGAAATCCTGGCCGGCTCGCTGCAAGATCTGGACAGAGCCGTCATCATCGGCAGCCGCACGTTTGGCAAGGGCTTGGTGCAGACCACCCGCGACCTGCCTTACGGCGGGATGATGAAAGTGACCACCTCCAAATACTACATCCCCAGCGGGCGTTGCGTGCAGGCCATCGACTATGCCCGCCGCAGCGTGGACGGTACCGCTGAGCGTATTCCCGACAGCCTGACGACAGTGTTCCATACCGCCGCCGGCCGCGAAGTGCGCGACGGGGGCGGCATATTGCCCGACATCGTGGTATGGTCGGAGGAGGTGCCCAACATCCTGTATTACTTAGTCAACGGCAACCTGATCTTCGACTATGCCACTCAATATTGCCTGAAGCACGATAAGATTGCCGCCCCCGAAGACTTTGCCGTGGCCGACTCCGATTATGCCGAATTCAAAGCAATGGTGAAAGAAGCTGGCTTCAAGTATGACCGGCAGTCGGATAAGCTGCTGGCGGAACTGAAGAAGGCGGCCGAGTTCGAAGGCTACCTCGCCGGTGCGTCAGCCGAGTTCGAGGCTTTGGGGAAAAAGCTGGCGCATGACTTAGACCGTGACCTCGACCACTTCGCCAAAGACATCAAGCTGCTGATCGCCATCGAGATAATGAAGCGTTACTACTACCAGCGCGGCTCTATCATCGAGGGGTTGAAAGACGATGACGGAGTGAAGGAGGCCTTGCGCGTGTTCGCCTCCCCTGCCGAGTACCGGAAGCTGCTTGCGCCGCCCGCCCCCGCCGCCGGCCAATGAGCCTGCCTCCCGGCCGTTTCCTTTTCCCCGGGTAATGCTTCCCCGTGCCGCTTCCCGGCACATAGGCATGCAGCGAGGGTGTGCCAGAATTAAGAGTTT
>CAYSIQ010000009.1:6175-24859 GCA_964431195.1 uncultured Bacteroides sp.
ACAAATGCTTGTGCGCCTTTCCCCGCAAGGGGAATATCATGGTTTGGCGTAATGCCAGTATTCCCGCCCGAACCATGTTTCGCGCCCATAGGGAATTGCGGCAGGAACGGCCGGAGCTTTTACGCCTTCGCCCAGCAGCCGGGGGCTCTTCTCGATGAATATTTCGTCCCACAGCCCGGCATCGATAAAAGATTGCAGCAGTATGCCGCCCCCCTCCACGAGGAGCGATTGCAGCCCCCTTTCGTGCAGGGTCGCGAGCAGCCAGGGCAACATGGGCTGGCCGGGAGCGGTGCGGATGGTTTCCACCTTGTCCGCAAGGGGGGCTTCCGCCGCCGAGGAAGTGAACGCCAACGTGGGTGCTTCCCCGTTGAAAAGGCGCAGCGAGGAAGGAAGCAGGGAAATATCGCCTATCACCGCACGCACGGGCGAAGAGCCGTACCATTCGCGCACCGTCAGCCGGGGGTTGTCCGATAGCGCGGTGCGCCTGCCCACTAGGATGGCACTGTGCTCTGCCCGGCGTTTGTGCGTCAGCATGGCAGTGAGGGGAGAGGAGAGCACGACGGGCGCACCTTCTCCGAGTTCCCGACCTATGTACCCGTCCGCGCTTTCGGCCCATTTCAAGGTAACGTAGGGGCGGCGGAGCGTATGGAATGTGATGAAGCGGCAGGCCAGCTGCCTGCACTCCTGCTCCAGCACTCCCACCACCACCTCGATCCCGGCCTCGCGCAGCTTCCTGATGCCGCGCCCGTCCACCTTGTCCGAGGGATCCGCGCACCCCACGATGATGCGCGGTATCTGCTTTTCTATTATAAGGTCGGCGCAAGGAGGCGTCTTGCCATAGTGGGCGCAGGGCTCCAAGCTGACATAGAGGGTGGAACGGCGCAGCAAGGCCGCGTCTTTCACCGCCCGGATGGCGTTGGCTTCGGCGTGAGCCTTGCCGCAGCAGGCATGGTAGCCTTCGCCGATGACCTTGCCCCCGCACACGATCACCGCGCCCACCATCGGGTTCGGGGCGGTGCGGCACAAACCGTTCCGTGCCAGTTCGATGCAGCGGCGCATGTATATTTCTTCTTCCATAATTACGGCGGTTTGCAGGATTATGATTACTTTTGAACCTGGAAAAACACCTTATCCCTCATGAACTCGACCGCAGCCTACATTCGCCGGGTGCTTCGGGCATGTTATCCGCCCGAAGAAGCCGCGTGGCTGGCTCGCATAGTCTGTTGCGACCTGTTGGGAGAAAGCATGGCAGGCTATTGCGTGGGCAAAGATATGATATTATCGGCAAACCAGGAACAAATGCTGCAAAGCATCTTGTCGCGCCTGCTCCGCTTTGAGCCGATACAGTATATAGAGGGCACGGCACGCTTTTGCGGGAGGGCGTTCCAGGTAAGCCCGTGCGTGCTGGTTCCCCGCCCCGAAACCGAAGAGCTGGCCGAGCTTGTGCTGGACGGCTTGCCTGCCGGAATCCGGGTGCTTGACGTGGGCACGGGGAGCGGCTGCATAGCCGTAACGCTGTCGGCGGAACGCCCTGCGGCAGAAGTAGAAGCATGGGATATATCGGCGGAAGCGTTGCAGGTGGCACGCGCCAACAATGCCTCCTTGGGCGGGCGGGTTACGTTCAGGCAGCGCGATGCTTTGAACTACCGCCCAAAAGCGGAAGAGCTGGAAACTTTCGATGCCATCGTGAGCAATCCGCCTTACGTGACCGAATCCGAACGGCGCGGCATGGCTCGCAATGTGCTGGATTGGGAACCCGCATTGGCATTGTTCGTGCCTGACAACGACCCGTTGCGCTTTTATCGCGCCATCGCCCTGTTGGGGCGTTCCCTGCTGAAAGCGGGAGGTAAACTCTATTTTGAGATAAACCGCAGATTCGGCGGCGAAACGGCCTCGATGCTGGAGGCAATGGGCTACGGCAATGCCATCGTACAGAAAGACCTATCCGGCAACGACCGGTTTGTAATAGCAGAAAGATGGCAGGAATAACTGAAAAAGAAGCATTGGCCAAAATGGCCGCTTACTGTGCTTCTGCCGAGCATTGCCGTGCAGAAGTAGTGGAGAAGATGCAGCGTTGGGCCATGCCTTGCGATGCCATCGGCCGTGTTGTGGAACGGTTGGAAGCGGAAAAATACATTGACGAAGAACGCTATTGCCGCGCTTTTGTGAGCGACAAGTACCGCATGGCCAAATGGGGAAAGCTAAAGATTGCCCAAGCCCTCTGCCTGAAGAAGATCTCTTCGTCCGTTTACCAGCCCATCCTCAACGCCATTGACGATGAGGAATACATTGCCATATTGCAGGGCCTGCTTAACTCCAAACGCAAAAGCATCCATGCCGCCGACAAGTACGCACAAGGCAATAAATTGGTGCGTTTTGCCTTGGGTCGCGGTTTCGAGATGAAAGATATACGCCGCTGCATGGAAGTGATGGATGAAAATGAAATGTACGGCTAAAAATATAAGGAAACGTTTTTTTGTATCGTGCAGTTTCTCTACTTTTGCACCGTATTTATTCATTATAGTTTAGTTTGCTATGAAGACTTTGGAAAGATTGTTTGCAGAAAAATTACTGAAGATCAAAGCGATTAAAATACAGCCGGAAAACCCCTTTACTTGGGCATCCGGATGGAAGTCTCCGTTTTATTGCGACAATCGCAAAACTCTCTCTTACCCTTCCTTTCGTAATTTTGTGAAAGTGGAAATTACCCGTCTGGTCTTGGAGCACTTCGGACAGGTGGATGCCATTGCTGGAGTTGCCACCGGAGCCATCCCGCAAGGCACATTAGTGGCTGACGCGCTTAATCTGCCTTTTGTCTATGTGCGTTCCACGCCCAAAGACCACGGACTGGAGAACTTGATCGAAGGAGAGTTGCGCCCAGGTATGAAAGTGGTGGTGATTGAAGACTTAATCTCTACTGGAGCCAGCGGGCTTAAGGTCGTTGAAGCCATCCGCCGCGATGGTTGTGAGGTGATTGGCATGGTGGCCGCCTATACTTACGGCTTCCCCATAGCCGAAAAAACTTTCAAGGATGCTAAAGTGCCCCTTATCACTCTCACCAGCTATGAAACTGTGCTGGATGCAGCGTTGCGTACCGGATACATTGAAGAGGCCGATGTGAAGACCTTGAACGAATGGCGCAAAGATCCCGCACATTGGGACGTTAAATAAGAAAACAGCTTTTTTAATCCGCAATAGGGGAAGAACATTCGGATAGTGCGTTCTTATATCTATCCGAAGCGTTCTTTTTTATTTATTCATTAACGAATGATTTTATGACGAAATTCGAAAGCAACATTAAGCTGGTAAATGCTTCGCAGGAAGCCGTCTATGAAAGACTTTCCAACTTTAGCAATTTGAAGGAAGCCGTGAAATTCCTGCCTGCGGACAAGGCAGGAATGATATCCGTAGATGCCGAGAATATCTCAGTAGCAGTGCCCCAAGTGGGAAACATTATCTTGAAAATTGTGGAAAAGGATCCTGGAAAGTGCATCAAATTCGGTACTGTCACCTCTCCTTTGCCGTTCAACTTGTGGATACAACTGCTGCCTGAAAGTGAAACCGCCTGCAAGATGAAAGTGACTATCGGGCTGGAGATTAACCCTTTTATGAAAACGATGGTGCAAAAGCCCTTGAAAGAAAGCGTGGAGAAAATGGCGGACATGCTTGCCGCGATTCGTTATTAACTATCCCACATTACACAGGCTGTAAAATCATAAGACTGATACATGGCACAAAAACTTTGGGAAAAGTCCGTCCAAATGAATAAGGACATCGAACGTTTCACGGTGGGGCGCGACCGCGAGATGGATCTTTACTTGGCCAAGTATGACGTGCTTGGCTCAATGGCTCACATTACCATGCTTGAGAGCATCGGCCTGCTGGCCAAAGAAGAGCTGGAAATACTGCTCATGGCATTGAAAGATATTTATGTCACGACCGAAAAGGGCGAGTTCGCCATCGAAGAGGGCGTGGAAGATGTGCATTCGCAAGTAGAACTTATGCTGACACGCCAATTGGGCGATGTGGGGAAGAAGATTCACAGCGGGCGTTCGCGCAACGACCAAGTGCTGCTTGACCTCAAACTCTTCACTCGCGCGGAAATCAAGGGAATAGCCGAGTCCGTGGAGCGACTTTTCCGTGTGCTGATAGCCCAAAGTGAACGTTATAAGAATGTCTTGATGCCCGGCTACACCCATCTGCAGGTGGCTATGCCTTCATCGTTCGGCCTATGGTTTGGCGCATATGCCGAAAGTTTGACAGACGACATGCTGTTTTTGCAAGCAGCTTACAAGATGTGCAACCGCAATCCCCTCGGGTCGGCTGCCGGTTATGGCTCATCGTTCCCGTTGGATCGTGCCATGACTACGCGCTTGCTGGGCTTCGATTTCCTCAACTACAATGTGGTATATGCGCAGATGGGACGTGGAAAGATGGAACGTAACGTAACATTTGCGCTGGCCACCATTGCCGGGACACTCTCAAAGATGGCTTTTGATGCCTGCTTGTTCAACAGCCAGAACTTCGGCTTTGTGAAACTCCCCGACGAGTGTACCACGGGTTCTAGCATTATGCCCCATAAGAAAAACCCTGATGTCTTTGAATTGGTTCGTGCCAAGTGCAACAAAATTCAATCACTTCCGCAGCAAATCATGATGATTGCCAATAACCTGCCTTCCGGTTATTCCCGTGATTTGCAGATTGTCAAGGAAATCTTTCTGCCGGCATTCGGCGAATTGAAGGATTGCCTGCAAATGGCCACCTACATTATGAGTCAAATCCGCGTCAATGATCACATTCTTGATGACGACAAATATAAATTCATGTTTAGTGTGGAGGAAGTCAATCGATTAGTGCTCAAAGGCATGCCCTTTCGCGACTCATACAAGCAAGTGGGGATTGACATTGAAGCAGGCCGTTTTGTTCCCCGCAAAGAAGTGCGCCACGTCCACGATGGCAGCATCGGCAACCTTTGCAACGATGCCATAACTTCGCTGATGCAGGAAGTGATGGACGGTTTCAACTTTTTTCAAGCAGAAGAGGCCGAGCGTACTTTGTTAGGCCGTTGATTTATTCCTCTTCCAGAATGGCTAATATTATCCCCATAGGGCAAGGAAGCGGTGTACCTTGCGAATCGACTGATGGACAAGACATGCCGGCATACGGGTCATTGAAGCCAGACCGGATACGACTGGTTCCCCTTATCGCCAAAGATAGGATGCGTTTCCATCCTTAGTTGATCGTCAAGGGCGGGAAACGGCAGATTCGGGAAAGTTAAGCCTCGCAATGCCGTACTACTTCCACGGCACCGTGGGTGCCTCGTCCCTAAAAAGGAAAAGATTTCACGGCGCATCCGGCGGGAGTAAAGGCGAAAAACCGTATCTTTGCCTCCCGCAACGCACGTTTTTGTCTTATTCGTCATTATATCAAAGCGCATGGAAACAATCCGCCAAAACAAAATAGCCCGCCTGCTGCAAAAGGAACTGGGCGATATTTTCCAGAAGCAGACACGTGCCATGCACGGCGTGCTGGTGAGCGTCAGCGTGGTGCGCATCAGCCCCGACCTAAGCGTGGCACGCGGCTACCTCAGCATCTTCCCGTCTGAACGCGCAGAAGAAATCGTCAAGAACATCAATGACAACGTAAAGTCTGTCCGTTACGAACTGGGCACGCGCGTGCGCCACCAGTTGCGCATCATTCCCGAGCTGAAGTTCTTCGTGGACGACTCGCTGGACTATATAGACCGCATCGACGAGCTGCTGAAATGAGCCTCTCGTTCTACATTGCCCGACGTTACCTTTTCTCCAAAAAGAGGCATCATGCCGTGAACCTCATTTCGGGCGTATCGGTCTGCGGGGTGGCATTGGCCACGCTGGCCTTGGTGGTTACGCTGTCGGTGTTCAACGGCTTCCGCGACTTGGTGGCGGGCTTCTTCACCGCGTTCGACCCCGAGCTGAAAATCACCGTCCGCGAAGGCAAGGTGTTCGACCCCGGCGATGAACGCGTGAAAGCCTTGCGCGCCCTGCCCGAAGTGGACGTGTGGAGCGAAACGCTGGAAGAGAACGCCATGGTGCAATATAAGAACCGGCAGCTGATGGCGGTGGTGAAAGGCGTGGAGGGCAATTTCGAGCAACTGACCGATATCGACAGCCTGCTGTACGGCGCAGGCCGCTTCATGCTGGACGATTCCGTGGCGGAGTATGCCGTGATGGGCATCCAGTTGATGTCCGAACTGGGCACGGGCATCCAGTTTGCCGACCCCCTGCATGTGTATGCCCCCAAACGTGAGGGGAAAATCAACCTTGCCAACCCTGCCGCTTCGTTCAGGCAGGGCTATCTGCATTCGCCGGGCGTGGTTTTCGTGGTCAATCAGGACAAATACGATGCCCGCTACCTGCTGACTTCCCTCTCCTTTGCCCGCAGGCTTTTCGGCTATGGCACGGAGGTTTCCGCCATCGAATTGAAGCTGAAGCCCGGCGCCGACTTGCACGATACGGAAGCCCGCATGGAACGCCTGCTGGGTGAAGGGTTCACGGTGCAGAACCCCTATGAGCAGCAGGCCGACGTGTTCCGCATCATGGAAATAGAAAAGCTCATTTCCTACATTTTCCTTACCTTTATTCTTGCCATCGCCTGTTTCAATGTCATCGGATCGTTGTCCATGCTGATAGTGGACAAGCGCGACGATGTGGCCATCCTGCGCAACTTGGGCGCTGACGACCGCCTCATCTCACGCATCTTCCTGCTGGAGGGACGAATGATCTCGCTGCTGGGCGCCGTTGCGGGCATCCTGCTGGGACTGTTGTTGTGCTGGATGCAGGAACGGTTCGGGCTGATTTCATTGGGCGGTTCGGGCGAAAGTTTCGTGGTGGAAGCCTATCCTGTAAGCGTGCATGCCGCAGACGTGCTGCTGGTGCTGGCCACCGTGGTGGCGGTGGGCTTTCTGGCCGTGTGGTATCCCGTGCGCTATCTGAGCCGGAGGTTGCTGGAGTAAGGCACTTCAGCGCGGCCTGCCCGTATGCCTTTCGCCCCGTGCATACACGACCCGCCCTCCGTGCCTGTACGTCCCGCGCCCTGTGCGTGCATGGGGCGTGTCCCGTATGTGCACGGAGCAAACCGTTCTTTATCTATAACTTACGGATAATGCTCAACCCGTCGCGCAGCGGCAGGATTACTTTCTCCACGCGGGAGTCGCGCGCCACGTGGTCGTTGAAGGCTTTGATGCCGAGGGTCTGCAGATCCGAGCCGTGTGGATGTTCCTCCAGCACGTGCATGCCCCACAGCGTGTTGTCTGCCAGCAGATACCCCCCGGAGGGCAGAAGCGGCAACGCCATTTCGTAGTAGTCCGTATATCTCCGCTTGTCGGCATCAATGAATACCATGTCGAACTCCAGTCCCAGTTGCGGGGCCAACGCCAGGGCATCGCCGATATACATCCTGACGCGGCCTGCATACGGTGACCCTTCTATCCACGGGCGGGTGAACGCCTCCTGTTCATCGTTAATCTCAAAGGTGTGGATCAGGCCTCCTTCGGGCAACCCTTCGGCCATGCAGAGCGCCGAATAACCGCTGTAAGTGCCTATTTCGAGCACATTGCGCGGGCGGATCATGCGTACCAGCATTTTCAAGATGCGCCCCTGCAAGTGCCCCGACACCATGTGCGGGTAGAGCAGTTTCAGGTGCGTGTCGCGGTAGAGGGCATGGAGGTAGTCGCCCTCCGCGTCAATGTGCCGCAGGATATAATCGTCGAGGAGCACGGCCATAGGGAGGTTTCCGTAAAGGGGTCAAAGCGCCTTCTGCGCCGCCAAAAGCGCTTCCAATGCCAGCCGGTATGAGTCCAGCCCGAACCCCAAGATAACCCCCTTGCAGGCGCACGAGATCATGGAGGCGTGGCGGAACGGTTCGCGGGCATGTACATTGGAGATGTGCACCTCCACCACCGGCGCGGGCACCGCCCGGATGGCATCTTGCAGGGCGATGGAAGTGTGCGTATAAGCCCCCGCGTTCAGGATGATGCCGTCTGCCTCGAAGCCTGCCTGCTGGACGCGGCCAACCAGTTCCCCCTCGATGTTCGACTGGAAATAGCCGATTTGCACGCCGGCATACTGCTTGCGCAGTTCGTCCAAGTAGGCTTCAAAAGGAGTGCTGCCGTAAACGGACGGTTCACGCCTGCCCAAAAGATTGATGTTGGGGCCGTTCAGGATTTCTATTTTCATAACACAATAAATTAGTACCTTTGCCATGGGAAAGGGGCTTCCGCCCGCAGGGCGGGGAAAGAAGCGGCTCCGCCGCCGCACGTCCTCCCTTTCCGGGGCAAAGGTAGCAAAAATGATACGAACATAGAACTGTTTTTTTCTTGCAGACATGAAGAAAGAAGCACTGGCAACCAAGCGGTACTGCCAATACCTGAAACTGGAGAAGTCCGTTTCTGACAACACCTACGATGCTTACCTGACCGATTTGGACAAGCTGCTCCGCTTCCTGGAGGGCGAAAGCATCAGCATCTTCAGCGTAACGCTCGACGACCTGCACCGCTTTTCTGCAGGCCTGCATGACATCGGCATTCACCCCCGTTCGCAGGCACGCATCATTTCGGGAATCAAGTCGTTCTTCCACTTCCTCCTGCTCGACGGCTATCGCGATGACAATCCCGCCGAACTGCTCGAAAGCCCCAAGAAAGGCATGAAGCTGCCCGAAGTGCTGTCCGTGGAGGAGATAGACCGCATCATTGCCGCCGTTGACATGAGCAAAGAGGAGGGGCAGCGGAACCGCGCCATTTTAGAGACGCTTTACAGTTGCGGGCTCCGTGTTTCCGAGCTTTGCAACCTGAAGCTGTCCAGCCTTTATCTGGAGGAAGGGTATATCAAGGTGGACGGGAAGGGCGGCAAGCAGCGGCTGGTGCCCATCTCCCGGCGCGCCATCGGCGAGATAAACAGCTGGGAAGAAGACCGTTCCGGCCATTGGCGCATCAAGGAGGGATATGAAGACTATGTGTTCCTGGCACGCTGGGGCAAGAACATTTCGCGCATCATGGTTTTCCACCTCATCAAAGAACTGGCCTTGAAAGCCGGCATCACCAAAAGCATCAGCCCGCACACTTTCCGCCACTCCTTTGCCACACACCTGCTGGAGGGGGGAGCCAACCTGCGAGCCATACAGGACATGCTGGGGCACGAGGACATTACGACAACAGAAATTTACACCCACATCGACCGCAGCCTTTTGCGCAGTGAAATCATCGAGCACCATCCGAGGAACATCAAATACCGCGAGTGCCAGGAAATTCGTTAAATTATAATAAATATCCGTTCCCGTTTAATTAACGCGCACAAGATTTACTATCTTTGTGCTCGTAATCCGCGCGTGTGAGAGCGCGCAAGGGTGAGAGCCAATGAATGCAACAACAAACGTTTAATTTATATACACAATGACTAAAAAACTTTATTTGCCGTTCTTAGCAGCGGCGCTTGCTGTACTGACATCGTGCAGCAGCAAAACAGGTGAATTGTCTTCTGACTATTTCACGGTAACTCCCCAAGTATTGGAAGCTGTGGGGGGTAAAGTCCCTGTCACCATCAATGGCAAGTTCCCTGAAAAGTTCTTCAACAAGAAGGCTGTACTCAAAGTAACTCCCGTATTGCGCTGGGAGGGCGGCGAAGCAAAAGGCCAGCAGGCTTTGTTCCAAGGCGAGAAAGTGGAAGGCAACGACCAGGCCATCTCCTACAAGATGGGCGGCAACTACACCATGAAGGCTGAATTCGACTATGTCCCCGAAATGGCAAAGTCTGAACTCTATCTGGATTTTGACGCTACCATAGGCCGCAAGACCGTGGTTATTCCGTCAGTGAAAATCGCTGACGGCGTAATCTCTACCTCTGAATTGGTAGGGAAAACGCTGGCAGCCACTACGCCGGCTATGGTTAGCGATGCTTTCCAGCGCATCATCAAGGAAAAGCACGATGCCAACCTCATGTTCTTGATCCAACAGGCCAACGTGCGCGCCAGTGAACTGGAAGTTGCCAAAGACTTCCAGGCTGAAGTGAAGAGCACCAATGAAGCCGTGAACAAGAAAATCACCAACGTGGAGATCTCCGCTTACGCTTCTCCCGATGGAGGCGTTGATCTGAACACCGGCTTGGCTGAAAAACGTCAGAAAAATACCGAAAAGGTTATTGCCAAGAATCTGGAAAAGGACAAGATCGATGTAAATGTAGATGCCACCTATACGGCACAGGACTGGGAAGGCTTCCAAGAACTGGTTTCGAAGAGCAACATTCAGGACAAGGAACTCATCCTGCGTGTACTCTCCATGTATCAAGATCCTCAACAGCGCGAACAGGAAATCAAGAACATCTCTTCTGTTTACAAGACACTGGCCGATGACATCCTGCCGCAACTGCGCCGTTCCCGCTTGACATTGAACTATGAAATCATCGGCAAGTCTGACGAGGAAATCTCCAACTTGGCTGCCACTGCTCCCGACCAGCTCTCTTTGGAAGAACTGCTCTACGGGGCTACGCTGACCAACGACCCCGCAACGCAGGAAGCCATCTACACCGCCGCCACCAAGCAGTATAGCGATGACTACCGCGCCTATAACAACCTCGGCAAGCTGGCTTACCAGGCAGGCAATTATGACAAGGCCGAATCCTACCTCAAGAAAGCCGCTTCCCTGCAAGATGCTCCCGAAGTCAACATGAACTTGGGCTTGGTCGCTTTGGTGAAAGGTGACAAGGCCGCCGCTGAATCTTACTTTGGAAAGGCATCCGGCGCAGAAGGCCTCAACGCCGCGCTGGGTAACCTTTACGTAACACAGGGCGAGTATGACAAAGCTGTCAACGCTTTTGCCGACACGAAGAGCAACAGCGCAGCCTTGGCGCAAATCCTTGCAAAGGACTACAACAAGGCCAAGACCACGCTGGACAACGTTGAAAATGCAGATGCTTACACCGACTATCTGAAAGCTGTTTTGGGCGCACGCACCAACAACACGTCGCTCGTAACCGAAAGCCTGAAAGAAGCCGTTGCCAAAGACGCTTCCTTGGCCAAGAAAGCTGCTTCCGACTTGGAGTTTGCCAAATACTTCACCAACGCTGACTTTATAGATATCATCCAATAAGCGAGGGCTGACGCAAATGAGTGATTTGCTCAGATAGAGTCTGAAAGGCAGAATAGTAACATAAGGGGAGGTTGGCGCATGCCAACCTCCCCTTATGTTACGAATGACTATCCCCGACTTTTCCCGATGCCAACGATGGCATGCAATTCCCAGGTTTCGGCATAGTAAGCTACAGTGCCGCCGGCAACGACTCCTGCAAGTAAAGAATGGCAGAAACAACTGGAACTGCATAAAAAAACGACAAAACATATACGCCTGTTACTTAAAAACAGTAACTTTGTGAAAAATTACCGAGAGTTTTTCATAAAAGGTTAGAACCATTAATTATTTACTAAAATGAACACACGTATGAAAAATGCTTGCGGGCTTACTGCATGGGTAACCCTCCTACTGGCAAGTTCTGCCTGTGCCGCCGACAAAGCTCCTCAAACGGTTGCTTCGCCCACAGATGAAAGTGTTTATGACAACCTGCCTTTCGAAATGCCGCAGGTGGATCGTCCCGTTTTCCCTGACTATGAGGTCAGCATCACCGACTTTAACGCCAAGGGAGATGGCGTTACGCTCAACACCGAAGCCATCAACAATGCCATCAAAGCCGTGCATGAGAAAGGCGGCGGGAAAGTTGTCATTCCTGCCGGCGTATGGCTTACCGGCCCTGTCGAACTGCTGAGCAATGTCAATCTATATACCGAAAGCAACGCCTTGGTAGTGTTCACCGATGACTTCAACGCCTATCCCATTATAGAGACATCCTTTGAAGGCTTGAGCACACGCCGCTGCCAGTCACCCATCTCGGCACGCAATGCCGAAAACATCGCCATCACCGGGCATGGCGTATTCGATGGCTCAGGAGACAGCTGGCGCCCGGTGAAGAAGAGCAAACTTACAGAATCGCAATGGAGGACTTTGGTAAAATCGGGCGGCGTGGTTGACAAAGAAACGTGGTATCCCAATGCCGGTTCGCTCAAGGGCGCACAAATACGCAAGGATTTCAACAATCCCGTAGGCATTGAAACCAACGAGGAATGGAACGAAATCCGCCCGTGGTTGCGCCCGGTATTGCTCAATATCGTGAATAGCAAGCGTGTGCTGCTGGAAGACGTAACGTTCAAAAACTCCCCCTGCTGGTGCCTGCATCCCCTGTCGTGCGAACACATTACCCTGAATCGCGTGAAAGTGTTTAACCCCTGGTACTCGCAGAACGGCGATGCCATTGATTTGGAGTCCTGCAAATATGCCTTGATAACCAACTGCATCTTCGATGCCGGCGATGATGCTATCTGCATCAAGTCGGGCAAGGACGAGGAAGGGCGCAAACGAGGCGAGCCTTGCCAGTACGTCATTGTTAAGAACAACAAGGTGTTGCACGGCCACGGCGGTTTTGTGGTAGGCAGCGAGATGTCTGGTGGCGTGAAGAACATTTACGTGGCGGATTGTACTTTCATGGGTACCGAAGTCGGGTTGCGTTTCAAAAGCACACGAGGCCGAGGCGGCGTGGTGGAAGGCATCTACATACATAACATTCAAATGCTCGACATTCCTCACGAAGCTTTGCTGTTCGACCTTTTCTACGGAGGCAGGAGCGCGGCAGAAGAAAGCGATGCCGATGTGCAAAAGCGCATGAAAGTAGCCATACCTCCTGTGACCGAAGAGACACCTGCTTTCCGCGACATCCATATCTCCGACATCGTTTGCAAGGGGGCAGGCCGTGCCATGTTCTTTAACGGATTGCCCGAAATGCCCATCAGCAATGTTACCGTAAAGGATATGGTGGTCAGCAATGCCAAGACAGGTGCCGTTATAAGCCAGGTCAAAGATGTGGCATTGGAAAACATCCGCATTGAAACAACCGGCGAAACTTATCAGGTAAAGAACGCGGAGAACTTGACCATCGACGGAGAACCTTATAGCAACAAGTAAATCGCAATAACTCCGGCAAGAGTGGAGAAAGAAAGGCTTCCCAGGTTTCTTCTTTCTTCACTTTTCGCTTTATAATCTCGTCCGGACACATGAAACCCATCTATCCTTTTTCCGTCCTGCTTTGTGCAGCTACGTTGGCGCTGCATGCACAAGAGGCACAGCAGCTGAAGCTGAGTGTAGAAATAGAGAATAACTGGTCACAACCGAAAACAGACGAGCCGGTCATTATCCGGCTGGATGAAATAAAACCAGCTTTCCCCATCCGTTCCGCCATCGTGACGGACGGCACTGTGGAAATCCCCTCGCAATTAGATGACTTAGACGGTGATCTCCGTTTCGATGAGCTGGCTTTTGTAATCGACATGCCGGCACATGCCGCCAAGCCGGTCAGCGTAACCCTCTCTTCCGCCCGCCCCATCCGGCAATACACGCCCCGCGTGTATGCTGAGATGCTGGCACGGGACTCCAAGAAAGGCAAATACGTCCCGATACAATCTGTCACCGTGCCGGGAAGCGTGAATTCCTACAATATGTTGCAACACCACGGCCCAGCCTTTGAGTCTGAACTGGTGGCCTACCGCATCTATTTCGACAAAAAGCAAACTCTCGACCCATACGGCAAATTTCACAAGAGATTGGAAATCGAAGAAAGCCAGTTCTATCCTACCGATGAACAGCTGGCACGCGGCTTTGGCGACGATGTGCTGATGGTTGGGAACAGTTGCGGCATAGGCACCTTGAAAGGATGGAACGGCAGTGCCGCCACGCACATTGAGCCGGTAATGTCACGCACCGAACGCATTTTGGCATACGGCCCCATCCGTACAATTACCGAAGTGATAGCCAAAGGTTGGGAGTACCAAGGGCGGGAACTGGACATGACCAACCGCTACATCCTCTACGCCGGCCATCGCGACCTGCGTGTGGAAACCTACTTCACCGAACAACTGGGCGATGAAATGTTCTGCACGGGGGTGCAGCGCATCATGGGGAATGAAACTATATCTTTCTCTGACCATCAAGGCTTGGTCGGAAGTTGGGGACGGCACTGGCCCGTGAACGACACCATAAAATATGCCAAGGAGACCATCGGCATAGCCACCTGCATACCTGCAAGCTACGTGGGGGAGGAAGTGGAGGATGCTGACAACTTTCTTTACACCTTGTCTGCCCCCGGAAACAAAAGTTTCCATTACTACACCATGTTTACCTCGCGTAAGGAGACTTTCGGCTACCCCACGCCGGAAGCTTGGTTTGCTTACTTGAAAGAATGGAAAGAAGCATTGCAACATCCTGTCAATGTAAAAGTAAGCATTGAGTAAATACGCCGGTTCTTTCCCCCCGTATCAGATATAAACTTTCTAAAACCTATATATTATGAGATTAAGACCAACTTTAACTGCGCTCGTTGTTGCGCTTGCCCTGCCCTTGTGGGCGCAAGAGGACAAGGCCTACGTGTCTCAAGTCTGGGTGCCCGACCAAGGCGACGGCACTTATAGAAATCCCGTGCTGTATGCAGATTACTCTGACCCCGATGTGTGCCGGGCAGGCGACGACTACTATCTCACGGCCTCCAGCTTCAACTGCCTGCCAGGGCTGCCCATCCTGCACTCCAAGGATTTGGTGAATTGGAGCATCATCGGTGCGGCCGTTCCCCATCACTTTGAGCCTTTGCTCAATCCTGAACGTCCCGAGCATGGCTGCCGTGTCTGGGCTCCGGCTATCCGTTACCACAACGATACTTTCTACATCTTTTGGGGCGACCCTGACCGCGGCATTTTCATGGTGAAAGCCAATGATCCGCGCGGCCCGTGGAGCGAACCGGTCTTGGTCAAAGAGGCGGTAGGCATCATCGACACTTGTCCTTTTTGGGATGAAGACGGCCGTATCTACTTGGTACATGCCTATGCCGGTAGCCGCGCCCAGCTTAAAAGCGTCATTGCCATCTGCGAGCTGAGCAGTGACGCCTCCCGTGTCGTTTCTCCATCACGCATCGTTTTCGACGGGCACGAAGCCCATGAGACATGCGAAGGCCCGAAGCTGTATAAACGCGGAGATTTCTACTATATCTTCCATCCGGCAGGCGGAGTGGCCACCGGCTGGCAGGTAGTGCTTCGTTCAAAAAACATCTATGGCCCCTATGAATGGAAAACGGTACTGGCACAAGGCAATACGTCGGTCAACGGGCCGCATCAAGGCGCCTGGGTTGACACTCCTGAAGGCGAAGATTGGTTCCTGCATTTCCAAGACGTAGGCGCATACGGCCGGCTGGCGCACCTGCAACCGATGCGGTGGGCGGACGACTGGCCTGTAATTGGCGAAGACCCCGACGGAGACGGTTGCGGGCAACCCGTACTGGCCTGTCGCAAACCAAAAACGAATGGCGGCTTCCCCATCTGTACGCCGCAGGAAAGCGACGAATTCGATGGCTACACCCTGTCGCCGCAATGGCAATGGCATGCCAACATCAACGACAAATGGGCATACTATGCCGGCGACCGCAGCATCGTCCGCCTCTACTCCTACCCGGTTGCCAAGGATTGCCGTAATCTGTGGGACGTGCCCAACCTCCTGCTGCAAAAGACACCGGCGCCCAACTTCATAGCCACCATGAAACTTACTTTCAAGCCCATCGCCAAATACAAAGGTGAACGAACAGGGCTTGTTGTAATGGGGCGTGACTACGCGGGCCTGTTTATGGAAAACGCCGAACAAGGCATCACGCTCTCGCAAGTGGCCTGCCCGAAAGCCGAGAAAGGCGCAGCCGAAGTCGTGAACGAATCGCTGCTGCTGGAAGACAGCACGGTATATCTGCGTGTGCAGTTCATTGCCGATGGTACCAAGATAAAGGAGAGCGAGGGCGGATACGACTTGCTGGTGATGTGCCATTTCAGCTATAGCCTCAACGGGCGCAACTTCAAGCCGCTGGGCAAACCTTTCCGGGCCAGGGAGGGGCAATGGATTGGAGCCAAAGTAGGTATGTTCTGCACACGCCCCGCCATCATGGCTAATGACGGCGGCTGGGCAGACGTGGATTGGTTCCGCATTACGAAATAAGGTGAAATAAGTTCAAGATATGCAAGGCTTCCCCGAAGCGGCGGCATGCGCATGCCGCTGCCTCGGGGAAGCCTTGCATATCCACAAAGGCCATGGCATCGGGCATTGCTTTGCCCCCGATTTATCCTAGGCTCGCGCTAAATGTTTTCCACTATACACCCCTGCGGCAACGGCTCTGTAAAGTCAGGCCAAGGGCTGGTGTCCGGCGCCGGCGCCACCACATCAACAGGCAAGGTCGACACAGGATGAATGAAGCGGATCTCGCGGGCATGCAAGCAAATGCTCCCATCGGGGTTTGAGCGCGGGAAACCATACTTCAGGTCTCCTTTGAGGGGGCAGCCTATCTTGGCGAGTTGGCAACGGATCTGGTGGTGGCGTCCTGTCTTCGGCTCAACCTCCAACAACCAATAGCCGATTGACCGCCCGATGACGCGGTAATGCAATACGGCCTTTTTGCTGCCCGGCTTTTCGCGGTCGTAGGCGTAGGCCTTGTTTTGACGTTCGTTGCGCAGCAGGTAATGCACGACTTCGTCTTCCTCAACGGGCGGGGCGTTTTTCACAATAGCCCAATAGGTTTTCTTCACTTCGCCGTTGCGGAACATATCGTTCAACCGCGCCAGCGCCTTGCCGCTTTTGGCAAAGACCACGAGGCCGCTCACAGGGCGGTCCAGGCGGTGGGGCACGCCGATAAAGACGTTGCCGGGCTTCCGATGCTTTTCCTTCAGGTATTGCTTTACGGTTTCCGAAAGAGGCACGTCGCCCGTCTTGTCCCCTTGGACAATCTCCGAAGCGGCCTTGTTGACTATTATAATATGATTGTCCTCGTAAACGACAGTCATGCCTGCGTCGCGGTTTACATGTTCATCCCGCCGTCTACCTGGATGACCTGTCCCGAAACATAGGCCGACAGGTCTGAAGCCAAGAAAGCAGCCACGTTGGCCACGTCCTCCACCGTGCCGCCCCGGCGCAAAGGGATCTTCTTGCACCATTCGGCCTTTATCTCGTCAGGCAGCTGGTCGGTCATGGCTGTCATGATGAATCCCGGGGCGATGGCGTTGGCTCGGATGCCTCGCGAGCCCATTTCCTGCGCGACGGACTTGGCCAAAGCGATCAGCCCGGCCTTTGAAGCCGCATAGTTCGACTGGCCCGCGTTCCCGTGCACGCCCACCACCGAAGCCATGTTGATGATGCTGCCGGCCCGTTGCCGCATCATGACGGGAATGCAGGCATGGATAAAGTTGAAAGCGGACTTCAGGTTGACGTTGATTACCAAGTCCCATTGCCGCTCGCTCATGCGCATCATCAGGCCGTCGCGCGTGATGCCGGCGTTGTTTACCAAAATGTCAATGCGCCCGAAGTCGGCGTGGATGCCGGCCACGACCTTGGCCGTATCGTCAAAGTTGGCGGCGTCGGAGGCATATCCTTTGGCCTTCACGCCCAATGCTTCGAGTTCTTTCACGGCGGCTTCGGCGTTTTCGTCGATAGCCAGGTCCGTGAACGCGATGGCGGCCCCTTCCTGGGCGAACTTCAAGGCGATGGCCCTGCCGATGCCGCGCGCGGCGCCGGTGACAAGGGCTGTTTTCCCGGTTAATAATCCCATAGTTGCTTGTTTTTTGTCGGTTAATACTATATTGTTTTGTCGCTTGTTCCCGTCCTGTCCCGCTCTCGCCGCCCGATGCCCCCGCCTTTGCCCCGGGCAGGCGGCGCGCCTGCCTGATTGCTTGAGCAAAAGTAAGACATTTCTTCCTATCCGGCAAGCGGAAGGGCTTTTTATTGAGGCCGGCGAGCCCCGCCGCCGGAGCGTTCCCGCCAAAATCCCCGACGGCCTTGCCTTTTACGCCTCGATTCGTTGCCCCGTTGCGGCGAATTCCCTACATTTGCGACATACAATCCTTACAAATCCCCCGACGGCCTTGCCGCAGCGGACATGAGCGAACCAAGGAAAATAGAACTTCAAGTGGCCGGCATCGCCGCGGGCTCCGGCCGCGCCGAATACTCCGTCCTCAAGCTGAAAGAGGCGCGCGGGAGCCGCGAGCTGGCAATCCGCATCGGGACGAGCGAGGCGCAATCCATCGTCGTGGAGATGAGCGGCGTCTGCCCCCCGCGCCCGCTGACCCACCAGCTCTTCGCCGGCGTGCTCGAGGCGATGGGCGTGCAGCTGCTGGGCATGCTTATATATAAGGTGGAAAACGAGATCTATTATTCCTACATCTACCTGAAGGCCGGCAACGCCATTATGCGCGCGGACGCCCGCACCAGCGACGCCGTGGCGCTCGCCCTGCGCATGCGCGCCCCCGTCCTGGCGAACGAAAGCGTCCTAAGCGACGCGCGGCCGAGCCTCGGCGCCTTGGCGGGGATGGACGAGAAAGCCCTGCGGGAGGAGAGCGTCGACCGCCTGCGCGTCGCCCTGCGGCAAGCCGTCGAAACCGAAAACTACGAAATCGCCGCCCGCCTGCGCGACGCCATCAACGGGCACGGGAAACGCCCGTAGCGCGGCCCCTCCTGACCCCTTACGCATTCCCTCGCGACATGCGCATGTCGCGCCTCGTGAGATACGTATGTCACGACCCCTGACATACGTATGTCGC
>CAYSIQ010000009.1:24959-33423 GCA_964431195.1 uncultured Bacteroides sp.
GGGGGGCCGGAAAAGGCGGCGGGCGCAACGGCATTCCCCGTTGCGCCCGCCATGCTTGCGCGCCGCGGCAAGGCCGCGCCCCTTACCAGATGGACACCCGCTTTTCTTCCGGCAGGTACATCGGGTCTTTTTCGGTGATGTTGAAGGCCTCGTACCAGGCGCCGATCTGCGGCAGCGCGCCGTTCACGCGCCATTCGCCCAGCGAGTGCACGTCGCTCTTCGTCAGGTTGAGCACGTATTCGGGGCGGATGTTGTTGGCCCATACCCCGGCGTAGGCCAGGAAGAAGCGCTGCTCGGGCGACAGCCCGCCCGCGGCGGGCAGCGGGCGGGCGGCGGTGGCTTTCCTGAAGGCCTGGAAGGCCACCTGCAGGCCGCCGTAGTCGGCGATGTTCTCGCCCAGGGTCTGCCGGCCGTTGGCGTGCACGCCCGGGGCCACGTAGATGCTGTCGAAGAAGTCGGCCATCACCTTCGCGCGCTCGTTGAAGCGGCGGGCGTCGTCGGCGGTCCACCAGTCTTTCAGGTTGCCGTCCTTGTCGTATTGCCGTCCCTGGTCGTCGAAGCCGTGCGTCATCTCGTGGCCGATCACCACGCCGATGGCGCCGTAGTTGAAGGCGTCGTCGGCCTCCATGTCGAAGAAGGGCGGCTGCAGGATGCCGGCGGGGAAGCAGATCTCGTTGGTCGTCGGGTTATAGTAGGCGTTGACGGTCTGCGGCGTCATCTGCCATTCGTCCCTGTCGACGGGCTTGCCCGCCTTGGCCATGTCCTCGTCGTTCCGCCACATGCTGGCGCGCTCGATGTCGGCCCAGTAGGAATCGCCCTTGATCTCCAGCGAGCCGTAGTCCTTCCACTTGTCGGGGTAGCCTATCTTCACGCGGAAGGCCGCCAGCTTCTCCAGCGCCTTCGCCTTGGTGGAGTCGCCCATCCAGGCCAGGCCGCGGATGCGCTCGCCCAGCGCCTCCTGCAGCTCCTTCACCAAAGCCACCATGCGTTCCTTGGCGGCGGGGGGGAAGTATTTCTCCACGTACATCTGCCCGACGGCTTCGCCCAATACGCCGCTCACGGCGGCCACGGCGGACTTGTAGCGGGGCTGCCTCTCTTGCGCGCCCGACAGGGTCCGCCCGTAGAAGTCGAAGTGCTCTTCCGCGGCCTCGTCGCCCAGGAACGGCGCGGCGCGGTCGATCAGCTTCCACTGCAGGTACGCCGCCTGCCGGCCGGCGGGCAGCGAGTCCAGGATGGCGGCCGCCTCGGCCAGCGCCTCGGGCTGCCCGACAATGATTTCCTTCACCTCCTTCAGGCCCAGGGCGGAAAGGTAGGCCTCCCAGTCGAAGGTGGGGTACTTCCGGGCGATTTCCTCCATCGCCATCTTGTTGTAGTTGGCGTGCGGGTCGCGCAGCTCCACCCTGCTTCGGAAGGCTTTGGCCAGGCGGGTCTCCACGTCCATCACCACGCCGCAGCCCTCCTTCGCGGCGGCTTCGCCGAAGCCGGCCAGCCGGTACATCTTCCGCACATGCGCCTTGAAGGCTTCGCGGATCTTGGCCGCGTCCTCGCCGGCGTCCAGGTAGTAGTCGCGCTCGCCCATGCTCAGCCCCGACTGCATGGTATAGACGGCGTTGACGCCGCTGTTCATCTCGTCGGCGCCCACGCCCGTGCCCAGGTAGCTGCCGACGCCCCTGCGCTCCAACGAGCCCAGCAGCGCGTAGACGTCCTTCTTGTCTTTCAGCGCGGCGATCTCCTCCAGCTCGGCCTTGATGGGGGCGAAGCCTTCTTCGTTCAGCTTCGCGCTGTCCATGGCCGCCTTGTAGAGGGCGCCCACCTTGTAGGCGACGCTGCCCTCCTCGTGCCGCCCGGCGGCCAGCTCCTCGATGAGGCTCCGCATCTGCTTGCGGTTGCTTTCGCTCAACGCGGTGAAGGAGCCGTACATCGGGTACTCGCCCGTCAGCGGGTTGTTCTTTTTCCATCCGCCGCAGGCATACTCGTAGAAGTCGGCGCCGGGCAGCGCCGCGGTGTCGAGGTTGGCAAGGTCGATGCCGATGGACTGCGCCTTGCCGCTGTTGTACGATGCCAATGCCAGGCATACGGATGCAACGCTCAGGTAATGTTTCATGTTCATGATATAAATAAGTTGGTGTATGGGTTATGCTTGTTTTTGCGCGTGCGGCCTCTCCATGCTTTCCAGCTCGGCGCCCGCCTCGCTCCATTCCTCCATGGCCTTGTCCAGCTGCGCCTTCAGCCTGGCGTGCCGTTCATAGAGGGACTTGGCTCCTCCTCCGGGGGCGGCCATCTGCTGCTCCACGATGGCGATGGCGGCTTCGGCCTGTTCGATCTCCCTTTCGCATTCCGCCGCGCGGCGTTCCAGCTTCTTCCGCCGCTTGTTCAGCTCCTTTTGCTCTTCGTAGGAGACGCGCCCTGCCGATGCCGCCTTGGGGAGCCGCCCGCCCGCCGAGGCGGGCGCGGACGGCCTCTGCAGCTCGTCGAGGCTCTCTATCCGCTTCTTTTGCAGGAAGTCGTAGATGCCGCCGAGGTGCTCCTTCACGCGCCCGCCGCCGAACTCGTATACTTTGGTCACAAGGCCGTCCAGGAAGTCGCGGTCGTGGCTCACGATGATCGCCGTGCCGTCGAAGCCGGCGATGGCCTCTTTCAGCACGTCTTTCGAGCGCATGTCGAGGTGGTTGGTCGGCTCGTCCAAGACGAGGAAATTCACGGGCTCTAACAGCAGCTTGATCATGGCGAGGCGGGCGCGTTCGCCGCCGCTCAGCACTTCCACTTTCTTTTCCGAAGCCTCGCCGCCGAACATGAAAGCGCCCAGTATGTCGCGTATCTTCAGCCGGATGTCGCCCGTCGCCGCCCGGTCGATGGTGTCGAACACCGTGAGGCTCCCGTCCAACAGCTGCGCCTGGTTTTGCGCGAAATAGCCTGCCTGCACGTTATGCCCTAAGGCGAGGCGCCCGGTGTAGTCGCTGATTTCGCCCGTGATGCACTTCACCAAGGTGGACTTGCCCTCGCCGTTCCTGCCCACGAACGCCACTTTCTCGCCCCGTCTGATGGCGAGGTTCACGCCGCGGAACACCACGCGGCCGCCGTATGCCTTGGCCACGTCCTCGCAAGTCACGGGATAGCTCCCGCTGCGGCTGCTGCACGTGAACCTGAGGCGCAAGGCCGACGTGTCTTCTTCGTCCACTTCCACGCGTTCCAGCCTTTCCAGCTGCTTGATGCGGTTTTGCACCTGCACGGCTTTGGTGGCCTTGTAGCGGAAGCGCTCGATGAAGGCCTCCGTGTCTTCAATCTGTTTCTGCTGGTTTTCGTAGGCGCGCAACTGCTGCTCGCGGCGTTCTTTCCGGAGCTCCACGAACTCGTCGTATGCCACCTTATAATCGTAGACGCGCCCGCACGAGATTTCAATGGTGCGTGTCGTCACATTGTTCAGGAAAGCGCGGTCGTGGCTCACCAGCATCACGGCGTTGGCCCGCGTGGCGAGGAACTGCTCCAGCCACTGGATGCTTTCGATGTCGAGGTGGTTGGTCGGCTCGTCAAGCAACAGCACGTCGGGGCGCTGCAGCAGCAGTTTGGCCAGCTCGACGCGCATGCGCCATCCGCCCGAAAACTCGCCCGCGGGCCGGTCGAAATCGACGCGTTCAAAGCCCAGCCCTTGCAAGGTGCGCTCTATCTCTGCCCGGCAGTTGGCGGCGCCCATCATCTGGAAGCGGTCGTTTTCGCGGGTGAAGCGTTCGATAAGCGCCTGGTAGCCCTCGCTCCCGTAGTCGGCGCGCTCGGCCAGCTCCCGGTTCATGCGCTCAATGCTTGCCTGCATTTCGTGTATGTGCGCAAAGGCCAGCCCGGCTTCTTCCATCACGGTGCGGCTGCCGTCCAGCTCCATCACCTGGGGCAGGTAGCCGACAGTGCAGCCGCGCGCCACGTCCACAGTCCCTGCCGTGGGCTGCTGCAGCCCTGCCAATATTTTCAACATGGTGGACTTGCCCGCGCCGTTTTTGCCGACCAAGGCGATGCGGTCTTTCTTATTGATGACGTAACTCACATCCCTGAACAGAGGCGTGGCGTTGAACTCCATCTTCAGGCCTTCTACAGAAATCATAATAAGCGCGTAATTCGTTCCAAGCGGCAAAGGTAATCATTTCCAACGGGGGACGGAATTATCATTCCGAAAAACTTCGGCCGGCTGCCCTGAAGAGTCCATGCACGCGCCGCGCTTCCTCCATGCACGCGCGGGGCGCGGGCGGCGCTGCACGGCGGAAACGCCGCGCGCGCATGGAGGGGACGCGCTGATTTTGTCCTGATCCCGGCATCTTTTCCGGCGGATACGCTGGTTTCTGAAAGAAAGTCCGTATTTTTGCAGAAGCACTGAGCGGAGGAACATTTTTTATGGAAACAGCATTGAACGACAAAGGAACGAACTTGCCCGGCGACCAGGGCGGCCTGCCCGATCCCGGGGCAGCCGTGGCAGGCTACACCGAAGCCAACATCCGCCACCTCGACGACATGGAGCACATCCGCGTCCGCTCGGGCATGTACATCGGCCGCTTGGGCGATGGCCTGCAAAGCGATGACGGCATCTACGTGCTGCTGAAGGAAACGCTGGACAACAGCATCGACGAGTTCAAGATGGGGGCGGGGAAGAAGATAGAGGTCAACATCGAAGACGGCCTCCGCGTCAGCGTGCGCGACTATGGGCGCGGCATCCCGCAGGGGAAACTCATCGAAGCCGTCAGCAAGCTGAACACAGGCGGCAAATACGACTCGAAGGCGTTCAAGAAAAGCGTGGGGCTGAACGGCGTCGGCATCAAAGCCGTCAACGCATTGAGCAGCCGCTTTGAGGTGCGCAGCTACCGCGACGGCAAGGCGCGCGTCGCCGCATTCGAACGGGGCGTGCTCAAAAGCGACGAGATGCAGGATTCGGAGGAAGAAACGGGGACTTACATCTTCTTCGAGCCTGACGACACGCTCTTTGCCGGATACAGCTTCCAGCCGCAGTTCGTGGAAAACCTGCTGCGCAACTATACCTATCTGAACACGGGGCTGACCTTCATCTACAACGGCCGCCGCATTATCTCGCGCCACGGATTGGAAGACCTGCTGAAAGACAACATGACCAGCGAAGGGCTGTATGACATCGTGCACCTCAGGGGCGAAGACATTGAAATCGCCTTTACGCATACCAACCAATACGGCGAAGAATACTACTCCTTTGTCAACGGCCAACACACCACGCAGGGCGGCACTCACCAAAGCGCGCTGAAGGAGCATCTGGCCCGCGCCATCAAGGAGTTCTTCAACAAGAATTTCGACTTTGCCGATATCCGCAACGGGCTGGTGGCAGCCATCGCCATTAACGTGGAAGAGCCCATGTTTGAAAGCCAGACCAAAACCAAGCTGGGCAGCAACACGATGTGGCCCGCCATCCCGTCGGAGGACAAGCCGGCAGGCCCGGGCATCAACAAATACGTGGGCGACTTCGTCAAGCAGGAGGTGGACAACTTCCTGCATAGAAACCCGCTGGTGGCTGATGTGATGTTGCAAAAGGTGCAGGAGTCCGAAAAGGAACGCAAGGCCATCGCCGGCGTCACCAAGCTGGCTCGCGAGCGCGCCAAAAAAGCCAACCTGCACAACCGCAAGCTGCGCGACTGCCGCTACCACCTGAACGACGGCAAAGGCAAGGCGCAGGAGGACGAGTCGTGCATCTTCATCACCGAGGGAGACTCGGCCAGCGGCTCCATCACCAAAAGCCGCGACGTCAGCACGCAAGCCGTCTTCTCGCTGCGCGGGAAACCGCTGAACAGCTACGGGCTGACCAAGAAGGTGGTGTACGACAACGAAGAATTCAACCTGCTGCAAGCCGCCCTCAACATCGAAGACGGCATGGAGGGCTTGCGCTACAACCGCGTCATCGTGGCCACCGACGCCGATGTGGACGGCATGCACATCCGCCTGCTTATCATCACTTTCTTCCTGCAGTTCTTCCCCGACCTCATCAAGAAAGGGCACGTATACATCCTTCAGACGCCGCTGTTCCGCGTCCGCAACAAGAGGGCCACCAGCTACTGCTACAGCGAGGAAGAACGCCTCAAGGCCATCCGCGAGCTGGGACCCAATCCCGAAATCACCCGCTTCAAAGGGCTGGGCGAAATATCGCCCGACGAGTTCCGCCTCTTCATCGGCAAGGACATGAGGCTGGAGCAGGTGACGCTGCGCAAGACCGACGCCGTGAAAGAACTGCTGGAGTTCTACATGGGGAAGAACACGATGGAACGGCAGGACTTCATCATCAACAACCTGGTGATCGAGGAAGACTTGGTGAAAGAAGAAGACAAGGAAGCCTGAAAAGGCATGAGGAATTTCATATGAATCTTAAAAAAACGGCAACAAAACCACCATCATGACACGAGCCATCTTCCCGGGCACTTTCGACCCCTTCACCGCGGGCCATGCTTCCGTGGTGAAAAGGGCGCTGGCGTTTATCGATGAAATCATCATCGGCATCGGCATCAACGAGAGCAAGGGCGCGCGTTTCCCCACCGGGAAGCGTCTCCGAACGATCAGCGAATACTACGGGGATAACCCGCGCGTCGCCGTGAAGGCTTACGACTGCCTCACCACCGACTTCGCCACGCAGGAGAACGCCAACCTCATCATACGGGGCATACGCACCGTGAAAGACTTCGAATACGAGGAGACCATCGCCGACATCAACCGCAAGCTGACGGGCATCGAGACCGTCCTGCTCTTCACCGAGCCGGAACTGGCCTGCGTCAGCTCCACCGCCGTGCGCGAGCTGATTTCCTACGGCAAAGACATCAGCCGGTTCTTGCCGCCGGGCATGAAAATATAGAGGACATAACAGCGAAAACATGCGATGAAGAAGTACTTACACCTTATCCTGTTCGGCGCGTGCGCCCTCTGCGCCGGGGCGCAAGGCATCAACAAAGACGCGGCGCGCAAGCTTCAGCTGGCGGAAATGGCTATCGCCGGCCTTTATGTGGACTCCGTGGACGAAAGCCGCCTGGTGGAAAGCGCCATCGCCGAGATGCTGGCGCAGCTCGACCCCCACTCCACTTACAACAACGCCGAAGAAGTGAAAGCCATGAACGAGCCCCTGCAAGGCAACTTCGAAGGCATCGGCGTGCAGTTCCAGATGATTGAAGACACGTTGCTCGTCATCCAGCCCGTCAGCGGAGGGCCGTCGGAGAAGGCGGGCATCCTGGCCGGCGACCGCATAGTCAGCGTCAACGACACCGCCATCGCCGGCGTCAGGATGAGCGCCGAGGACATCATGAAGCGCCTGCGCGGCCCCGAGGGGACCAGAGTGAGCTTAGGCGTGGCAAGGCGCGGCGTGGCCGGCCGGCTGGCGTTCGAAGTGGAGCGCGGCAAGATACCCATCCGCAGCCTGGACGCTTCCTACCTGATAGCGCCGCGCGCCGGCTACATCCGCGTCAACCGATTTGCCGCCACCACGGGGCGCGAGTTCATGGAAGCCCTGCGGAAGCTGCAGGAGAAAGGCATGGAGGATCTCGTCCTCGACCTGCAAGGCAACGGGGGCGGGTACCTCGAGGCCGCCGTCGACCTGGCCAACGAGTTCCTCGACCAGAAAGACCTGATCGTCTATACGCGGGGACGCGCGGGGCGCGGCAGCGAGTTCTTCGCCAAAGGCAACGGGCATTTCCGGGGAGGCCGCCTCGTCGTGCTGGTGGACGAATACTCCGCGTCGGCCAGCGAGATCGTGGCCGGAGCCATACAGGACTGGGACCGCGGCGTGGTGGTGGGCCGCCGCACCTTCGGCAAGGGGCTGGTGCAGCGCCCCGTGGGCCTGCCCGACGGCTCGATGATCCGCCTCACCGTGGCACGCTATTACACTCCCGCCGGGCGTTGCATCCAGAAGCCCTACGACAACAAGAGCGGCGGCATGCTCGACGCCTACGGCCGCGACCTGCCCGACCGCCTCGCGCGCGGCGAGCTGACGCACGCCGACAGCATCCGCTTCCCCGATTCGCTGAAATACGCCACCCGCCGGCTCGCCCGCGCCGTGTACGGCGGAGGGGGCATCATGCCCGACCTCTTCGTACCCGTCGACACCGCCCGCTACACCGCCTGCCACCGCGGCCTGGCGGCCAAGGGGATCATAGCCCGCGCCGCCGCCGGCTACGTCGAGCGGCGCCGCCGCGAACTGGAGGAGAAGTTCAAGGACTTTGAAACGTTCAACAGGGATTTCGATGCCGGCGCCCTCATGCCCCTCGTCCGCCGGCTGGCCGACGAAGAGGAAATGGCCCTCGACGAGGAGCAATTCAACCGTTCCCTGCCCCTCATCAAGACGCAGCTCAAGGCGATCGTGGCCCGCGACCTGTGGGACACGGACGAATACTACCGGGTGATGAACGCCGCCGACGAGAGCGTGAAGCAAGCCTTGCGCGTGCTGCGCGACGGCATCTACGAGACAATCATCAGATAACCAGCCATC
>CAYSIQ010000010.1:0-29724 GCA_964431195.1 uncultured Bacteroides sp.
CCAATAGCTGGGCGACTATCTTTATAGGTTACACGCTATCCCGGACGGTTGTACGCTCATCAATAATATACGGATTATCTTTGTCAATATCTTTATACGGGGTATGAAGTGTCCCTACATGCGGGCGGATGCCTGTTGCTTTTTCAATTTCATCCGGTTGGATGGATGCCATTACACCTCCGACCATTATATTTTTCGTGTCTTTCACCATCACCTTGGCAAACCCAATTGCCAAATCACTTACAAACTGTCCTGCTCCAAACAAGACAACGCCCAATGAGCGACCTCGCTCCGTAATGTCAAACAGCTGATGGAAGATAGGGTGGCGATGATTCCGGCACCTCTGTTGATGCGTATTTTAAGTCCATCGACATTATAAGACGCGAAAAGCTCTCTATATGCTTTATTCTAATTTAACCGATACGCAATGGGATTTATAATCTCAAATGTTTATCTATTTTAATTTTTTCAACTAAGCCATTCGCGTATTCAAAGGTAAGCGAATCCCGATTGAAATGTGGTTTGGCCTTATGCACTATACGATGATAAGAAGGAGAAAGGATAATGATGTTTGAAGAATCATTGTTCAGGCTTTTGGTAAAAGGGATAATATGATGGGCTTCTACGCATATAACTCCGTATGGCTCACCAACAAATTCTCCTGTCATTTGACAACGAAACCCATACAAACGTTTTAATGAATCTCCTATTGAGCGATCAAGTTGCCGAACATATTGAATTCGTGTCACTTCTTTTAGGGATGCCGTTGCGTCCTCTTGCGGTGTGAACATTTCAAATTCTTCTTCCGCCATTAGTTGTATTTGTTTTCTCGTTTCTTCTTGATTAATAGCAGAATCACATTCCATAATGAAAGTATTTTCAACGGAAGTGCAATAGAAAATCATGAAATTATATTCATACTCCTTTGGCAATCGTATTTGCTTTCGTGGCCCAGCCACTTTTCTCTCTCTTAGTAACAATTCATATTCACGATGATATATTGTTTGTAGATTTTTTGCAATAGGGGAATTCGGCGTATATCTAATTTGCAATAGATCTGGATGTTTCGGATAACGAGACCGGTCAAAATTGATATTATACAGTTTCGCATCAAAGCAATTCCCTTCCATCAAAATTTTAATTGGAATGTTTTCCCCATGACGTAGTTCTCCACACATCGCATATACAAAGGCATGAAATTCTGTCGGAATATGAAAACCATTGGTCAACAATGAAATGTCAATAGGATGCTTCAGAAGGAATGTTTTCATGTCGTTTTTTATAATTACTTGATTCTTATCTGATCTGCTTCGAACTTATATGACTTATATTCTCTCTGCCACAACAGGAAACGGAGATTTGACCGCTGACAATCGGATATACATTTTTGTCATACTGTATATCGTCCACCTTATAGACTCTCCGAGAGCCATCGAGGAAATACTTGAATAATGGCAGCATTTGCCTTATTCTTTCAGCCAAAGGTTTTTATGTTTCTCATTTGAGGGTCATGCATGCTCTCGGCAAATCCTTTCATATTTTTATATGAATCTTCTTTCGCCTCATACTCAATATTCGGGGGCAACGCATCGTCGTAGCAATATTTGAATGACGCGAAGCATTCGCCTTGCGTTTCCTTTGCTATGTAGTCCAAAAGTTTCCCCATAACCAAATAGGTAGATTCCGTAGCCATCTATTTCAACAGAATGAATTGACTACAAAAATAATAGATTTATTCCATTTGCCGGCATATATGGTCTTATATATTGACTGTACAACTGTTCCTTTTATATACGTGATTATGCTTTATCCTCTTTTAGGAAGTCTTCCTATGATTTTCCCGTATAATTATTCTCATATAATAACATATTGTCTCTCTCTGAAGCCCTATTATCAATGAGTTCTAAGTATCCGTTTATTTTTATAAGCCATGGCGCAATATCTTTTTGCAGCCTAATTAAGACTTTTCCGGCATTCCTAACTTGACGAAAGCCTTACCAGACAAACTCCATCTTGCGCGTTGTCCGGTTTCCGCATCCATCGGCCACTGTCAGTTCCAGCACATGTTTGCCGCCTTTCCTGACATGCTTAGTATCCAATTCACACACCAGATTTCCATTGACGGAATTGAGCCTGCCGAACAAAGCATACTGCCCGTCGATGGTTCCCCGGTAGCTGCTGATGCCGGTCTGCTTATCATGTGCCCGAAAAACGATGCGCCCCTGCCTTCCCCAGCGATTGGGGCTGACCGGGATCAACACGGGAGGAACAGTATCCATCGCTACGGTATAAGTGCCTATTTGGAGGATCTCCGCTTCCATGTAGCCGTTGCGGTAGCGGCCGCCTGCATTGACCTTATCTCCGCGAGCATTGATCCGTGCCACATAATATTTCGTTGTATCCGCCACAGGCATCCGACGCAACCCGATTCGCAAGCGGCACGATTGATGCAGGGGGACGGGTGTATCGTTCAACTGATAGGTGAAAGCAATGCCCGAACTGTCGCCCCACACTTTGCAGTTAAGGTATTCATCCTTGTAAAGCCGCCCTTTGGGGACGAACAAAGCCAGTCCCGGCTCTTGCAGGTAATTCACTCGATCCCAGCGGAAAGCGTACTTCCCGCAGCACTTCACGGGAGCAATATCCATGCGCTTGCCATGTACCGTGAAGTGTATCCGCGAAACGTTGCCCAAGGCATCGCCCAGCGTGTAGGCGATATGGTAAGGACGTTCCTCGTCAATCGTCACCAACCCGCCTTGGCCGTTAGAAGCGTGCAACATACGCAGGCGATTGCCCGGCTCGATAAACGATTTCATATATTGGCCTTGCGTCCAGGAATTGATGTAGCGGTTCTCGCTGTCGAAAAAACGGTCTACCACGCTGCGAAACACTTCTTGCCCGTCTACTTCAAGCACCACCGTATGCACGCCATAGCGGTTGGCAACGCCTTCCATGTGGTCGTAGGCACAGAGGCCGAAACCTACCACGCCCCATGCCGTGATCGGCTTGTTGCCGCGCAAGGCAAACGCTTGCCGCTCTTGTTTCCCGTTGACCACTCCTTTGCCCGGCTGCGGGAACAGCATGACGCTCTGAACGGAGGGCGCGGTCTTGTCTTTCACGTGCTTACGGAAAAACGGAATGGGATCTACATACTCTCCGGTGCAGATACGGAACACGTCAAGGTGCAGGTGCGGACCGAAAGAATAGCCGGTGTTGCCGCTCAAGGCGATCACCTCGCCCGCATGTACGGGGTACTCGCCGGGAGCGGGCGCAATATCCACTTCCCAGCTTTCTTCGGCATATTGCAGTGCCTCTACACGTTTGGCTACATCGCCCACAAAGGCACTGAGATGGCGGTTGATGGCGGTATAGCCGTTGTCATAAGCCACATCAAGCACATAGCCCGAACCGTGGGTGACACGGACACGCGAAATGTACCCCTCGCCCAAGGCATGCACCGGCTTGCCAATGGCGCCGCCGGTCTTGAAGTCAAGCCCTCCGTGGAAATGGTCGGCACGTATCTCGCCAAAATTGCCGCTGAATGCGATCGGGAAATCAAACGGCGGGACAAACGAAGTGTCCCTTGCCGCAGGCTGCCGTGCCTGTACAGCTGCCGTTGCCATCAGGAATGAAAAGAATAATGTTTTTGCCTGTTTCATGCTCTTCCGGTTATTAATCTTCCTTGGGACGGAGAAGATGCCCAAGATAACTGCAAAATTAAGCTGTATATTTGATAACCCCAACGGCAAGAGGTTGGATTTTATATTTTTGCAATGCTTTCCATGTGAAGCCTCACGGGGAACGAGTGATTGGCAGCGAATGGCCGTGAAAAGGCAAACTAAGCCAAGAGCCTGTCCAAGCCCTATCCGGCATCCTTACATAGGCAGCGGCCATTCCCCCCCCTCCTGGCCGGATGCCAACTCCGCGTTCCATTTGCGCGCCCAGCCTGCATTCTTCCGGCGTTGGAGGCTGTTTTCCCGGTCTTTTGTTGTATGTTTGCACCTGCTTGTTGAAACCGGGCAAAATGGGTTCGCCCGTTTCTGCGGCATGTGAATCATAGAACCCTGCCAAAGCCTGGACAGAAACCATAGGATTATCATGAAACAGATTTTCGCGCCATTTGCAAAGCCTCTTTATATAATAGCCAAACCGGTAGGGGCAGTATGCAATCTCGCATGCCAATATTGTTATTATTTGGAAAAGTCAAACCTGTATAAAAGCGCGTCAAGACATGTGATGAGCGATGATCTCCTCGAAAGATTCATCAAAGAATACATCAACAGTCAGACTATGCCCCAAGTGCTGTTCACATGGCACGGCGGGGAAGCCCTGATGCGCCCGCTTTCGTTCTACAAGAGGGCGGCAGAACTACAGAAGCGGTACGGGAATGGCATGGCCATAGACAACTGCATACAAACTAACGGCACATTGCTTACAGACGAGTGGTGCCGGTTCTTCAAGGAGAACAACTGGCTTGTAGGCATATCGATAGACGGTCCCCAAGAATTCCACGACGAGTACCGCAGGAACAAGCAGGGACATCCTTCGTTCGTGAAAGTGATGAGAGGAATCGAACTGCTCAACAAACACGGAGTGGAGTGGAACGGCATGGCGGTAGTTAATGATTACAATGCCGGCTATCCGGTCGAGTTCTATAACTTTTTCAAATCTATAAGATGCAAGTATATCCAGTTTACGCCTGCCGTTGAAAGGCTCTGCCTGCACGAAGACGGGCGTCATCTGGCCGCCCCTCCCCGGGAAGGCGGGGAACTTGCAAGTTTCTCCGTATCGCCCGGGCAGTGGGGAGATTTCCTTTGTGGCCTGTTCGATGAATGGATAAAGAACGATGTGGGCGAATATTTTATCCAGCTGTTCGATTCCACACTTGCCAATTGGATGGGCGAGCAACCTGGAGTATGTTCCATGGCAAAGGTATGCGGGCATGCCGGAGTGATGGAGTTCAACGGCGACGTGTACTCTTGCGATCATTATGTATTCCCTGAATACAAGTTAGGCAATATCTATCAGAAGGCATTGGCAGAGATGATGTATAGCGACCGGCAGTTGGAGTTTGGGCAAATGAAGCAGAAGTCATTGCCTGCACAGTGCAGAGAATGTGAATTCCTATTTGCCTGCAACGGCGAGTGCCCGAAAAACCGCTTTGCAAAGACTGCCACAGGTGAGCCCGGGCTGAATTATCTATGTAAGGGATACTATAAGTTCTTCAAACACGTAGCTCCATACATGGACTACATGAAAAAGGAACTTCTTGCAGAACGTGCCCCTGCCAATATTATGGAAGCCATACGCAAGGGCGGAATTGCGGCAGAACAGCCTAAGGCTTGAGCTTTGGATAAGATATATGCCGCAATTTCTCAAACAAGCATAACGCCTCGCGCGGGATTGGGGACGTAAACCAGATGCGTTATGCCTTGCCCAATGCCCTATCCTGCAGCACCTTTGGCTCACTGCTGAGAAGCGATTCAATCTTTCATCGCGAAGCACGGCCATCGGAGCCTATGGAGAGGGCTTCGCGGTCAGCGCACAAACTTGCCCTCTTCCCAGCGGTACACCAACGGACGGCGCACAAATGGCTTCAATTTGTCTGCCGTTTCTTTTTCCATATAATCGGGAGTGGTATAGGTGAAAGTCAGCGTAGCATCGGAGGGCGAAAGGTCGGCACGCATCAGCAGAAGGTCAGCACGGTGGCGAGCCTCGCGGTAAACAGCAGAGGTGCCGGCGGTGTCAGGAGCGATGAAATCGTCCGATACGGGGAGGGCAGGCAGATAGGCTCCGGCCTCCAAAGGTTGCCACGAGGAGGTGTAGAAGCGGATATGGCTGTCACCGGCAGGGCCGCTGGCGGTAGATACCGTGCAGATAACGCGCGTGGAGTCATTGACAGCCAGCAATTTCATCTGCCACGTGCTGGCTTCGGAAGTGCGGATACAGATATAGTCGGGAGTAAGCGCGGTCATTTCAGACTTGCCATTGAAGCGGTTTGTCACTTCGGCTTTCATTTTGCTGTCCATAAAGTCCACGAAGTCGGCACGGTTCACCGCCGTCAACAAAGGCTGAATCGAATCAGGCATCTTGACAAAGCAATCTTTCGCCTCTTGGCCGCGGACAAGGCCGGGGAAGCAACATACGCACGCCAACAGCAACGCCCATATTTGCGAGCAGCAAGTGCGCTCTTCATTTTTTGTCTGTTCTGACGACAATATCGTTTTCATCTTCGTTCCTCATTTAAGAAGTACTCCATTTCATGTTTTCATTATCAACCCGGCGACTTCTTCCAGCCAATGCCGGTCGGTCTCGTCGAAGCAGCCCAACTCCTTGCTGTCTATGTCAAGCACGCCGCAGACGGCGCCGTTATCGAAAAGGGGCACCACAATCTCCGAACGCGACAAAGGGCTGCAGGCGATGTGCCCGGGGAAAGCATCCACATCGGGCACTACCAGCGCGCGGCTTTCCGCCCATGCCGTGCCGCAAACGCCTTTGCCGTAAGGTATGCGCATGCAAGCCACCGGCCCTTGAAAAGGCCCGACTACCAGTTCCCCGCCCATCACCCGGTAGAAACCCGTCCACAGAAAACCGAATGTTTCGTGCAGGGCGGCGGCCACGTTGGCCATCAAGGCGACCCTGTCCGTCTCTCCCTCCGCCAGGGCACGGAGCTGCGGCAGCAGGATGCGGTATTTGTCCTCCTTTGTGCCTGTGCCGATTTGTAACGTTCCTGCCATGATAGCCTGCCTGTTATTTGCTGCCCAAATATAAAAAGAACATTCCTAACAACACTAAAATAAGGTCGACAACCTTGCTTTTTAAGTTCTTTTCACGGAAGAAAAGAGCGCCGAACAGGAAAGAGACCACCACGCTGCCCCGCCGCACCATCGACACGATGGAAATCAGGGCATCCTTGTAGCTTAGGGCACAGAAGTACGCGAAGTCGGCCGCACAGAGAAACACTGAAATGCCGATGATGCTCCAGTCCCAACGGAACGGGGTGTCGGACTTGCGCCGGGGATACCACAGCAGCAGCAGGACGGCGCCCATGATAAACACCTGGTAAACGTTGTACCACGACTGCACTAACATCGGGTCGAGACGTGCCATCAGATACTTGTCATACAGTCCGCTGACCGCTCCCGTCGCTGCTGCCAGCACGGCGAAGTAAATCCACTTGTCGTGCTTGAAGTCGATGCCTTCCTTCCTGCCCGAACGGCTTAACATAAAAAACGAAAGTGCCGCCAGCAGCACGCCCGCCCACTGGCAAAGGTTCAGCCGCTCGCCGAACACCAGCAGCGCGCCGACAAGCACCATCACCGGGCGGGTGGCATTGATGGGTCCCACGATGGTAAGGGGCAGATGCTTCATGCCGAAATAGCCGAACACCCACGATGTAAGCACGATAAACGACTTCAGCACAATATACTTGTGCTCCTCCCACCCCGCTGCGGGCAACTCGAACACGGTGCCTTGTAGCGCCTGCGGCGAGAATGCCGCCAGCAGGATGAACGGCAGGAAAAGCAATGCGGAAAACAACGTGTTGAGGAACAGCACGGGGATCACGGCATTGTCGCGCAGCGACTGCTTCTTGAAAGCATCATAGAAGCCCAACAAGGCGGCAGACAGAAAGGCAAGAATGAGCCACATTATTCGATCCTGTTTTGTTTGTTTTTGCCATAACCGCTACAAGAACACGTCGCCTGGATACTCTACGTCCGTCAGGAAAAGCGCCTGCCCCGGCGCGGAAGCGCTTGCCCGGCGGCGGTCGCGCTGCTCGATGATGCGGCAGAAGCCCTCCACTGTCAGTTTCCCCCTCCCCACGTCAAGCAGAGTGCCCACAATGGCACGCACCATGTTGCGCAGGAAGCGGTCGGCACGGATGGTGAACACCCACGTGTGCTCATCCTCCTGTGTCCAGCATGCGCGGGTAATGCGGCAGTTGTTGGTCTTGACATCGGTGTGCAGCTTGCTGAAGCTGGTGAAATCGGTATAGCCCGGCAAGCGGGCGGCGGCTTCGTTCATGCGGGCAAAGTCGGGCGCGCGGTACAGCCGGCAACGGTATTGCCGCAGGAAAGGCGACTTGGACGTGCTGACATAATAGCAATAAGTACGCGCCACGGCATCGAAGCGGGCATGCGCGTCGGGGCGGACGGGGCGCAGGGAAAGCACGCCGATGTCGGGCGGCAGCAGGCGATTCAACTTGTCAGCCAACAGGAGGGTGTCAAGGGGAGCGTCGTGGTCAAAGTGCGCCACCATCCGTGCGGCATGGACACCCGCGTCGGTGCGCCCGGCTCCCGTCACTTCCACTTCGCGGCGCAACAAGGTGGAGAGCGCTTTCATCAGGCACTCTTGCACGCCGGTCCCGTTGGGTTGGATTTGCCAGCCATTATAGGCCGAACCGTCGTAGGCAAAGTAAATGAAATATCGTTGCACGTTCAACCGTTTCCTCTCAGAGGATGCTTCTTGCGGGTGCAAAGATAGCCTTTCTTTGCCATTTATCCGTCATAAGCAAAAAAAACGTACCTTTGCGCCGGAGCGGGGACAATGCCGCCCCTGCCCGTTAAAACGAAAGAAAGGACACAGAATAATGATGAGAACCCACCGCGCCATCCGCCTCCTCCCCCTGCTGTTGCTGGCTGCAGCACTGATGTTCCCCGCTTTCTCCAGCTGCAAGAAAGACCTGTCTCTGAAACGGAACAAGCCCCGCAACATCCACGGCGTGGCCAACTTCGGACGCGCTTTCAACGACCGGAACGACAAGCAGCTCGACATTGCCCATGCCATCGGCATCGCCCCGCTCGGCAAACGTGCCGATGCCGAGAAGCTGGCCGACAGCCTGCGCTTGGTCGCCACGTGCGAACATTATTCCGTTGACTCGCTCACTTATTCCATCCCCTATCTCATACCCGGCGGCGCCATGCTGCTGGACTGCATCGGCAGCAATTTCCTCGACTCGCTTCGGTCGAAAGGCCTCAACCCCTACAAAGTGATTGTCACTTCCGTGCTCCGCACGGCCGAGGACGTGCGCCGCCTGCGCCGGCGCAACTTCAATGCCGTGAAAGCCTCCGCCCACAGCTACGGCACGACTTTCGACATCAGCTGGAAACGCTTCGAGAAAGTGGAGGACGAGGACGGCCGCCCTTTGGAAGACGTGCGCGCCGACACGCTGAAGCTGGTGCTTGCCGAAGTGCTGCGCGACTTGAAGAACGAGGGGAAGTGTTACGTGAAATACGAAACCCGACAGGCCTGCTTCCACATCACGACACGGCAGTGAACGCCCCAAGCGGCCTGCCTATGCCGCGCTTGCCCCATGCGCGCGCGGAGCGCGTCCCGCGCACGCATGCGCCGGCCTCCGTGCAGGCACGGGACAAATGGCTTGCGCGCATCCGCCGAAACGCCCGATTTATCCCAACGTAAACGCCGCTCCTCAAATAGTTTTTGTACCTTTGCGGGGCGAAGCAAGCATATTCAATTTAAACATTATAGACTATGGCTAAGAAAGCTCTTTTAATGATTTTGGATGGGTGGGGAATTGGCGACCGACAGAAAGGCGATGTGATCTACGTAACCCCCACGCCTTATTGGGACAGCCTGCTGGCGACGTACCCGCACTCGCAGCTCCAAGCCAGCGGCGAAAACGTGGGACTGCCCGACGGGCAGATGGGTAACTCCGAAGTAGGCCACCTCAACATCGGCGCGGGACGCATCGTATACCAGGACTTGGTGAAAATCAACCGCGCATGCGCCGATGGCAGCATCCTGAGAAACAAGGAAATCGTTTCCGCCTTCACCTATGCCAAAGAACAGGGCAAGAACATCCACTTCATGGGCTTGACTTCCAACGGCGGGGTGCACTCTTCTTTCGGCCACCTCTTCAAGCTCTGCGACATCGCCAAGGAATACGGCATCGGCGAGCGCACTTTCATCCACTGTTTTATGGACGGGCGCGACACCGACCCGAAGAGCGGCAAGGGCTTCATCGAACAGCTGGCCGCCCACTGCGGGCAATCGGCAGGCCGCATCGCCAGCATCGTCGGGCGCTTCTACGCCATGGACCGCGACAAGCGCTGGGAGCGCATCAAGCAAGCCTACGAGCTCTTGGTAAACGGGCAAGGCAAACAGGCCGGCGACATGGCGCAAGCCATGCAGGAGTCTTATGACGAAGGCATAACCGACGAGTTTATCAAGCCCGTCAACAACTGCACATTCGATGGCACCATCAAGGAGGGCGACGTGGTTGTCTTCTTCAACTTCCGCAACGACCGCGCCAAAGAACTGACCATCGCGCTGACCCAGCAAGACATGCCGGAACAGGGCATGCGCGTCGTCCCCGGCCTCCAATACTACTGCATGACGCCGTATGACGCTTCTTTCAGAGGGGTGCGCGTCCTCTTCGACAAGGAGAACGTGGCCGATACGCTGGGCGAATACCTCTCCAGGCAGGGCAAGAAGCAGCTGCACATCGCCGAGACCGAGAAGTATGCGCACGTGACCTTCTTCTTCAACGGCGGGCGAGAAGCTCCTTTCGATGGCGAAGACCGCATCCTCGTCCCCTCTCCCAAGGTCGCCACTTACGACCTCAAGCCCGAAATGAGCGCTTACGAAGTGAAAGACAAGCTGGTGGAAGCCATCAACACGCGGAAGTATGACTTCATCGTGGTGAACTACGCCAACGGCGACATGGTAGGCCACACCGGCGTGTACGAAGCCATCGAAAAGGCCGTTGTAGCCATTGACAACTGCGTGCGCGACACCGTAGAGGCGGCCAAAGCCAACGGCTATGAAACCATCATCATCGCCGACCACGGCAATGCCGACCATGCCCTCAACGCCGACGGCACGCCCAACACCGCCCACTCGCTCAATCCCGTCCCTTTCATTTACGTTTCTGCCAACCAAAACGCCAAGGTAGAGAACGGCGTGCTGGCCGATGTGGCTCCGTCTGTCCTGCACATCATGGGCCTGCCCCAACCGGCGGACATGACGGGGAAGGACTTGATTGAATAATCAAACTACGACGAACAAACGGAATAGGAGGCAGCCGGGAGATGCTTATCCATCTGCGCTTTCCCGGCTGCGCTTTCCCGGCCTGCTTAAAGCTAATGAACGATGAAACTGGAAAAGATTATTCTTCCCTCGTTATTCTTATTAATGGCATGCACTCCCGGCTTGGCGCAACAAACCCAAGTAATCGCCCACCGTGGGTTTTGGCGTGCGCCCGGTTCGGCTCAAAACTCGATTGCGGCTTTAGCAAAAGCAGATTCGATAGGATGCTACGGCTCGGAATTTGACGTATGGCTCACGGCAGACAAACAATTGGTTGTCAACCATGACGGCACATTCAAAGGAGTAACCATGCAAAAGGCTACATGCAAAGTCTGTTCTGCCGTGGAGTTGGACAATGGGGAACAGTTGCCTGCCTTGGAAGCCTACCTGCGGAAAGCGCAATCGCTCAAGACGCGCCTTATTTTGGAACTGAAAGCCCATCAAACTCCGGAGCAGGAAACACAAGCTGTAACCGGCATCACAGAAATGGTAAAAGGAATGGGGCTGGAAAGCCGGATTGAATATATTTCCTTTTCCCTTCACGCCATTAAGGAGTTCATCCGCCTTGCCCCCCAAGGAACGCCGGCCTATTATCTTGGCGGCGACCTCTCGCCCCGGCAATTAAAGGAACTTGGATGCGCAGGCCCCGACTATCACCTTAGCGTATTCAAGAAGCATCCGGAATGGATAAACGAATGCCATGAGCTGGGAATGAAAGTCAACTGCTGGACTATAGACACAGTTGAAAGCATGAAATGGCTGATTGGCAACAAGGTTGACTTTATTACCACCAATGAACCGGCATTGTTGCAAGAGCAATTGCAACCCGGCAGCTTAAAAGCAAAGTAATGGTTCATCTCCCTCTCCCTGAGGCAGGAGGCTGCTTGAAAATAACAGATGGGTATGATACAGATAGGCAATGTGGTGGTAAGTTTCGACGTATTGCGCGAGAAGTTCCTGTGCGACCTGCAAGCCTGCAAAGGCGAATGCTGCATCGAGGGTGATGCCGGGGCGCCGGTGGAGCCGGGCGAAGTGGAGAAACTGAAAGAAGCGCTTCCCGCGATATGGGGCGACCTCAGCCCCGAAGCACGGGCTGTCATCATCCGCCAAGGCGTGGCGTACACCGATTGCGAGGGCGACTTGGTGACCTCCATCGTAAAGGGGAAGGACTGCGTGTTCGCCTGTCATGGCCGGCAAGGCATCTGCTACTGCGCCGTAGAAAAAGCCTGCCGCGAGGGGAAGACCGCTTTCCTCAAACCCGTATCCTGCCACCTCTACCCCATCCGGGTGAAAGACTTCGGCGCATTCAAGGGTGTGAACTATCACCGCTGGAACGTATGCAAAGCCGCCGTGCTGTTGGGGCAGAAAGAAAACATGCCTGTCTATAAATTCTTGAAAGAACCGCTTGCCCGCAAGTTCGGCGCGGCTTGGTATGCAGAATTGGAGGTAGCTGTGGAAGAACTGCGCCGGCAAGGCTTTTTGCCTGAAAAATAACAGGCAGCTGCCCGGCATCCACTTGGCAGCTACCACGGCACGCTTGCCGGGAAACGGGACATTCCTATTCATATATATATGCGAATCCGGGACAAGAAAATCCCATTGCGGGACAAAGTTTGGGGCAAAAAGGTTATCTTTGCGCTAACGACAACTTCAAAGCCACACTTCCATCATGAAGAGATTCGCGTTCCCCGTCTTGCTTTCAGCATTGGCCGCGCTGGTTTTGCATGCCTGTAACGGGCGGCAGCCCCGCTACCTCATCGGCGTGTCGCAATGCAGCGACGATGACTGGCGTACCCGGCTGAATAATGAAATCAGGCGCGAGGCCCGGTTCTATTCCGGAATGTCGGTGGAGATCCGTTCGGCGGGCGATGATAACGCCCGCCAAGTGAACGACATCCGCGAACTGGTGGATAGGGGAGTAGACGTGCTGGTGGTTTCGCCCAATGTGGTGGACGATGTAAGCCCGGCCATTGAGGAGGCGTATGACAAGGGCATTCCTGTGGTGCTGGTAGACCGCCGCACCCGTTCGGAACGGTGCACGGCCTACGTCGGCGCGGACAATTATGAAATAGGCTGCCGGGCGGGCGATTACCTGGTGAACCGCTTGCAAGGCAAAGGGCTGGTGGTGGAGATTAGCGGCCTTTCGGCTTCAACGCCGGCCATCGAACGCCATCGCGGGCTGATGGATGTGCTGGCCCATTCGCCGGGCATTTCACTGCTGGCCACTGTCGATGCCGGCTGGAATGAGCCTGATGCCGAACAGGTGTTTGATTCGCTGTTGGATTGCCACCCGCATATTGACTTGGTGTTTGCGCATAATGACCGTATGGCTGCCGGCGCTTACCGCGCTGCCGTGCATCGGGGGCGGGAGAAAGAGATGCTTTTCATCGGCGTGGATGCCCTTGCCGGAGCGGGACGTGGCGTGGACATGGTGGCCAAAGGGCAGTTGGACGCTACCTTTATCTATCCCACAGGCGGCGACCGGGTGATGCAAGTGGTGATGGACATCCTCCGCGGCCGGCCTTATGAATACGAGAATTTGCTCTCTACGGCACTCGTCAACAAGGCCAATGCCCGCATTATGCAGATGCAGACTACCCAAATCAATACGCTCGACAACAAGATTAGCACCCTGAACGAACGCCTTGATACCTTTCTGATGCGTTATTCCCTCCAACGGCTGCTGCTGGTGGTTTGCATTGCTTTCCTGTTGCTGGCCATAGCTTTCCTTTTCTTTGTGGTTCGGGCTTTTTGGACTAAAAAGCGGATGAATATCGAGTTGAACGACCAAATGCAGAAACTGGAAATGCAGAAAGAGCAGTTGATGGAGCAGAAGTCGCAGTTGGAAACTCAGCGCGACCAACTCATTGAACTCTCCAAGCAGTTGGAAGAGGCGACGCATGCCAAACTGGCATTTTTCACCAATGTTTCCCACGACTTCCGCACGCCACTTACGCTTATAGCCGACCCGTTAGAGCAGTTGTTATCCGCTCCCTCCATTGACGGGCCGTCGCGCCAACTGTTGGAATTGATGAGGCGGAACGTCCGCATCCTGTTGAGGCTGGTCAACCAAATTCTCGACTTCCGCAAAGTGGAGAGCGGGCGCATGGAAATGCACCTGGCTCCTTTTGACCTCCGCGCCAACTTTCTCAGTTGGAATGATTCTTTCCGGGTGGCGATGCAGAAGAAACATATCGCATTCAGCTTCTCTGCCGCTGAGGGGGCTGATTATTGCCTGATGGCCGATGGCGAGAAGATGGAACGCATTTATTTCAATCTGCTTTCGAATGCTGTGAAGTACACGCCCGAAAACGGGAAGATTGCTGTCAGCCTCTTGGCAGAGGGCAATTGCTGCAAGTTATCGGTGTTCAATTCTGGCAGCCATATCTCGCAAGACGAGCTGGAGGCCGTTTTTGAACGCTTCTACCAAGTGGATGGCCACCGGCCGGGAACAGGCATCGGCCTTGCTTTGGCGCGCGCTTTTGTGGAAATGCACAATGGCAGCATTGCGGCGCAAAGCGATGATAAGGGCACAACCTTTATTGTGAACTTGCCCAAGCAAGCTGCTGTCGAGCCGTTTAAGGATAAACCGTTGGCGCTTCTGCCGAAGGAAGAAGAAGATGTGCCGGCATTAGTGGACGAGGAATTGTTCCCGGTGGAGGGAACGGCGGATGCCGGCAGTCCCATCGTGCTCATCATAGACGATAATGCGGACATTCGCGCCTATGTGAAAAGCCTGCTGTCAAAAGAATACCGGGTTATTTCAGCTGCCGATGGTACGGCAGGTATTCGCTTGGCCATGAAGTATGTGCCCGATGTCATTATCTCCGATGTCATGATGCCCGGCATGGACGGAGTGGAATGCTGCCGCCGGCTGAAGAGCGAGATGCAGACCAGCCATATCCCGGTGATATTGCTGACAGCCTGTTCGTTGGACGAGCAGCGTATCCAGGGATATGACGGCGGAGCCGACTCCTACATATCCAAGCCTTTCAGCTCGCAGCTGTTGTTGTCCCGCATCCGCAACCTGATAGCCGGCCGTCAGCAACTGAAACAATTCTTTGGCGATGGGCAGGCGTTGGAAAAAGAAGACATCAATGAATTGGATAAGGATTTCGTCACCCGCTTCCGTGCATTGGTAGAGGAAAAACTTCACGATCCCGGCCTCAATGTAGAGGATTTGGGGCGTGAGATGGGCATGAGCCGCGTGCAGCTTTACCGGAAGCTCAAGTCGCTCACCAACTATTCGCCCAATGAGCTGCTGCGGCAAATGAGGCTGAAAGAAGCGGCTTCGTTGTTGGCATCTTCAGACATGGCGGTGTCTGAAGTGGCTTACGAAGTAGGCTTCTCGTCGCCTTCTTACTTCACCAAATGTTACAAAGAGCAGTTCGGCGAAAGTCCGACTGAAGTGCAGAAAAGGAGAGAAAGAACGAATTGAGCATTGGCACACGGTTCTCTCTATTAATGATTATCCGTATAAAGTCCATTAAATTATTTAGTTGTTCCTCCAAGAGTCCAATCCGACGGGATATTGTCAGCGTACAGCATCTCAAACTATGCCATTGAAAAAGTCGCTGCCTAATCGGTAACCTGCATTCAAGTGCCCGGTTGCAGGCAGCCTATATTCCTCCCCTCTCCTGCACCGGCCGCCTGTCTTCTCCGGCGCAATAGACGCTGGATGATAGGCACTCCATCCGCGCTGCTTTTATTTCATCCAAATGATTGTTTACGGCAAAGGCATTAGCTTTTTGCCAGCTTCTTTTCTTTCTTCAATGCCTTAACTATTCCGTCAAGTGTCCCGTTCACGAAGCCGCCGCTCTTGGGGGTGCTGTACGCCTTGGCGATCTCCACATATTCGTTCAGCGACACACTGATGGGGATGTTGGGGAAGCTCAGTATTTCAGCCAATGCACATTGCATAATCACCACGTCCATGAATGCCACGCGTTCCAAATCCCAGTTGCGGGTGTTCTCGCTGATGAGGTCGCGGTAGTAGTCCATGTTGAGGATGGCGCGGCGGAAGAGGCGGCGCGCAAACTCCCGGTCTTCATCGTCTTTAAATTCAGGCAACAGTTCTTGGCCAGCCCCGTTGGCAGGGTCGAAATGCCTGATGGTCTTCAGCACAAACGTATCGACAATTCCCTTGTCGTCGTTCCAGTAGAGGCTTTGCTCCTCCAGCAGGTTGTCTAACGCTTCGTTGTTGAGGACAAATGCCTTGTAGAGTTTCCTCCACAGTTCGCGGTCGGCAGCATAAGAGTTTTCTTCCGAATCCATGTATTCCTTATATATGTCCGAATTGGCGATAGTTTCGTAGAGGCTCCTTACAAAATTTTCATCATTGCTCCATGAACGCTTTCGGCTGGCCATGAAGTCCAGCAATTGCCGGTTCGCTTCCAATTGGGCGATGAATTTGTTTTCCACGAATTTCTTGTTGGGGTACAGTTCGGCGGTTGTGGGGGCAAGTTTCGATTTAGCCGCGTCAATGCGTTTCCGTGCATAATTCGTCACTGCTATTGTCAGCATGAGCAGATAGTTGTAGAGGTCATACGCTTTGGACAGGCTGTAGAACAATTCTTTCTCGGCAGAATCCACGTTTTTGTTCCCGTTCTGGTAGTAAGCATATACAATCTGTATAATCTTAATACGAATAAGAACTCTGTTAATCATAAAGATAAGGTAATGAAAAGTTTATAGAGCCGACAATGAAAGCAAGCCGACAGATCGGCCAGGAGGCTCGCCCTTTCTCTTGCCGCCTGCTTTGCCGCCTGAATAAGCATTGTCGTTCCATCGCTGCAAAAGTATGTATTTTTAGCGAGTTCCGCACAAACAAACCATATTTTTATGGATAGAATGCATAATCCGCGCCTTTCCTTTTGGATGGTTTGGAAAAATTTGTCAATTTTGAAGCCGGTTTTTGAACATAATCGAATATGAGCATGGAAGATTTCAAGAAAAAGAATGTTGCCGACATGAGCGACAAGGAAATTGTTTATTCACAATCCATCAAGGCGGGCAAGCGCATCTATTATGTAGACGTGAAGAGGAACAGGAAAGATGAAATGTACATAGCCATCACCGAAAGTAAGAAGATCGTGACCGGCGAGGGCGAAGATTCGCAGGTCAATTTCGAGAAGCACAAGATCTTCCTGTACAAGGAGGATTTCGACAAATTCATGAAAGGCGTGCAGCAAGCCGTTGCCTTTATCGAGGAGAAACAGGGAGTCTTTCATCGTCCTTGCATTGACGAAGCTGCCGGAAGCGAAGAAGCCGACAGCAGACAGGAGCCGGATAAATGCAATGCAGTTACGTGAAGTTTTTTGAAGAAGCGGAGCCCGGGTGAATCAAGGTCGGTTCCCGCCTTGGCCTCCTGTCCCAATTTGTACGTGAGCCCGGAATAAGAACAGCTTGATCCCAATGCGAGCCCGATATAGTACGTATTATCGGGTCGGGGAGCTGTTGCAGGGGGGAATCCTCCATGCGCGCGCGGCGTTTCCGCCGTGCTGCACCGCCCGCGCCCCGGGCGTGCATGCGCCGGGCGCGGTACGGGTATCTTCCTCCGGATGCTCCTTGTGGGCGCTTTCTTATCTAGGGCTCGCGTAATTTGTATCGTATCTGCTCGATTTTTATTGGAAAGCATTGAAGCCGGCCTTGTTACGGATGTCTGGCGATGGCGCGTAAGCGGCGGCCTGCTCCCAAAGGCCTTTGCACGGTTCTTCGGGTGGTTGCGGGAATGCCGGCTCCTATAAATCTTTTCAAGGGCAGGTGCGCAGCCTTGCCGCAAAGGAGCGCAGCCCCCTGGCGGCGGGAATCAACTTGCGGGCAACCTTTTCATGCGGCTTGGCATCGGCGGGGAAAGCTGCGCCTTCCCCTGGGCCGTGGCGCTTGTAAAGGCGGCCGCGGCCGTCAGGGCCTTGGCCTGCACGGATGCTTCCCGCCAGAATGGGCTCCGGCTCGCTTCCCCCGATGCGTTTGCGGGAATGTGCCGGCACGCCGGCATTGCAGGAAAAGAGCCGGGCGAATTCGCCCATGCCACAAATGCCGGCAAGGGCATTGAAAGGTTGTCTTTCCCTATGGATTCAGGCATCTCTATAACATAAATGGGTCATCGAAAAAATGAATATAAGAGAAAGATTAAACTTTTCAATACGAAGAAAGTAATTCTTCATATTTATTTTGTAATATTGCAGGGAATTTTTTTATTAAATAATTAGCCGACAATTTATGTATAATCCCCGGCTATAAAAGATGAACGGCGATAGGGGAGTGACATTTATACTTATGAACAAACCCTCAAAAGATAGATTGATTATGAAGAGATTTTTTTTATGCGCTATTCTGATTATCAGCGCGATTTGCATGTATGCCCAACAGATGCCAGACTACAGCGGACAACAACCGGGAACTGATTGGGTAAAACTGGCTCGCCAGTTAGACGACAATTTTTTTAAAACGCCCGAAGCTGTCCGCATTGCCGACAATGTGTTGCTTTATCAGCATGCCACCGGCGGCTGGCCTAAAAACATCTACATGCCTGCCGCGCTCTCCGATCAAGAGTACCAAAAGGTAATTGATAACAAGAAAGATGTAAATAATAGTACCATAGATAATAGTGCCACTACCACGGAAATCCGTTATCTTTCACGCATTTATTTAGCTACAGGAATAGAGAAGTATCGCGATGCCGCCCTCCATGGCATCCGTTACCTGCTGGAAGCCCAATATCCTAACGGCGGCTGGCCTCAATTCTGGCCTCGTCCCAAAGGCTATTACATCCACATAACTTATAACGATAATGCTATGGTAAATGTGATGGAGCTGCTGCGCGACGTTTACAGCAAGAAAACGCCCTATGCCTATGTGCCTGACACACTCTGCCAAGCGGTACGCCAAGCTTTCGACCGTGGCATCCGTTGCATCCTTGACACGCAGGTGAAGCGCGGTGATACTCTGACCGTGTGGTGTGCCCAGCACGATGAACATACCTTGTTGCCTGCCAAAGCCCGTGCTTATGAACTGCCTTCACTTAGTGGCTCGGAATCAGACAAGATTGTCCTTTTACTCATGTCGCTGCCCGATCCTTCGCAAGAAGTAATTAAAGCTGTAGAAGGAGCAGTGGCTTGGTTTGAACGCAGCCAAATAAATGGACTTCGCCGCGAGGATTTCGTCAATGCTGATGGCAAACGGGATTATCGCATGATACCTTGTAAGGATGCGAATGAAGAGTGTGAACCGCTTTGGGCTCGTTTTTACACATTGGAAGACAACCGTCCTTTCTTTTGCGACCGTGATGGCATCAAGAGGTATGACATTTCCGAAATAGGCTATGAACGCCGCAATGGTTACAGTTGGTATAATAATCATGGCCTAAAAGTATTGAAACGATACAAGAAGTGGAAAAGCAAATTAGTTGATGACAAGTGATACGCGAAATTTCAAAGCGAGAATACCGTTCTGGAAGTAACTTTCATAAAGAGGCGTCCATCAGATGCCGTGAGCGCATCCCAAGCAGCAGTTGCATACAACTTTCAGAGAACACATGAAGCCTCCTTTGGGGCTTATTAAAAAACAAGCGAGATATTGTTGCTACATATCTCGCTAGGATATATTTTTTAAAAGGGCAGCTATTTAAAGGTATAAATAAACTGTGACTTTTATACTATTTGTCATCCGTCCACTGAAATCCTGAACCGAAATAACTGTAACGATTGTTATCGGGATTAACGACGAGTTGTTCCACTACAATTTCCGGGTCTATCATAATGAGCTTGAGTGTATGTTTACCGGGAGTTGCATGAAAAGTCACTTCTAGCCAACGGAGATTGTCAAAGACTTCGGTACGGCGCGGTTGCTGACAGCCATTGACAAATCCATTCAGTGAAAGGCAACTACGCGGAGGGAGCGCTTTGTGAACTTTCGATACGGCAAGGTTTTGCGGAGTGTATTCATCAAATATATCCTCCAGCCCCTGACGGGCGTCGAGTATTTGTACCGGTTGGCCGTCTATCTGTACCCCAAGCCGGAGGCCACGAATAGGAAGGACATCCTGCGTAGGCAAGATGCCAATGGCAATGCGGCCGTCAACGGCCAGTTCTATTTCGTATTCAAGTGCAGGGCCGTTCCCGGCTGTCGTGAACTCAGCCATCACGTTCTTGGCTCCCATACATCCCTTGCCGCGCCCTAAATCCGGCAAGAAAATCCAACCGTAATCCTTGCGGGTATAATTGTAAGCAGCAATGGAATATTCCTTTGTTTCTTTCGAAGTGTTTAAATCGTAACCGACGTTAAAACCGAGCGCCATCGGATTGCAGTTCACCTTAGGAATAGACCACTCAGTATATCCGATGTGGTTATCAAGCATCATGCCGTCCCACTTGCCGCCAGCTATTCCTTTATTGTAATGCTCGGTCAGTTGGCGATCCTTTGCCATCATCCATTCAATGGCGACACTGTCGCCAATGGTCGCGGCATTATAGATGTCTGCGAGATTGGCGCTGGCTACAGCGGGATAATAGACTAACTGGTAGAATGCATCCTGCGCTTCAGCGGGGATCTTTTCCTTTAAGGCCTCGCAGCGGAGGACGAGCTTCCGCCACTGGCTACTCATCTGAAGCATCTCCTCATTGTTAAAAAGGCCGGGATATTGCGCTTCGGGCTTACGCAGCAGATTGTATTTTGAATACTTGGCAATAATATCGGCACATTCTTTTGCATCCCCGTCAGCAAGGCCGCCAAGCACGGAGCGAGTAAAGCCTTCGAGCCATGCCTGTTCATCGCCCGGTTGAATGCCATCGGGATTCCAAGCATACTGCATAATAAAGTCGATAGGCATTTCTTTGGGTTTCAAGTCACCTACATTGATAATCCAGATACGGTCAATGCCCGATTTGTAGGCCAGATGAAGCTGTTCGCGCAGCTTGGGCACAGTTGTCGTGTTTACCCAACGATCATTCCAAGGCCCTCCATTCATGTCTATATGATAGTAGAGGCCTGAGCCGCCCTTACGTTTACGCTCAAAGTCGCGCGCCTTGCGGCGGATATACCCCCAGTTGTTGTCACAGAACAACAGTGTCACATCGTCTGGCACGATAAAGCCTGCATCATAATAGCGTTGCACCTCGGTGAAGATAGCCCAAAGCTGCGGTACGGCATCAGCTCGCCCATAGATGTCCTTGATTATCTTGCGCTGTCCTTCAATGACCTTGCCCAAAGTCTTGATGTTCTCTGCGTCATCGCCTTTCCCCATGGCTGTGTCACCGTCGCCGCGCATGCCGATGGTTACTATATTATCGTATGCTTTATTACGTTCCATGCCTTCACGGAAGAACTGGTCTATGCGTTCCTTGTTCGAAGCGTAGTCCCACGGGCCGACGACCTGCTTGCGGCGTAAATATTCCTGATGGGAGCGCATCATCGGTTCATGATGAGATGTGCCCATCACAATGCCCATTTCATCGGCCAGACGAGGCGATTCCGCATCGTCTTCATTGAAAGCTGTCGCCCACATTGCAGGCCAAAGGTAGTTGGCTTTCAGGCGCAGCAACAATTCGAAAATATGAGCATAAGCTTTTGAGTTCACGCCGCCAAAATGGTTCTTGCACCATGTCCCGAATGACGGCCATTCGTCATTGATAAAGATGCCCCGGTATTTCACCTTTGGTGACGGCTGCACAATCCGTCCGCCATCGTACCACACTTCGTCCTGATGTTTCACCGGTGCGTCCGCCATCCAATACCAGGGCGATACGCCCATGCGTTTGGAAATCTCGTAAACGCCATAGATGGTGCCGCGCTTGTCACTGCCCGCGATGACAAGATTGCCATCCACCACATCAATCAGATACGATTCCCATTGGCCTTTCACTTTTCTTACGTCAATTTTCTTCTTCTTGATGAGACTGTCAATAATGCGGCTCTTGCCAATGGTTCCAACCATAATAGATCTACTGCTTGGAACATCGGCCACTACTTTAGCCGCTATGCCTGTTACCTTGCGGACATCATCGCCTAAGTCGTTAGCTGCTCTAAGTACTCCTTTCCAATCCTTTTCATCTACTGTAATCTGGGTCGCAACGCCATCTTTGGCTATGCAGAATCGTTCAGGCTGTGCAGATGCCATTATCGTGGCGCACAGCATTATTGCAATCATTATCCGTTTTTTCATGCTTATGCCATTATTCTAACTGTTTCCATTAAAAAGCAAGAATACCGGAACAAGACGGCTCGGCCCATCCATTCCGGTATTCTCTTCTTTAATTAATTATTATACCTAACCCGCTTCATTCAATCCCTGTATCCCGGGTTCTGGTAAGCGTCTTTTTCCTCCTCTGTCATTTCCATGCCGTCCAGCTGCCCTTGTGGAATAGGACGGAGGTAATGGAACGTTTCGATGGTACGGTTGAATGTCTGCGGATTGCGCTCGCCCTTGCCATTGCAAATGGAGTAGGTGTCGGCATATTCGTTCCATTTCTGGGTGCGAACCAAGTCGAACCAACGGTAGCCTTCGCCGTAAAACTCGCGGCTGCGTTCATCCAGGATATAGTTGATGTCAATGGTTGCCGGGGTGGCGGCTGTCATTTTTTCGCTGAAGTCGCGATCCACTTCCTGGTACTCTGCGTTGCTGTAAGTCCATCGGCCGGCGCGGGCGCGAAGCACGTTCACTAAGTCGCGGGCGGACTTGCCGGCTTGTTCCGAAGCCCCTTCCACGGCAGCTTCGGCGGCAATCAGGTAAAGCTCGGAGAATTTGGCAATGTTATACGGGCGGGTGCTTCCCGCGTTGGGCTGCCCTGCCCCGGAGCCGTTGTCCGTACGGTACGGGCCAAGTTTCCAAAGGCCGGGATATACATAGCGGCCTACCGCGTCTAAGCCCAATACCCAGTCGGCACGGCCGGGCAACGTGCCCGCGCCTACGTTGCTTTTCGAACCTTCGCCCTCATAGTCTATCTTGTCCATGTCTTCGGACACGAAAGAGAAGACAGGCTCGCGCTCCTTTACCTTCATTCCGTTGGCTATCGTCACCGATTCCCAGTCGTTCCCGGCTGTGGACCAGTTTCCCCGGTAAACTGTGGTGAAAGTGCCATCGTAGCGGGAGTCGTACACTTTGTCGGCAAAAGTCCGGGTGAACACGCCCAACGGAGGTGCCATGCGGCTCCATGGGCGGCCGTAGCACTGCTCGGCAATACGGTTGATGACAGCTTGGCCATCGGCCGACGTCACATCGGTATAGTTCCAGTTCATCATCCATCCGGCAAAGTTGTCGGGGGCTGCGCCGCTGCCGTAGCTCAAGCTGCCGCCGTTGTAGAACTCATTTTCCTGCGTGTGGTCTGCATAGAGCAGGATTTCCATGTTACGGTCATTAGGCCCGGCATTCACCATATAGAAACTTTCCTGCAAGCCGAAAGGCCCGGGGTTCTCGATGGCGGTGACTGCCACGTCGTATGCCTGCTGGAAATACCATGCCGCATTATTCCCGTCGGGGTCGGTACGCGGGCATTCGGGATAGGTAGGAATGTTGTTCGGGTTGTTCAGCCACCAAGCGTAAGTCAGATAAGCCTTTGCCAAGTACAGGCGCGCAACCGTCTTGGTTACCCCGCCCTTCACGCGTGGATTGTCCGGCAGGTTCTCGATAGCGGTCAGCAAGTCGGGGAAGATGGCCTTGGTGTACACTTCGGGCACGGTATTGCGCACGGAGCTGCGGGAGGGGGTGATGTTGAACTTCAATTCGCCGGATCCCAAGTCCAAAGGCACTCCGCCGAAAGTCTGCACCAACAGGAAATAGTCGAACGCGCGGAAGAAGCGGGCTTCGGAAATCAATGATTCGTTTACTCCTACTTCAGCGCCGTTCTCTATCACGCCGTTGGCCGTGTTGATGTTCGAGAAGGCGGTTCCCCACAAGACATCGGAACGGCAGGTCGTGGCAGTCAGGTTGCCCACCCCGGAGAGGTCTGCGTCTTTGAAATTGCCATCGGCGCTCCATCCCCAAGTCGCCTCGTCGGTTCCTGTCAGGCAGGAATTATAGTAATAAGCCTGTCCATAAATGTAACGCAAGTGCGCATACATGGAGGTCACGCCGCCTTCCACTCCCTTTTCCGTCTTGAAGAAGGTAGGGTCATAACCGCTGCGCGGCTGCTCGTCCAAAATGTCTGAACAAGATGCGGTAAGGAACAAGGCCAGTGCGGCTGTTCCCAAAAGTCTCATTTTTGAAAATATAGGTTTCATAGTCATGTATCCATTAGAATGTTAAGTTGATGCCGAATAAATAGTTACGGGTGGATGGCGAGTTGGTGCCTACCGTCAGGAAACGCCTCTGGATGCCGTCTGTCACAGCTACATTCTCGTTGCCGTATGAGTTGGTTTCAGGATCCAACCCGGTCTCTTTGTGGAAAGGAGAACAGATGATGAACGGATTCTGTACGGACATGTAAGCGCGCAGGCTCTGTACACCCATGCGGAGCAGCCAAGGCTGCTTGTCGAAGTTGTAACCCAACGTGATGTTACGCACTTTCCAATAAGAAGAGTCAAAATAGCCCAGTGTGCTCCCGTACTTCGGGTTGTCGCCGCTTTGGATGCCGCCCGGTTTCGGGTATTTCGCGCCCTTGTTTTCCGGCGTCCAATAGTCTACGTCCACTTGCCCGCGGCGGCCGCTCAGCATATTCAGGTAGCCGTTGGAGTGGTGCAGCGTACTGATCAGTTTGCCTCCGCAACGGAAGGCGGTGATAACGTTCAAGTCAAAGCCCTTATAGGCGACACGGGTGCTGAAACCACCTTGGAATTTAGGCTCCAGGCTGATAATCTGGCGGTCGTCGGGGCCGATGGCACGGAGCGGCTTGCCGCTGGCATCACGCTCGCCGGTGTATTTCACCTTGATCATGCCTTCATTGCCTCCCGGCTCCAAAATGTCCAGGTATTTAAAATCAGGATCTTCACTGTTCCATAAGCCTTCTTTTTCGTAGTCGTAGATGCAATCGATGGGATGGCCCACGAACCAGTTGTTCGCTATGTCTTCCATGGAACCTGAAGCCAGTTCGGTCAGTTTGTTGCGGTTTGCAGACAGGTTGAGGCTGGCATCCCATGTCCATCCGTTGTAGTTGTCCAGGATAGTTCCATTAATGGTAAATTCAAAGCCTTTGTTCTCTGTCTTTCCCACATTGGCCATGTAGCTGCTTACGCCCGAAGTGGAAGGAAGGTTCACGCTTTGCAGCAAGTCGGTGGTTTTCTGAATATAATATTCGAATGTGCCGGACAAACGCCCTTTCAGCAACGTGAAGTCCAGGCCGAAGTTCCAGGTGGAAGAGTATTCCCAGCCCAGTTCGGCGTTGGGCAGCTCGGATACATAGTAACCGGTGACATAGCCGGTAGTACCGAAGTTATAAGGGCGGGTTGCCAAGCGTCCCCACGTCTTGTAGGGGTCGACAGCCTGGTTGGAGGTCTGCCCGTAACCTACACGCAGTTTCAGGGCGTCTACCCAACTTGCCTCGTCCATAAAACTTTCCTGGCGGATGTTCCATCCTGCCGATACGGCCGGATAAGTGTGCCATTGGTGCCCTTTTGCCAAGCGTGAAGAAGCATCGGCGCGTACGGTCGCCATCAACATATAGCGGTTGTCGTAAGTGTACATCACACGGCCCATCCAAGACATCAAGCCGCTCTTCTGATAGTTCCAGTTGTCGGGGTTCACGGTGATGGTGCCTTCCGCGCGGCCGATGTTGTAGAACTGGAAATACTCGGCGGGGATATCCCGTCCGGCAACGTCCGATTGGGTGTAAACGGTCTGTTCGGCAGAATACATGCCTACTACGTTCAGTTGGTGCTTGCCGAAAGTGCGGTCGTAAGTCAACAGGTTCTCCACAGTCCAGTTGGTCGTTTCCGAGTGGTTCAGCGAAGCGGTGGACGGAGTGTCGGCCGTAGTGCTGTTGATGCCCTCGCCTGTAAATGATCCGCCTTTGGCAGAACGGTAGTTCAGGCCCACGTTGATGCGGTATTTCAAGCCTTCCACCCACGGGCATTCCACTTCGGCAAACAGGTTGTTGTAAGTGCCCAGCCCTTCGGTTTTGCTCAGCCAGCTGTCTTCCAGCCCTTCCACGACGCTTCTGGTCAGCACGAACGACTCGTCTTGGCTGTTGTACTTCACGGTACGCTTCAAAGTGCCGTCCTCATTATAGGGGTTAGCGATAGGAGACATGGAAAGCACGCCATACAGCCCGATATTGGAGCCTTTGGTGACGTTGTAGTTGGTGTTGCTCACCAGTCCGAAGCGGAAATACTTGCCCACGCCCTGGTCGAAAGAGCCGCGCAGGGAGTAACGAGTATAGTTCTGGGTAGGTATGACGCCCTGGTCTTTATAAAACGCCGCGCCAAAGCTGTAGCCTCCGCCATTGGTTCCGCCAGACACGCTTATGTCGTGGCTGTCCACGTAACCGTTGCGGTACATCAAGTCCTGCCAGTCGGTATCCACGTCGTCCGACTCGTCTGCGGAGTTCTCGAACTTGCCCGCCAGCTTGCGCATTTCGGCAAACTGGCTGCCGTTCATCATCGGGTATTTGGAGAATACCTTCTTTATTCCCATATACCCATTGTAAGTAAACCGCGCGGGAGTGCCCTGCGCGCCTTTGTGCGTGGTGATCAGGATCACGCCGTTGGCGCCGCGCGAACCGTAGATTGCCGTGGAGGACGCATCCTTCAGAATGTCAATGCTCTTGATGTCGCCGGGATTGACATCGGACAGGTTGCCCATAAAGGGGATTCCGTCTAACACCACCAACGGGTCGTTGCTGGCATTCAATGAACGGGTACCGCGGATGCGGATCTGCATCGAAGCGCCCGGCGCGGAAGAAGTCTGCGACATATCCACGCCCGCCACGCGGTTCTGCAAGGCGTATGTGATGTTGGTGGCAGGCATCTCGCGCAGCTTTTCTCCGCCTACTGACGCGATAGAACCCGTCACGTCGCTCCTGCGGGCGCTACCGTAACCGATCACTACTACCTCTTCCAACACCTTGGAATCTTCCTCCAACGTAACCTCTAAAGAAGTCTTTCCAGCTACCGGGATTTCCTCGTTCTTGTAGCCGACAAAGCTTATCACCAGCACGGCATCCTTCGACACGTTCAATGCAAAGTTGCCGTCCAAGTCGGTAATCGTACCGTTTGTGGTACCCTTTTCCAGGACGCTGGCCCCGATGATGGTTTCACCGCTTGCGTCCTTTACCACGCCTTTTACCATTACGTCCTGTGCAAACGTCCACAAAGGGATGAGACAGAACAGGAGCGCCAGTCCCACCAGCCTAAAGTTCACAACATCTTTCATTAATACATTAAATTTAAGTTAATACGGGTTCTGCCAGTTCTTCTATGCCGCCTTTCGGCAGGCAGCAGAACCCTTTATCTGCCCGCCTCAGGCGTTTTATCGTTGCAAAAGTAACAGCTATGCCTTTATCCCTATGCTTTTACCCCCCCCCTATATTTAACACAATTTAACTATTTGCCATGGTTATGCATGCTTGTTACCGCTAATCTTCCGGCATGCAACGGAAGGCGGAGCGGAAAGGAAGGGAAAGGGAATCGCGCCGAGGAAATATTTTTCATCGGCAGTGATGTTTTGAGGTGGCGTACATGCCTATCGTTGTCCCGGTAAAGCCTCCGGCAACGGCCGTGGACAGGTAGCCGGCGTCCACGTCTTTGCACAACACGTTCCATGCGCCCGGCTTCTGGGCGTAATAGAAGTCGTAATGGGTTCCCCGCGAGACAACTTTCAGGTCGGTAAGCGTTTCCTTGCCGTCCAAACGCGCTGAGGCCAACGTCTTGCTTTCCCCGTCGCCCGCCTGCTCAAGGGAAACGCGTCTGCCCCCATCGTCCATGCCCACAGACAAGAAATACTGGTGATTCTCGTCCTTGAACAGCAATATGCCCGCCTGTTCCGCCTTGCTTTGCGGGCAGAACAGCATGCGCGTGCTGCACTCGAACTTATGGTGCTGCAAGCGGCGGCATATAAAAGCCGGCGTTTTCTTTTCAGAAGCGCTGGTCGAGTCGCATTTCAAGGTGAGGTAACCCGGGGTTTGGGATAGCGAATAAAGTCCGGCAGCGGGGGCGCGCAGGGTCATCCATTCCAATCCTAACGCTTGCCCGTCGAAACCGTCGTTCGCTTCAAAGTTCCCGAAAGTGGCATCGCTGCCGCGCTTCGCCCCTTCGCGGCGGACAATGGCCGGCACCAGGTCATCCCCTTGGGTCATATAGGGGAAGCCGTCTTCGCTCCACTTGACGGGCATCATGAACGTCTCGCGCCCTAAATTCTCGAAAGCGTTGTTTATGGGGCGGCAAGCCAGAAAGACTGCCCACCAATCCCCTTCCCGGGCTTGGACCAAGTCGGCATGCCCGGCGCAAGTCACCGGGTCGGGACGTCCCGCATCCAGATGGCGCTGGGTGAGGATGGGATTGTTCTTCCATGGCGTGAAGTTGCCCATCGGGGAGTCGCCGCGGAAAATCACTTCCGAATGCCACCCGGCTGTCCCGCCCTCGGCAGCCATCAGGAAGTAGCTGCCGTTTATTTTATAAAGGTGCGGGCCCTCGATCCAAATGGGCTTGTCCTCCGGGCGGGCTCCCTTGTCCACTAAAATCTTGCGCGGCCCTACCGTCTTGTCCGCTTTCACGTCAAATTCCTGCACGCGGATGGTACGGTGGCCGCTGTATTCAGGCTTGTTGCCCGGCGCGTCATCGTTATTGACAATGTAGGCTTTCCCGTCTTCGTCGAAGAAGAAAGATGGGTCGATGCCTGTCACTTCGGGCAGCATAATCGGGTCGGACCATTCGCCAAAAGGATCTTGCGTCTTCACAAAGAAGTTCCCGGCGCCTACATTGGTGGTAACCATGTAATAGGTCTTGTTGTGCGGGTTGTATGAAATGGCCGGGGCGAAGATTCCCCCGCTCACGTGTTGCCCTTCCATTTTGACTAACTGGGAAGGACGGTTCAAGATGTGCCCCGCCTGCTTCCAGTTCACCAAGTCCTTGCTGTGGAAAAGGGGTACGCCGGGATAATAAGCAAAGGTAGAAGTAGCCAAGAAATAATCGCCTTCGCCATTGGTACAAATGCTAGGATCGGAGTACCATCCGGGCAGGACGGGATTATAGAAATAATCGTCCCCTGGAAGCGGATTGGAAATATAGGCATCATCTTCCCCTTTATAATTAAAATAATCGAAAAGAGCAACGGATTTTCCTACTGCAGGCAGCTTGTTTTCTTCCTTCATCAAACTGTATGAGGTAAAAGACAGGCCCAATACCCCCAAAACGGCCAGTACGCCTGGCCATTTTTTCAAACTTTGTTTTTGTTTCATTGTCATATTTTAATTAATTTAAGCCCAAATATAGGAAAATGCCGCCGGATATGGGTTATCTCCATGGCGCACGCAACTTTCGTAGGGTTACATCTTGTCCCGGGCGTGTTACATGAATCTTTGTTCGTGTTACAACATGCGGCGCGAGTCCGCATCGGGCGATACCCGTGGAAGCCTATGTGCAACGGCGCTCCGTCCGCGGCATGCGCTGGCGCCCCTCCAAGCGGGACTTTCTTGACAGGCAGGACAAAAGGCAGGGCAGCGATATATTACTATTGGCAATCGGCACGTCGGGCATCACAGGCCATTAAATAAGGCGCAAATTCCATGAATGCCGGAATAATCATTTCAG
>CAYSIQ010000010.1:29824-32610 GCA_964431195.1 uncultured Bacteroides sp.
TCACAGGCCATTAAATAAGGCGCAAATTCCATGAATGCCGGAATAATCATTTCAGGCCTTCTTGCCTGCGGATTACCGCCTGCAATAAGGGGAATCCTCCATGCGCATACGGGGCGCGGGCGGCGCGGTACGGCGGAAACGCCGCACGTGCATGACGGGAACGCGATGCAAGCGCATTGCGCGCCATTGATTGGCATCGCCCTTTCACGCGCGCATGCATATTTTCGCTGATTATGCAACCAAATTCAACAAAAAATTGCTACTTTCGCAAAATATTCCTGCGCAATGGCCAAATGACTTAGGATTTAAGACATGTCAGAACTCCGGCATCGTTTTACAGGCTTTGGCCGGCCTCGCGGGGATGATGCCGGAGTCTTGCTTTAATAATATGGCGCATAGTTTCATTACCAACCAAGGCCGTCTGCTTTCCGACATCATTACGGGCATCTTGCCTAAGTCTGAAGCGGTGGATATCCTTGTGGGTTATTTCTATTTTTCAGGATATGCCCAACTCTCCGACCGACTTGCTGACAAGCATCTCCGTATTTTGGTCGGGCTTGACATCGATACCCGTATAACCAACCGTATCCGTGAAGTGGAAGAATTGGCGGAGCGGCAACGTACCCCTCGTAAGGTTCGTGAGGAATACTTCAACAACTTGGTGAGGCTCGTCAATGAAACTGACAATACCGATACAGACGAGACCACCCGAATGTTTCGCCAATTCCAGCATAAGATATATGACGGTACTTTAGAAATACGCAAGACAGAAGTCCCTTGTCATGCAAAAATGTACCTTTTTGCATATAACGATGCGAACAACGAGAATGGCGAGCAACCCGGCGATGTGATTACTGGGTCAAGCAACTTTTCTTATCAAGGCTTGCAAGGAAGAAGGGAAATTAATGTGCGGTTTACAGGCAAAGGCGAATACACGGAGGGGAAACAAATCTTTGACGAGCTTTGGGCAAATGCCATTCCCATTGTGGATGCCGACAGCATTGGCCGTTGGAAATACAAAGTGGCGGATCGAATTTGGATCGACCGGCTTTTTCAGCCTTATAAGCTCTATTTGCGTGTGCTCGACGAGTACTTCAATATTCCGTCCAAAACCAATGTCCGCACTCCTTACGACATTACCGGCGGCAAGTTCTTCAATTTGAAATACCAGACCGATGCGATCCAGCTTGCTTTGAAGTCTGTCGAAACCCACAACGGCACGATTGTGGCGGACGTGGTGGGCTTGGGCAAGAGCATCATCGCTTCTGCCGTTGCGCACAACCTTCGATTGCGCGCCATTATCGTGTCGCCCCCACACTTGAAGTCGGCTTGGGACGCTTATAAGGACGAGTTCGGCTTCACGGGTACGGTGTTCAGTAGCGGCAAAATTTCAGATGCTTTGGCCCATTACAACGATTTGAAGAAATCCGACGAGCAGTTCCTTATCATCGTGGACGAGGCGCACCGCTACCGCAATGAATATTCCGAAAATTATGCCATGCTGCACAATCTTTGCCAAGGCAACAAAGTGGTGCTGTTGACGGCTACCCCGTTCAACAACGATCCCGCCGACATCTACTCCATGCTGAAGCTCTTTCAGATACCGGCCAAGTCAACCCTTAAAACGGTGGAAAATCTCAGTATCGAGTTTCGCGACCTTATCAACCAGTACAAGGAACTGCGCGAATTGCAACGTCAAGGCAAACTCTCCAAGCAAGACGTGAAGAACGAAACCGCCAAGATAGCCCGCACGATTCGCTCTATTATCGGGCCTTTGGTTATCCGCCGTTCACGCATCGACCTCCAGCAGATTGACACCTATAAGAAAGACCTCGAAAAGCAAAAGGTTGAGGTGGTTATTCCACAAGACCCTATTGAGTTGTCTTATGACCTCAAAGAGTTAAAAGACTTGTATCTGCGCACGCTTAACCTCATTTACGGAACAAAATCGGATGAAGAAGATTCGGACGATGGCGTTTACCGCTTCCAAGCGGCCCGTTACAAGCCGGTGTTGTATGTGCCGGAAGATAAGCGGGAGGAATTAGCCAAGGATATTGAACGGCAAACGGGGATTGACGATGTGAACATGCTTATCGGCCGTCAATCGAACGTTGCAAAATTCATGCGCCGCCTATTGGTGCGCCGCTTCGAAAGTTCGGTCGCGGCTTTCAAGGCTTCTCTTGCCTTCATGATTGAATCTTCGCGCAATGTGCTTGATTGGATTGAACGCACCGGGAAAATACCCGTGTGGAAAAAAGGCGGCATGCCCGATGTGGATGATTTCTACGAAAGCTCCGATGACGGCATGGAGGAAATAGAAGAAGTGTTCGAGCGGTATTCGGGCAAGGGCTTCTTTGTCATTGATATGAAGTTTATCCGTGATGAGTTTATCTCTGACGTGAAAGCCGACATGGCGCTTTTGGAATCTGTCTACTCGGAGTGGTTCGGAAGGGATGATGTCATCAAATTCGACCCGAAGCTCGAATCGTTTATCCGTCTTGTCCGTAAAAAGCTATCCAATGAACCTAACCGCAAATTGGTTGTGTTCAGCGAATTCGCTGACACCGTCGACTACCTTGGCGCGGCTCTCAAGGATGCCGGATTGCCGGCGCTTAAATATACCTCGGCGGATGCCACGCCCCCGATGCGCCAGGCCATCCGCCATAATTTTGACGCAAGTGTGAAAAAGGAGATGCAAGCCGATGACTACAAGGTGCTGGTCGCCACTGACGCCATTTCCGAGGGTTACAACCTGCACCGTGCCGGGGCGATATTCAACTACGACA
>CAYSIQ010000011.1:0-14112 GCA_964431195.1 uncultured Bacteroides sp.
TTATATGAACCAAATAAGATACAATCTACCTTATGAATCTATGAAATCTCAATATCATACATCATTATTCCAACAAAATCATTTAATTTTGTAAATTAAAAATCTTAATAACAATGTGTTTGGAAACAATAGACGAAGCAGTAGTTAGAATAAAATATTTGATAGAGAAAAGTATTGTTGATGGTGGTATAGAAGCCAAAAATAATCTTATCCGTACACAAGAACTAATTTGCATCCTTCACGATGCGGCAAAAGCGTCTTTTATGCGTTTATGCGTTAATCCTGATTTTATCAAACCTCCGTATGGAGAGCATAATGGCGAATTAAAACTGGCTGGCTTCTTCAAATGTAAAGACCAAGATATTTGTATTCTTCCAGGTAATGCTTCAGCAGAAGAAGAAATCTTGTTATTTGATGGAATACTCAAAGGAAAGAAAGACCCCTTCGGCTTTGATTTGACACAGAAAATCTTATCAGTGAATGTACGAAGTCAATTAAGCAGTATGGCAAAAAATTTTGATACATTGTACGAAAGAACCTTTGCGGAAGCATTAAATCTTCATCTTCGCTGTCCTAACATGGTTATAGGAGAATTTTATATGATATCTGTATTTGAATACGATGACGATCTTGCAAAGAAACGTCAAGTTGGCTTCAAAAACAATCGGAAGATTCAAGAACACATTCAAAAGTACATATACTCTTTTGGGGCAGTAAATAATCGTTCAACAATTAGCGGTGAAGAGTATAAGTATGAACGAATTAATCTTTTAATTGTAGATTTCAATAGAGACATCCCCAAAATCTACAATACAGATGATGAATTAAAAGCAGATGGACTTCTACCTGAGCACGCAACAGAATCTATCAATAATATGAATTTCCCAACATTTGCAAGCACCTTGATATCTATATATCAGCAACGATTTGGACATAGTAGTTTCAAATGATATTTATCTATCAGATAATTGTTTATTTCGTTAGGCGTATTTAACGATCGCAATTCATTTATCTCTGTTTCAGAAAAATTCGGAATGGAAAAGCGTTCTATGAAATTTTTCTGATAACAAGGATAACCTCCTTCAATAGCAACACTTGTTTTATCCACATAATATTCCATAATTATTGAATTAAGAATCTTCTGCATAACATCAAGATTTTCGGGTATTGCTATAAGATTACAATCAAAAAGGCTTCTTTCTTTCGGACGCAAATATACACCGTAGCCATTAGTAAAAAAGCCATTCGGGTCTTGATCGAAAAGGAATCGAGGTGTTTTGCTAAAGGTTGGGGTTAAAAGTTTTACTCCAGTCCTATTCAATCCTTGAGTACGTCCATAAGCATAAAAAGGGGTATATACATGTTTTCCCTTGCCTCTTTGAGCTAAAATATCTTTGACAGAAAGTAAATACTTATAGCATTCCGGATATTCTGATTGCATAACACTTTCCTGTATAGCGATTGCTTTGCCATTTGTCAAAATATACGGAAAGATTATTCTGCGTGTGTTTCGATTAATGTCTTCAGGAGTTTTCATGTCAGATATTTTTACAACAGAACGAGTAATACTTTTTTCTATTCTAAAGGGTAAACCATTCCGCATGATGTTATAGTATTTATTATCTTCTGACATTGGCTGTATAAAATACACTTCATCTTTAAGTGTTGCTATACCAACGCATATATTAAATAAATTACCTATACTTTCTCCGCATCCTTCAATCTGAGCAATGTTGTGCCTTTCATCTCCGCATAATAATCTCCATTTTGAATCATCAAGCGAAGAGTATGGATTAAGAGTAAAAACCGTTTTTTTAAGAAACCGCTCAGGCGCAGCGCCCTCTTTTATCCGGTCATATTCGATATTCTCATTACTTGACTTATTCAAGAATGAGATAGCAGTATAGGTCAGTACATTAAATACTTTAGTAGCATTAAAATCAACAATCCTATATATAGATCGTTCTTGACGGAAAAAGGCTCTTAGACTTTCTCCGGACAAAGATGTAAAATAGTTATTGGGAGTAATATAACCTAATTTCCCATTAGCCTTTAGAATGCGCAGGCCCAATTCAAAGAATGCAAAGTATAGATTATATGTTCCAAATTGAGTAGTACGATAATTACTCATCAAAAAAGTTCTAGTATCATCGTCCATATCTTGAAACTTAACATATGGAGGATTTCCAACTACTGCATCAAAATCCTCGTTCCAATTATGTTTCAAGCTATCGCAACAAAATAAGTTCATTTGCGAAACAGATATACTTTCAGATTCGCTCAATGCTAACAGAGAAAGAAGCAATTTACATCTTTCAATATTATAATGCAAAATATCCGAACCATATATGTTTTCGCAAATACAATCTGAAATGGATTTACCAAATGTATTTTTGTAGTATCTTGCAATAGCAAGTAAAAAAGCTCCACTACCACAACTTGGATCTATAATTTTTGCGTTAATTTCTGGTCGAATAGTTGTAAGGATGAAATCCGCTATGTAAGCAGGAGTGAAAAAAGCTCCGTTTACCTTTTTATCTTCTGCAGGGATTAGAAGTTCCATTGCAATAGCCATTTCGTCAATTGAAGCAACCTCGATTTTGTTAATTTCATTTGTCAGTTTTGGTAATGGGTTAAAGCCATCCAAATATTGGCTAATAAAATTATCTGTTCCTATTTCAATTGAATTGCTTTTGATATAGGAATAAACCAAATGTTTCTCTATGTCCTCAATAGAGAATGATTTAACGAGATTGTTCAACAATGATGTTTCCATATCACAAATATAGGCATTTATTTAACATGCACTGATAGACATTTTAGCAAACGATAAGATTTTATTGAGAGCAACAAATATTCATATCTTAAAGGCTCTCATAAACTTATTGAAGGAATATCGGCTATCAATGAAACTCGAAGGAAACGTATTGAACCAAGGGCTTTTGCCTCATTATTGGACGCTGCAAATCGGCGCCTGTGCGCCGGATGTGCAGGGAGCATCCGCCATGCACGCACGGGGCACGCTCCGTTCAGGCACGAAACATGCCCCGCGCGTGCATGGAATAACCCGTTGATATTCAATGCTCGCGCGTTGCCCGCCAACTTTCCCGCCGTTTGTTTGGATATTCTGATGATTTTTGCGAATTTTGCGTGCAAATAAAACAAATGCCTTATGGAAGAAAAATTGAACCTGACGCAAGAATGGGACAAGGTGTTCCCGCAAAGCGACAAAGTGAGCCACTGTAAAGCGACTTTCCACAACCGTTACGGCATCACGTTGGCGGGCGACCTCTACGTGCCTAAAGCTGCGGCGGGGCTGTTGCCCGGCATCGCCGTCTGCGGGCCTTTCGGGGCGGTAAAGGAACAGGCATCGGGACTTTATGCGCAAACGCTGGCCGAACGCGGCTTCTTGGCTCTTGCTTTCGACCCCTCGTTCACCGGCGAAAGCGGAGGCGCCCCCCGCTATGTGGCTTCGCCCGACATCAATACCGAAGATTTCTGTGCAGCCGTAGATTACCTCTCGGCACGCAGCGATGTTGACCCTGCCCGCATCGGCATTCTGGGCATTTGCGGCTGGGGCGGCATGGCCGTCAATGCGGCAGCCGTCGACACCCGCATCAAGGCCACCGTCTCTTCCACCATGTACGACATGAGCCGTGTCACGGCCAACGGTTATTTCGATGCCGCTGACACCGCCGACGACCGGCACAAGCTGCGCGAGCGGCTTTGCGCGCAGCGCGACACGGACTACCGCAACGAAGCCTATGCCTTGGCCGGCGGGGTGCCCGATGCGGTGCCGGATGATGCGCCGCAGTTCATGAAAGATTATTTTGCCTACTACAAGACGGCGCGCGGCTACCACAAACGTTCTCTAAACTCCAACGGAGGGTGGAACGTCACCTCGGCGCTTTCGTTCCTCAACATGCCCCTTATGAGTTACGCGCCCGAAATCCGCCACGCCGTGCTGTTGGTGCATGGCGAGAAAGCCCATTCGCGCTACTTCAGCGAAGATACTTTCAAGAAGCTGAAAGGCGGCAACAAGCGGCTGCTCATCGTGCCCGGCGCTTGCCACACCGACCTTTACGACAATCTCGGCAAGATCCCATTCGATGCGATAGTGGAATTTTACCGCACATACCTGAAGTAAATCCGAAACATTCCGTTTCTTTGTTACGCGCCCTGCTCCTGCCGGCACACGCCGGCCGGGCAGGGCGTTATATTAAAAGGCAGGCACGGAGGGACAGCCCTTTTTTACCGGTACTTCTTTAATTTCTTGGCCCATATCTGGTAGCCTTCTTTGTTGAGGTGCAGGCCGTCGGCGGTCAGCTCCCTACGGAGGACGGAAGTGCCAGGCTCGGCGAAGAGCGGGAAGAGGTCGATGAAGTCAATCCCCTGTTCGCGGGCGAGTTCTTTCAACCGCGCGTTGATTTCGGGCACCAGCTCGGTTTTGCCAGCCAATAGCTTGTAACGGCCGAAGCTCTCGTTTATGGGCAGCAGGCTTTGCAGGTAGAGCCGGGTCTGGGGCGACTCGCGGCGGATGCGTTCCACGGTGAGGCGCATCAGGCGGACGATGCTGTCGGCCGACAGCCCGTGGGACACGTCGTTGATTCCCGTCAAGAGAAAAAGTTTCTCGGGATGGCCGGGCAGGATCTGGTGCAGGCGGTCATAGATGCCCATCACTTCATCGCCGATGATGCCGCGGTTCACCACATGCTTCCAGCCAAGCAGTTTTCCCCAGTCGCCGCCGTTCTCGGTCAAGCTGTTGCCCAACATCACGATGTCCTGCGGGGTGACGGGCGGTTCGTCCATAAACTGGAGGAAGCGGCGGTAATAATGGCTGGTATAGGCGCGCGGGACGGGGCAGATGGAAGCAGCCACGGCATTCGATACCAACGAGCGCAGGCGTACCACGCTGTGCCCGTCTTTGGGGTGGACGGCATTGATGAGCAGGATGACGCTGGTGTCCGTGTCCGGGTCAATGACGATGCTGGTGCCGGTGTAGCCCGTATGGCTGTAGGCGTTGGAGCCGAAAAGGTCTCCTTGGTTCGAGGCGTAGGCCGAGAAGCTGTCCCATCCCAGCGTGCGCCCCAGTGAGGCGGCGGCCCGGGGGACGGCGCGCATGGCCGCCACGCTTTGCGGGCTGAGGATTCGCCGCCCGTTCCATTCGCCGCCGTTCTGTAGGGCGGCGCAGAGCAGGGCTACGTCCTCGGCGCACGAGAATACGCCCGCATTGCCGCTGATGCCCCCGTTGAGGACGCGCGCCAGCGGGTCGTGTACCTGCCCTCGGAGCACTTGGCCGCCCGCCTGCTGCTCGGTAGGGGCTATAAGCCGCCTGCCGCCGGCTTCTTGCGCCCATTGGGGCAGGCTGGCGTTTACCCAACGGCCTTTCTCGTCCTGCGCGCAGGGGAGGTAGCCGGTATGTTCCATGCCTAGCGCATCGAAAAGCTGCTCTTGGGCGAACTGGTTCAATGGCTGCCCGCTGACGGTTTCGATGATGTGTTGCAGGGTGACAAAGTTCAGGCAACTGTAGCGGAAGCCTGTTTGCGGCTCGAAGCCCCGCCGGCAGGTGTCAATGTATTGCATCAGCGCGTCCGGGCAGGGCGATCCGGCGGCTTCCCGGATCTGTTCCACCGGGGCATAGGCCGGCAGGCCCGACGAGTGGGTCAGCAGGTCTTGGATGCGGATGTCCTTGGCGCGCTTGCCGTCCTCGCTCTTCCAAGGCTGGAAGCCGGGGATGTAAAGGCTGACCGGGTCGAGCAGGCGGATGAGGCCCCGCTCGGCCAGCATCATCGTACATACGGCCGTCGACATGGCCTTGCTGCACGACGCCATGTCGAATATGGTGGAAGCCGTCATCTGTTCCACGTCAGGCAGCAGGCTTCGGCGGCCGTAGGCCTTGAGGTAGGCCATCTTGCCGTGGCGGACGACGGCCAATACGGCTCCCGGTATTTCATGGCTGGCAATGGCCTGCTCGATGGCCTGGTCGGCATACAGCAGGTGGCGGCTGCTCATGCCCGCCTGTTCGGGAGCCACGCGCTGCAAGGGCTGGGCCGCGGCGGCCTGTCCTCCCAGCAGCAGGGCGACTAGCAAATGGGATGTTTTCATATTCCGTTCCTTGTTTTTAGGGGTTTGTACATGTCTTTTCCCGGAAGGCGTCTGCGGCTTTCTTCACCGAGCCGTGCATCAGGAGCAGCGCCTTGGCCCTGTCATAGTCCAGGCCCAGCTCTTCGGCCAGCATGCGGGTGCCGCGGTCCACCAGCTTCTTGTTGCTCAGCTGCATGTTTACCATCTTGTTGCCTTTGACGCGGCCTAGCTGGATCATGACGGCGGTGCTGATCATGTTGAGGATCATCTTCTGCCCTGTGCCCGATTTCATGCGCGAGCTGCCTGTGACGTACTCCGGCCCGACGATCATTTCGATGGGCACGTCCGCTTCGGCGGCCATGGGAGAGCCCGGGTTGCTGGTGACGCACCCGGTCAGGATGCCGTGCCTGCGGGCTTCGCGCAAGGCGCCGACGACGTATGGCGTTGAGCCCGACGCGGCGATGCCGATGACGGTGTCCTTGGCGGAGGCGTGGCGCTCCTCCAGTTCTTCCCAGCCCCGGCGGGCGTCGTCCTCGGCGTTTTCCACCGGGTTGCGCAGGGCGGCGTCGCCTCCGGCGATGAGCCCGACGACCAGCGTGCCCGGCATGCCGAACGTGGGCGGTATTTCCGAGGCGTCGAGCACGCCCAGCCGGCCGCTGGTTCCGGCTCCCACGTAGAAGATGCGCCCTCCTTGCTTCATGCGGGGGACTATCAGGGTGACCAGCTTTTCTATCTGGGGTATCGCTTTCTGCACGGCCAGAGCCACTTTCCGGTCTTCGGCGTTGATGTCGTCCAATATTTCGCGCACGGATTTCTTTTCCAGGCCGTCGTAGAGCGAGGGTTGTTCTGAGATTTTGATGAATTCCATATCTTTCGTGTATGATTAGCGGGGGCGGACGGTCAGCGGTGGTAGGCGACGAGGCCTTCCATGGGGCTTTTGAGGACGGCGCCCAGCCGGACGCCCGTTTCGCCGGCGGCCTGCGCCAGCACGTCCTTGTAGTAGTAGGCCACGGAGCCGATGAAGTGGGCCGCGTGGCTCCGGTAGTCGTACTGCATGACGTTCCGCCTGAAGAACGACAGGAAGCTGCCCAGCACCAGGCGGCGCATGCAAGGCTCGTGCAGGTTCTGCGCCAGGAAGGGGGAGAGGCTTGCCAAGAAGCGGTTGGGGAAGGGCTTGCGGTAAACGCGGTCGATGATGCCGGCCGGCGTCAGGTTGAACTGCCGGAAGAACTTCTCCTCCAGCGCGGGGGGCATCTGCCCTTTCAGCATGTCGCCCGCCAGCAGCTTGCCCAGGCAGGCGCCGCTGCCTTCGTCGCCCAGGATGAAGCCCAAGGGCGGCACGTTCCGGGCGACGCCCTCGCCGTCGTAGAAGCAGGAGTTTGAGCCGGTGCCCATGATGCAGGCGATGCCGGGGCGGCGCCCGCACAGGCTCCGGGCGGCGCCCAGCATGTCCGTGCCCACCTCCACTTCGCCTTTCGCCCGCAGGTGGCGCAGGAGGGCGCGGCGCACCGTTTCCACCTTGTCGGGGAAGGCGCAGCCCGCGCCGTAGAAATAGGCGGCGTCCACTTCGCCGGCCTGGAGCCGGCCCAGGGCCGAGGCCGCCTCGCGGGCGATTTCCTCTTCGCCCTGGAAGAAGGGGTTGATGCCGTCGGTGTAGGCCTGCCGGAGCATTTCCCCGCGCTCGGCCAGGCACCAGTGGGTCTTGGTCGAGCCGCTGTCTGCTATCAGTACCATAGTAATGCCGTGTTATATCTTGATGTATATTTTCCTCTTGTACAGTTGGTAGCCCACGCACCAGTTGACGGCGACGAACGCCGCGGCGTAGGCCAGCGAGCCGCCCGTTTCGCCGAACAGGGGCGCCAGGGCGCCGTAGAGCAGCCCGCGGACGGAGGCGCCGCCGCCCCATGGCAGGCGGACGCTCCCGAACAGGATGCCCAGCACCCCGCCCAGGACGTACATGAACAGGGGGTTGACGCCGAAGGCCTCGAAGAACAGGCTCCAGCGCCGGCGGCCTTTCACGTCGACGACCCAGGCGAGCAGCCCCAGCAGGCTGGAGGCCATCCCGCACGTGACGAGCACGAAGGAGGGCGACCATACCTTCTTGTTGAGGGGGCAGCCGTAGCTCAGCAGCAGGCCGGCGAAGGCGAGGGCGGCCCCCGCCAGGAGCAGCCGGAGGATGCGCCGGCCGAGCTCCTCCTCCCCGCGGGCGGGCCCGCCGCCCAGCGCCATGCGCCCCACGCAGAAGCCCAGCAGCACGTGGGCGACGGAGGGGATCGTGCTCAGCAGGCCCTCGGGGTCGATGCCGTTGTCCTTGTACATGTGGGCGGGGGTGAAGACGGCGCGGTCCGCCGCGGACAGGATGTTCGTCTCGTCGTAGGCGAAGCCGTTGCCCGCCGCCAGCAGGATCCAGTAGCCCCCCAGCAGGGCGGCGACGACCCACGGGATGCGGCTGTGCTTCACGCACAAGGCCGCGGCGGCCGCCGCGCAGTAGCACACCGCCAGGCGCTGCATCACGCCCATGACGCGCATGTGCCCGAAGTTCCACGACGCGTTCCACAAGTCTTGCCAGAAGCCCGCGCCGCCGGGGGCGGAGGCCCAGTAGGAGCAGAAGCGCGAGAACCACCCCACGGCCAGGCCGGTGGCGAAGATGAGGACGGAGCGCCGCGCGATCTTCCGCAGGGCGGCGGGGTCGCGCGCGAAGCCGCGCTTCCCCAGCGAGATGTAGGTCGATATGCCCATGATGAACATGAAGAAGGGGAACACCAGGTCGGCGGGCGTGAGGCCGTTCCACTCGGCGTGGCGCAGCGTGGCGTAGACGTGCTCCCACGAGCCGGGGTTGTTCACCAGGATCATCCCGGCCACGGTGACGCCCCGCAGGATGTCGAGGGCGAGGAGGCGGGAGGAAGCGGCGTTGCTTGTTGTCGTGTCGGCGTGCGTGTGCATGTATGCGGGTCTTTTTTTTGTCGTGCGGCGCGCTTCCCCTTGGCCGGGGCCGCGCGATCCGCCTGCAATATTCGCAATATTTCCCGACATCTGCAAGAGGCCGCCGGCCCGGCTTCCGCCCCGGGGGGCTTCCGGGGCGGCATTTTGTAAGGATAAATTACCATCCGCGCGGGCGCCTTCCCGGGCGCCTTCCCGGCGGGCGGGCCGGGCCGGCGGCGGCCTTCCCGGCGGGAGCCGGCGGGCTCCCCGCCGGCGAGATTCCGAGGCCTCGCAACAGGCTGAAAGACAGCATGCTGCGGGAGGTTCCGCCGCCTCCTCCGGGGGCGGCGGCGAGGGGGCCTTTGTGACATACGTATCTCACGGGGTCTGACATACGTATGTCACGGGGTCTGACATACGTATGTCACGAGGCATGACATACGTATGTCACGAGGCATGACATACGCATGTCCCGGCAGGCCTCTCCCGCGAGGCGCTTCCCGCGCCTCGCGCGGGGCTGAAAAATGTAAATTATTTTCAAAAAAATAAAAAGAGGCGGGCGGGAGGCCGTAAGGGCGGCGGGGCCTTGCCCGCGCCCGTCCTCATTCTTCCTTCTTCCCGAAAGCCGGGTCTACCTTCACTAGCGCGGCCATGCCGACGGTGGCGACGCAGCATATCATGGTCCACACGAAGAAGCGGCGGTAGCCGATGGTTTCCTGCAGCCAGCCGGCTACCATGCCCAGCATCATGCTCAGCGCCATGAAGCCGGTGCAGATGGCGTAGTGCGAGGTCTTGAACTCGCCCTCGGAATAGTAGATGAGGTAAAGCATGTAGGCCGTGAAGCCGAAGCCGTAGCCGAACTGCTCGATGAAGACGCAGATGTTGACCTCCAGCAGCGAATGGCCTTGGAAATAGCTCATGTAGACGAATGCCAGGCAGGTGAGCGACATGCTCCACGCCATGGGCTGCAGCCACTTCTTCAGCCCGCCCTTGGCGGCCGCGACGCCGCCGACGATGCCGCCCAGCGTCAGCCCGGTGATGCCCACCGTGCCGTACGCCAGCCCCACCTCGCCGGTCGTCAGGCCAAGCCCGCCTTTGTCGGCGGGGTCAAGCAGGAACGGTTGTATGATTTTGGTCAGCTGCGCCTCGGGGAAGCGGTAGAGCAGCATGAAGCCGATGGCGGCCGCCGTCTGCCCGAAAGGCTTCTTGGTGAAGAAAGTGCGGAAAGCGTCGATGAAGCCTTTGGCGATGGCGCGCGCGTCCGTGTTCTTGCGGGCGGAGTCGGCGGGCGGGCGGGGCAAGGCCCGGCTGTGGTAGACGGCTGCAAGGAAGAAGAAAACCGACAGCGCGACGAACACCGCCAGCCATGCCAGCGGTATGTTGCCCGACGTGCCCACGAAGCCGGCTTCCGCGCGTCGGGCCAGCTTGCGGTCTATCTCGAAGTAGAGGTAGGCCGGCTTGTCCCAATTGCTTTCGTTGAACTCGAAGCGCGTGGAGAGCTTGTCCTGCTCCAGCCTGATGCTCTGGTCGCCGTCCTTGTATTCCACGTTGAGCACGATGCTCTCTCCGGAAGCCGGCCGGCGGTTGAGCCTTACGGCGGCCAGCGCGATGTTGTTGGGGGCTTGCCCGGCGGCGGCCTGCCCCTCGCCGAAAGCGCCGCGCAGCCAGGCGCGGAAAGCGCCTTCTCGGGCCGGCGGCGCGGCGGCCGCCGCCCCTTTCCGGACGAGGCCGCCCTTGACGAAGCCGTTGCGCACGTTCATATTGTTCACCGAGTCGCGCATCAGCGATGCGTATTCGGCAAAGGGGATAGTCCGGCCTTGCCCGTCGGCGGCGCTTGCCGGCGGCCGCGTGGAAGCCCGCACCGTGGCCTCGGAGGCGAGGAAGCGGAGCGGCTGCCCTGCCGCCGCCGGGGCGGGCGCCGGCAGGACGGCCGCCGCCGCCTGTTCCGACGGGTCGGCCACCACCTGTATCCTGACGGGCTCCAGCCCGGAATTCATCTCGATGGCGCCGGCCAGTATGACCAGTATGCCTTGCCCCATGACAGTGGCGATGCGGTAGAAAGTGCTTCGGATGCCCACGTACAACGACTGGCCGTGCTCGCTCAAGGCCAGCATGTAAAAGCCGTCGGCGGCAATGTCGTGCGTGGCCGAAGCGAACCCCATAAGCATGAAGATGGCGAATGTGAACTGCACGTAGAATTCCGTGGGGATGGTGAAGGCGATGCCGGCCAGCGCCGCGGCCACAATCCACTGCATGGCCAGCGTCCACCAGCGTTTGGTCTTGATGATGTCGACAAACGGGCTCCAGAAAGGCTTGACGACCCACGGCAGCCCCAGCCAGCCGGTATAGAGGGCGATATCGGTGTTCGACATGCCCAAGCGTTTGTACATGATGACGGAAATGGTCATTACCGCCACGTAGGGCAGGCCTTGGGCGAAGTACAGGGTCGGTATCCACGTCCAGGGGGAACGCGGACCGCCTCCCTGCCTTGTCCCTTCCCCCTTTCCCGCGGCGGGCGGGGATGTGCGTGTTGTCTTCTTGTTCATGGCCGTTCTCTTTCGTTATGTGTTCGTTTCCAATCCTTTCCTTTGGGAAAAGGCAAGGACGATGCTTCAGTATGCCTGCTTTATCTCTGCTCCGATGTAGTAGTGTAACAATATTTCGTCGTGCTTGTAGCCCTGTTCGCCCATGACGGCGGCGCCAATCTGGCAAAGGCCCACGCCGTGTCCCCACCCCGCGCCGACGAGGGTGAAGCGTCCGGGGATGCCTTCGGGCGAGAGGCCGTCCTTGTCCACCACGAAAGCCGAGCTGTAAAGGTGCGAAGGCGATAAGGTGCGGCGTATTTCCAGCTCCTTGCCGATGGTGAGCGCGCGTTTGGTGCCTACAATCTTCAGCTTCCACAAGCGTCCGCTGGCGCCGCGGGCCACAGGGACAAGGTCGATGATTTGCCCGTAGTCCACCCCCGAGCGTTTCAAGATGAGGGCGGCAAGTTCTTCCTGCGTGTATTCCACCCGCCAACGGTAGAAGTCGGCGGTTTCTTGGTCGTAGTTGTTAAGCGCTTGAGACAGGATGCGCTTGTCCGCAGTGTTGCAGAAGGCTTCGGGCGAGGTGCGTATCCAGCGGTCGGCTTCGGCTTCAATGGTAAGGTCAGGCAGGGTGGCGGCAGGCGCGGAGGCATCGCCTCGTCGGACACGCCAGTCGCGTTGCTTCCGCAGGTAGGGGTAAGGAGTGTCTTCCCAGCAGTATTGAAATTCCTCAAAGGCGCCGCCGCAACATTTGGAGAAGCGGGTGTCGCATATCTTGCTTTCGTGCACCAGCACCTGCCCGCGCGTGGCGCGGACGGCTTGCCGCGCGCTGTCCGCCGAGGCGCGGGTAATGCCTTGGTAGCGCTGGCAGTGGTCGTCGGCGCAGACATCGAAACGGGTATGGTCTTTGCGGCCGGACCATCGGATAAGTTCCTCGTCGCTTCGGGCGCGGGCAGTACAGCCTGTATGCTTGGCTGCGGCTTCTTTGCCTTTGCTCATCTGCGCCAGCAGCCAGCTTCTTGAGATGACGGCATGGGCTTTCAGCAGTTCCGGCGAGGCGGTGGCGCTCATTTCGCTGGAGATGACACTGGCTAAGTAGCATTCCGCGAGAATGACGTTGACAGCAACCAGCATGCCATTCTCCACGATGATGCGTAGAGCCCCTTGGAATCGCTGGTCTTCCTTGCGTTCCCAATGGAAGTTGATGCCAATGGTGACACCGTGCAGCTCAAACGAGCCCGCCTGCCCGTCCTCCGGCTCGAAGAGCAGTTCATCGTAGAGGCGGCCTTGCCACCGGATGCGGCCGTGGTCGAAGGCGGCGACCTGCTTCCCGTCCACTTTCCGTCCCCCTTGCCGGCAAGAGGCCAGCAAGGTAAATTCTATCCGGGAGCCGGAGAGGATTCCTACATGTACTTCGGGTTCTTTCATGCTGATTCTTTTCGTTAATAGATTTCGTTGCGGATGCGCCCTTTCATGCGGGCAAAGGCCTCGGGCGCAAGGCATACTTCGCTTACTATCTGCGCCACGTCATCAGCGGTGATTTTCAAGAAATCTTGTTCAAGGGGGGTAATGAATACGCCGCCCAAGTCGACTGACGCGGGGCTGCTCAGCAGGCGGGCGTCCCCCTCGGCTGTGTAGCAGGCGGGGCGGTGCTTGGCGCGCGGGAAGACGAATACTGTCCAACGGCCCGATTCGTAGAAGGCGAGGATGTTCATCATAGGTTCCTCGCCGCCATCGGGAATGGGCTGGGCGCGGCAGATGGCGCGGAAGAAACGGCAGGCTTCACCGGCCTCGTCGGAATCGATAACAAGAGTCGTGCGCGGTGCGTCGTCCAAGCTGCAAAGAGTGGCGTGGCAGGTCTGTGCCATCGTTTCGGCTATCCGCGTGCGCCAATCGGATTCGATGGGCATGAAGTTGCGGCTGCCTGCCTGGAAATGGGCATGGTCGGGGGCAGAAGCGCCGCAGCGCGGGCCGTTATAGAAGATGGTGAAGCCCGTCAACTGACGAGCTAATTCCAACATGTCGCCAAAGCGACGGCCGATACGTTGGGGCAGATGGCTCGTATCGGGCACAGTAAGGTGCCGCGGGAAGATGGGGAAAGGGTTCACCAGCACTTCGTAGCGGCTGCCGAAAGGGAGGCTCTCCTGCCCGACGGGGCGGTTGGCGGCGCAAAGGAAGCAACGGCGTTCCCGGACGGACATAGCATCGACCTTTGCGCCGGAGGAAACGATGCGCGCGGGATTGAACTGCACCTTGTAGGGCACTCCGCGCACGTCCAGTTCTTTTACCCGTACATCGGCGAGCGCACCATAGTTGCGGCGTGCCGTCTCCCACGCGGCAAGTTGGCGATCCAGTAGGCCATTCACTTCTTTGTTGAAAGAGTCCATTGTGACAATATTCTATATTTTATCTTGCCTCTCCCCGTATAGCCGTCATGGGCTGCGCAATCTTTGCCTGCGTAAGTCCGGGGTGAGAAAGCCTTAACTTTAATATGTGTTCGATGTAATATCCCGTTTGCCATTTCCCGGTTTCTTGCCTGCAAATTGCCGGCTGCTGTACGGCGTTTCCTCCATGCACGTGC
>CAYSIQ010000011.1:14212-31936 GCA_964431195.1 uncultured Bacteroides sp.
CCGAGCAGCACTCTCCAAGGGCGTTTCCTTATCCTGGGCTCATGCATTTATTCGCTTGTTCTGTGCAATGCGTGCTTGCAACTCCCAAGTACGGATGCGGTCTTTGTAGAGGTTGTTGGCATTCATTTTCACCACGTCGAGCGCCGCATCGGAGTTGTCATTCCAGCGGCGGCAGAGGTAAACGACATCATATACGCGGCCTATCTGGAAGCGGCGTGAGAACTTCAGTCCCAGCGCATAATCTTCGCCGTAGCTGGTGTTGGGCACTTTCATCTCGCGCAGCACAGGGGTATAGAAGGCGCGGGGGGCTCCCAGCCCGTTGATACGCAAGGCATTGTTGCGCCCGTTCCCGGGAGTCCATTCACGGTGGTCGATGATGCCGGGGGCAATCATGTTCATGTCGAAGTCGGTCATCATGTACGTGCCCACTACCATTGCGCAGTTCTGCTCGTAGAAAGCACGCACCATCGTGGCCAGCGCGCGCACGTCCTTATATACGTCGTCACTGTCCAGCTGGACGGCAAACTTGCCGCACTTGGGGTGATGCGCGCCTATGTTCCAACAGCCGCCGATGCCCAGGTCGTTGCGCCTGGGGACGATGTGGATCAGCCGCTCATCGGCTTTGAACTCGTCGATGGCTTCGGTGGTGCCGTCGGTCGAGTGGTTGTCGATAACAATGAGGTTGAACTTGAAGCCAGCCTGCTGGGACAACGCCGAGCGGATGGCGTCGCGGATAGTGCGGATGCGGTTGCGCACGGGGATGATGACAGAGGCTTCGTATTCGAAGTCTCCTTGGCCGAACGCGATGTGTTCGAACTCCGGCTTCAAGTAACCGCCCACTTCTTTCAGGTGTTCGGTGCAGGCTGCTTCCATCTCAATTTGGCGGTCACGGTTCTTCGGGTCCACGTAGTCAAATATCCTTTCTCCGCTGCGGCGAGTGTCGTCCTCCACTTCGATGTAAAGGTATTCGTTGATGTGTACCAATTCATGGCGTTGCGACAACTTGAGGCGCAGGTCGTAAAGCCCGGCGAACTGGTAGCCGGCCGTCATGCGGGCGGCGGCTTCCTTTAGGGCATCGGTGCGGTAAAGCAGTACAGAGCCGAAGTCGAAATCATCGCGCAGCGACCCTTGCTGGTAGTCGATGACAGGGGCGATGCTTTGTTTGCCTCCTTTCATTTGGTAATGGTCCGCATAGGCCATGCCCGCGCCGCTGTCATTCAGGACGTGTACCATACGCTCCAAGGCAAACATGCCCAGGCTGAGGACGGCATCCTTGGTGTAAATCAGGGTGTAGGGGGCTTTGGCTCGTGCGGCGATGGCTTTCAGGCTTTGGCTGCTGAATGGCTTATCGACAATCAAGTAGCTGCAACCCTCGAGCAGGTTGACAGGCGCTTCCGAGCCGAAGAGCGTGATTTGCCCGGTTTGCCCGGTGGCTTGCAGTTCTTTGAACGTTTGTCCTATGTCTTTGCTTCCTGCGTAGAGGAGGTAACAATCGATTCTTTCCATGCCGTTATTGTTTAGTGAGGGCTATTTATGTTTCTTGTCTTGAAGCAAAGTGATTGTGCCGTCTGTGCTGCTGATGAGCAACGAACCGTGCCCTAAGGGAACAACCGTATTGATGAGCGAATTGCCCGCCTTGTGCTGCCAGAGGAGGCGTCCTGTGCGCCCGTCCAGCGCGCATACCAGTCCGTCATTGGTGCTGGCGTAAACGATGCCTTCCTTTTCAGGCAACATGCTGGGAGCATGTTCATAACCGAAGCCGGCGTCCGTAGCCCACAGTTGGCGGGCTTCCTGCCCTTCGGCCGCATAGCAGACGATGCTGTCGTTCATCGTCTTGGCATAGACACGTAGCTTGTCTTCGGAAAGGCCGATGCTTTCGCGTACTTGCGACTGGGAAGTGCGCCAGACGGTTTGCCCCGTCTGAAGGTCGATGGCTGTCAAGGCACGTTTGGGGTCGGCGATGAACACCTTGCCATTGGCCGCCACGGGCCATACGGCTGCCGGTGAATAGTGGATGCCCGGCAGGCCGTGAGTCCACTTCCAACACGCCTGCCCCGTCTGTCGGCCAAGGGCGTAGAGCGTGTTGTCCCACGCCCCGAATATCACTTTGCCGTTTGCCAACAAAGGGCGCGTTTCGATGTAGCCCTGTACATCAGGGTAGCCCCATCGTACTTTACCGGTTTTCAAGTCGATGGCGCGGAAAGTGTGGTCGCTGGCTCCGATGTAGGCTGTCCCGTCGGCAATGGCTACGGCTCCCAGCACGGGAGCCGGGACTTCGAGCGCCCAAAGCCGTTGCCCGTTTTCGGCGTTGATGCCATAGATGTGCCTGTCAGCCGAACCGAATACCACCACTCCGTCTGCCACGGCAGGGGTGCCTACGATGCGCTTTTCGGCAGTGAAGCTCCACAGGGGTTTGCCTTCCTTCAGGCTATATGCGGTCAGCCGGCCTTGGTCGTCGCCTATGAATATGCGGTTGCCGTCCGTAGCGGGCGAGCAGTAGATGCCTACGCCTGTCCGTATAGTCCAAACCGCTTTCACTTGCGGATAGGCCTGGTTGACGGCATAGTCGGGATATTTGTCTGCTTTGCCTTGATGGTCATAATAGGGATGGGTGAGCGAAAAGGCAGCCCACTGCCGCTTGGCTTCACCGATGCGTTGGGTATAGATACGGATGGAGTCCGGAGTCACTTCGTAAATGCCATAGCCCGGTTTGCCATCATTGTCGCGCAGGTTGCTGCGCATTAGAATGCCCGGAATGCCGTCATAGCTCAGTTGGCGGCTGTGGTGGTAGTGGCCTCCGATGAAGAGGCGGACGTTGTAGGGGCGGACGGCATCGGTCACGTCATACCAGTTGTCCACGTCGCTTTCCAACATGGGATAGTGAGTGACGAGGATGACAGGAGTATTCTTGCCTGCTTTCTCCATCTCAGCTGTCAGCCAGCGGATGTCTTGTGGAACTACATGCCCGTAGGCCATGCGCATCAGTGGCCCTGAGTTGAAGCCCAGGAACAAGATGCCTTTGTGCATGAATTCAAAACGTTCGCCGCCGTAGATGTCTGAAAAGGCGGTGCAGCCTGATTCGCTCCATTTCGTCTCGTGATTACCCATAATGACGTAATAGGGTGCTTCCAGCAAGTCAAGGCACGACTTGACGCGCTCCATGCACAGACGGTCGCCGTTGTCGGTCAGGTCGCCCGTTACCAGCACGAAGTCAATGCTGTCCGTCGCGTTGATTTGTGCTACCGAGCGCAACAAATCTTCGGTCGGATTGGGATTGCCCGGCGTGAAATGGATATCCGTCAGCTGCGCGAAGCGGAAACTTCCCTGCTGTGCCCGCATGTCGTTTGAGAATAGGGAAAACAGCAGGATACCGATGCATAATTGATATTTGGGACAGGTTAGTTTCATGGCTTCAATTATCGGTTTCATCAAAGAATTGCAGGATGGCATGCATTAGTCCGTTCCTCTCTTTTTCTGTACGGATGGTTTCGAAAGGGAAGCCGAGAACGATGGTCTTGTATGAGCTGCGGTATGCGACACCTGCGCTCAGGTTGTTTTCAGCATAGCGCATGAAAGTGTAGGCGCCTTCTGCCGGTTCGATGGCATCTGGCGATTCAACTGCGTACGACTCGACATTCAACTTGTTGTGGTAAGCATAGTTCCCTTTGAGGCTTCCGAAAGGCGAAAGCACACACTTGACTTGGCCGTTGCAGGCAGCTTGTCCTGTGCGCCAACGATATTTCAACACTTCGGTCGCAAACTTGCGGTCGGCTTCCTGTGAAGGTATCAGCTGGTTGTCCCACAAATCCGTAGCTACATAAGCGCCCGACACGAACAGATTGCCGCCTTGGCCACAGTAATCGGCCAAGGCACTCTGTAGGGCAGGGCTGAAAGTCTTGTACTCCAAAGGTTTGATTCCCCGCCCCATTTTGGTTTGGCACTCCTTGCCCAAGATAAGATCCGTGTATGTATAATCGGCTAGCGAAACCAGTTGTTCCTCAACGGTTTCATCGCTGCACGATACGAACGAATAACCGGCTTTTAGGATGGCTGCGCCATGCAGGGCAGGATAGTCGAACGTGTTGCCGGCTATGACTTGCGTTTCATAATCGCCGTAGCTGTCGCCGAAGCCGGCGGCATCATCGTCCATCCAAGGAATGGAGCGGCGGTATTCTTTCATGGAGCCGATATAGCTGATGTCTTTTATATAGGGCACGCCATGGTCGAGATTGTCCAAAAATCCAGCCAGCAGTGTGCCAGCCGTGGAAGGCGCCACAAAGTCGGCAGGTGCACTGACACGGTCGAAGCCGTTGACGACCAGCACGCATCCCTTGCTGTTGAATGTGCGCCCCGCAGAAAGTATTTCAGACGGGAAGCTTTCACCGCCCTCGTTGACAGCCGTCACTTTGTAGCTGCACACCACCCCGGCAGGCAATTGGGCGTGGTAATGATTGCCTTTTACCAATACGCCGTTGTCGAAGTCCCCGTTTCCGATGCGGGTATAGACAATGTATTGTTCAGGTTCTGCCGTCGGTTCAAGCGGGTCGGACACAGGTAGCCACGACAATTCGATAATGTCTTCATCGGTCATCTTCACTGACAAATGGTCAACGGGAAGCGGCTGTACTACATAGTCTGTCCCGCTTACTGAACTGAGGAACTGGAGCATGCCTTTGTATACAGCACGGCTGACGGTGAAGCGGAAACGAGGGTCAAGGCCGTAGCGCATGTCGGCAAAATTCTGGTGCGAAAGCAATTCGAGCAGCATGGCGGGTACGCGGGGTACGCGGGCTTCGAAGTAGGACTGGTTCCACATGCCTCGGCGGCTCCATTCCGGCTCATACAAGGTGCGGATGTCACGCACGATGTTAGATTGTATCAGGTCGGTCAAGTCGCGAGCCAAGTAGCGTGAAGCCCCGTTGGCATATTTCTTTTCCTCGGTGTGGGTGTAATAAATGCCCAATGTGCCGATAATGGAATCGTTGAGCGTGGTGCCTGCATCGGAATGAAAAGCCAAGGCCAAGTCTATGGGAATGTTCAAGCCTTTCTCATCGGGGTTGACTGAGGAACCTCCTGCCAAGTAGTTCACCCACTTGCCGCGGCACTTGTAGTCATCGGTATAGTCGTTCTTCCCTTGACTTTCCGAATAGACACTGTCGGGGATGCCTGCCCATTGCAACCAATAGCGTGCGGCTTCGCAGAAGCGGGGATAGGTGCTGGTTTGGGAAAGATCGGATATGCCCGTTGCCGACAGGTCGGCAGGGAGCAGATTGTGCTTGTCCGGGTCTTTCAGGCTTCCGGCCGCTTCTTGGGTTAAACAGCTGCGGGCGATGTTTCCCATACCCCCGCCTATCTTTACGGCATCGGCGGTTACGAGTCTTCCTGCCTTGTCCGATCGGTTGCCCAACACTACCATGCAGTTGTTGCCATGCCCTTTGTCGAAAGCGAAAGTGCCCAAATAAATCCATGTACCTCCACCCATGGTCTGGTTGACGCTGAACTCTGTCTTCCCGCCGCAGTGATAGACCGTATATCGGGCATCCTCCGTGCTGTTGGGCAGTGAATGATAGGATACATAGACGGCATATTGCCCGCTTTCAGGAATTTCGGGAAGCCATTTGGCTACGCTTTCTTCTCCTTTGCGGATGGTTTCGACTTGCCGATAGGTACCTTCGTTGAACGGATTTTCAAAATCTTTGTAAATGTAACGCCGGTGGGCGAATCCTTGACCTTCCCCGTTGCTCCATTTTCGGGCGGCATTGCGTTCAATGTATATGGATTTTCCCTCCAGGCAACCGTCATTGTCCACTATCACTTCGTGGGTTTGCGTGTCGCGTTCGCGGGGTAGGAGTACGTTGGCACCGGCATTCTCAAGCATGGGTACGAGGAAAGGCAGGACATAGCTTTGCGTGTAGAGGTCTTCCACCGTCTGGAAGATACGGGCACGTTGCCACTCCCAACGGTCGAGCTTGGCTTCATAATAAAAGCCGTGGCTTTGCCACATGGCTATGTGCCGGTTGTTCAGTCCTTGGGTGGGTGTATAGGGCGAAGAGATTTTACGGACTAAGGGAACATTCTTCCCCGGCCGGGGGGAAATGGCTTTCTTGTCTTTTTTGCTTCGGAATGCCAGCGGGATCTGTTCCTCAATGCTTCGTCCGTTGGTATGGATTTCGAGTTGATAGCCGGCCCATCCGGCGGGGAGCATAGCCTTTACCGTCCGGTAGATTTCGTCCACATTGTCCTCGCGGAAAGGAATGTAGGAACAATTGGAGTTGGCAAACAGCCGGAGAGTCTTGCCTTCAGTTGCCACCGAATCAATGTTAATCTGTCCGATGGACACTTCCTTTCGGGCTACGTCATCCAAATATCTGCCGATTTCCTGACGGAGATCCATCGGAAAGTCTTGCGCGTTTCCTGCAAGCGGGAGTAAGGAAGCGGCAAGCAAAGTTGACAGGAAGTAATGTTTTGGGTACATATTTTTTTTCGTTAACTGTTGGGAATTGATTCTGGTTGATGGTTTCTTCGTATCAGCAAGCAAAGTCCGAGCACAGTAATCAGAGCATTGATGATGAGTAGCTCAAAACTGATTTGATAGCCGCCGAACCAAACTTCGCTATGATCTTTCAGAATGTAACAGAGGATGGGGGAGGCCACGGCTATCAAGGGCACCCAGCGGTCGCGTACAGGCTTACGGCATGCCAAACCGAAAATGAACATGCCGAGAATGGGGCCGTAGGTATAGGAGGCGAGGCTGTAAACGGCGTTGATGGCACTGTCGTCGTTCAACTCGTAGAAGATGATGATAACGATGGCCATCAGCAGCGACATGATGAAATGAATCAGCTTGCGCGTCAGTGCCAAGTCCTTTTCATCCTGTTTTTCATTGGCTTTCAGTATGTCGATGGTGAACGAAGTCGTCAAGGCGGTCAAGGCTGACCCGGCAGCCGAGTAGGCAGCCGCGATCAGCCCTATTATGAAGACGATGCCTATGAAAGCCGGAAAGTTTTCGCTCCACGCCACTTCACCGAACAGGGCATCGCCTGCCGCTTCCTGCTCAGGCATGTAAACGTCGGCATACATGTAGAGCAGCGTGCCGAGCACCAAAAACAGGCCAATGACAAATATCTGGACAAACGAGCTCACGATCATGTTCTTCTGTGACTCCTTGAAGTTCTTGCAGCTCAGCGTGCGTTGCATCAGGTCTTGGTCGAGTCCTGTGGTAGCGATCAGCATGAACACGCCTGCGATGAACTGCTTCCAGAAATAGCGTCCATCGTCCGGGTCATCGAAGAAGAACGTCTGGCTGGTCGGATGGCCGCCGATGGCTGCCGGCAAGTCGCCGATGCCCAAGTTGAGGCTGTCCGCAATGAAAGCGATGCTGCACGCTACCGACAGGACGAGGCAGACGGTCTTCAGTGAATCCGTCCATATCAGCGACTTAACTCCTCCCTGGAAAGAGTAGAGCCAGATGAGGGCTACGGTGAGGACTACGTTCAGCGAGAAAGGAATGTCCAGCGGGGCGAAGACCAGCGATTGCAGCACCACGCATACCACGAAGAAACGTACCGACGCGCCCAGCATCTTGGATATGAAGAAGAACCAGGCTCCCGTGCGGTAGGAAGCCAAGCCGAACCTGTTTTCCAAATAGCCGTAGATGCTCGTCAGGTTCATCCGGTAGAAGAGCGGGATCAGTACGAAAGCAATGACGATAGAGCCTGTGAAAAAGCCCAAAACCATCTGCATGTAGGAATATCCCCCGCTTAATACGGCTCCGGGGACGGAAATGAACGTTACGCCCGAGATAGAAGCGCCTATCATAGCCAGCGTCACCATATACCAAGGGGACTTCCGGTTGCCTGTAAAGAAACCGGCATTGTCGGCCTTACGCCCCGTTATCCAAGAGATGATGAGCAACAGGGCAAAGTAGCATGCGATGGTAGTGAGTATAATCCAAACGGTGGCCATTCCTATGGGGTCTTTTTGTTCTTATTGGCGGGCCGTCGCTTCCGTGTTGGCTGGGAGCAACGGTTGGAGAGCTCGGAAGCAATACTCTCGCTTTGGGGCTATTCTGCGTAAAGCAAGTAAGGCTTCCGCTGTTCTTTGAATTTCTTTACATCGTCTTGCCAAAGAGCTTTGATTTCGTTGGCATCCTTGCCTGCTTCGATCATCTTGCGCACGTAATCCACGCCAATCAGTTTCTCGAAGACAGGAGTAAAAAACTTGTCGCCTATATTCAAGTTGCGGTAGGCATCGATGACATAGGTCAGGTCAAGGCCCCGTTCCCAGATTTCTTCATCGCTCATGCCGCTCAAGTCAACGCCGTAGCACAACTTGCCCAGTTGCGGCGGGTTCTTGGCTCCGGGCATGCTGCGCGGCGTGAAACTGTAGCTGCAGCCTTTCATGCCGGGATGCCCGTACACTTGGAAAGGCTTGTTCGTCCCTCTGCCTAAGCTGACGGGGGTGGCCTCGAAATAGCAGGTCGAAGGGTAGAGATAGACCGACTTCATGTCCGGCAAGTTGGGCGATGGAGGAACAGGCAGCCTGTATATCGTCCGGTGGGTATAGTTCCTGCAGGGAATGACGGCCACGTCGCAGGTGCGCGATTCGGGCAGCCAATGCTCGCCGTTTACCATCAGCGCCAGTTCACCCAACGTCATACCGTGTACGACAGGGATAGGCAGCCAGCCCACTCCAGACTTGTACTTCATGTCCAGCAGAGGCCCGTCCACGTAGTGCCCGTTGGGGTTGGGGCGGTCCAGTATCAACATCTTCCGCCCGTGTTCGGCACAGGCGTCCATCAACCGGCACATGGAAACGTAGTAGGTGTAATAGCGGAGTCCCACATCTTGGATATCGACGATGAGCAAATCGAATTTGCGCATGGACTCTTCGCTTGGCTTGCCCGATTTGCCATCGTAAAGCGACAAGATGGGCACTCCCGTCTTGGGGTCTACAGAACTTGCCACATGTTCGCCGGCATCGGCATCGCCTCGGAAGCCGTGCTCGGGCGAGAAGATGGCCACGACATTGAACCGGTTTTCTATCAAGACATCCAGCAAGTGCTTGTCGCCTGCCATTCCGGTATGGTTGGAGAATATGGCAATCCGTTTTCCTTGCAGCAAGGGGAAATATTCGGAGGCCTGTTCATCGCCAAGGATGACCTTCCCTCCGGGCTGCGCGAAAGCCTGCGAGGAGAGGGCGCATAAGAAAAGAGCCGATGTGATAAGTTTTTTCATACGGTACACTTAAAATAGGCAGGCAAAGATACTGTTTTTTAAGGAAAGCATATGCTTGTTTTCACCTGATTCTTTATGTGAACTCGATATAATATCCATTGCGTTTGTCGTTTTAAGGCTATTCGCCTGCAAATTAACGCCTGCCGTACCGTGTTTCCTCCATGCCCACATCAAGGCAGCGCGCGTAATCTCACCGTTGTTAATGCGATCGGCACCGCCTACTATTTAAGAACCTTTTGCCCTTTCCGCCAATTTGACTGGACAGGGCGAGCGCTAAATGGATTCATTTTCTTTGATTCCGCTTCAAGCCGGACGAATCAAATGCCCGGGAATCATTGGGGAAAGTCAGATGCCCGGCAACCATAAATGGGTAACTGCGTGCCGGCATGGTTAAGGGCGACATGAGGAACTCCCTAACGGACGCAGGCGACAGGATATTGCTTAGGATAAGAGCTTTGACGGGTACTGCCCATGGCGGGCTGAAGAACATGCACTTTGCCTGCCATTGGCATTGAGCTTGTGAATGGCAAGCAACTTGTTATAGCATTGATTTGTGCCGGACTTACGTTATTAAACACGCAGGAAGAAGCACGGGTTGTCCTGCAAACGTACAGGGATAGGATCAACCATAAGACATTTAAAGTCCGCTCTTCGTCCAAGGCATAACTTTTATAAACGTGATTTTTAAGGGCAACTACATAATCCGCAAAAGGCTATATATGTACGCCGCCTTTCAACATTTATATAGATAAAAATGCTAAGCCGCAACGTTTCAAGAGCAGCGCAGAACCTGACCCGGCCGAAGGACGGTGCGGCGCGTGATGCGGTTTAACTTGCATAAGGTAGCGACTGACACGCCTTGGCGGGCTGCAATCTTAGAGAGCGTATCGCCCCGCTTTACCTTGTAGAACAAGCCCTTGCTCGAAGCAGTCTTGGCAACCGAAGCTCTCTTCTGGAAAGTGTAATTGTCCGCCACGATATCTTGCTTTTCGAAGTCGAACATCAGTGCCGGATTGATGGGTATGCCGAGGAAACGGGTTTCGAAGTGGAGGTGCGAGCCGGTGGAACGTCCCGTATTGCCTCCCAAGGCTATCGGCTCGCCGGCCTTGACATGCTGGTTCACATCCACCAGCTGTTTGGACAGGTGGCCGTACACTGTTTCGAGCCCGTTATCGTGGCGGATCACGATGTATTTGCCGTAGCCCCGGCGCCCTTGATTTTTCACCACACGCACCTTGCCGTTGAATGCCGCGCGGATGGTATCGCCCACGTAAACCTTGATGTCAAGCCCGTAGTGCGAACGGCGGCGGCGGGGACGGTAGCCGAACACATCGGTGATGCGTGTATGATCGGTAGGCATATAAAAACCGGTAAGGTCAAACGTATATGATTCGGGAATGACCGCATTTTTATAGGCCTGCACATATTCGTTATCCCAATTGGGATATAAATCAAGGCCTGGATAGAGAGCCTGCTCCTCGCGGATTTGCGCTTGGAGAGCCAAAGAGTCAACGCTCTTGAGTTTCCTGTCAACGGGTGCCACGCGGGCTATCAAGTCTTGTGCGAAAGTATTCATGCTGGCCGCTGCCGCAGCTGCTATTAAAGCGGTTTTGATGCAAATCAATTTCATTATATTTTTGTTTGGGTTTTGGCTTTCTGCGGGCAGCGCTTTTCGGCCTGTTTCGCGCGGAAATCCGGTTGCTCTTATTAAAAATCCCTCAAAGATAGGATTTATATTTGAAACATTGAACACCCCCTTAACATCTTTTTAATAGAGGCTAACCCTAAAACAGGCGAAAGATACGTGTAACCGTTTCTATAACAGAGAAATACAATTAGATATGTTCTGCAACATAAAGAAGCGCGCATGGCCAAAAAGACACATTAATTAACAGGGAGGCCGGCATATCCCGCAACAATCCTGTACATTGTGCAACCTGTTCCCCCTTTCACCTGCGAAAGCCTATATGCATAAAGAATAAGAAAACTGCCCTGGAAAGTGCCCTGAGGGAGATACCCGTTCCGCGTTTCCTCCATGCGCACACGGCGTTTCCGCCGTACTGCACCGCCCGCGCCCCGTGCGCGCATGGAGGAAACGCGGAACGGCAATGGAGCAAATATGGTATTCTGCCGGTTTGCCGGCCGTATGCCGCGCCACAACTGTGCCCGCGAATTTATTTCGGATACTGCGGCAAATACGGTATTATCCTGGGCACACGTGCGCAAGCCGAACCATATCGTTCAACTGATTGCCGCCCAGTTGACATTTGTCTTCCTTAGCTGCTTCAGTTGCCGCCACAGCACTTCATTTTCGGGCAGGGAGGCCGCAGGGTCTGTTTCCACCACTTGTTGCGCCACTTCGCGGACATACTGCAGCAATTGCCCGTCGCGGGCAATGTCGGCAATCTTCAAATCGAAAGCGATGCCGCTCTGCTGCGTCCCTTCCAAATCGCCGGGGCCGCGCAATTTGAGGTCGGCTTCAGCGATTTCAAAGCCATCGTTGGTACGCACCATGATTTCGATGCGTTTGCGGGTGTCTTCACTCAGTTTGTAGCCCGTCACCAGAATGCAGTAGGACTGCTCGGCGCCGCGCCCTACCCTGCCGCGCAACTGGTGCAGCTGCGACAGGCCGAAGCGCTCGGCATTCTCGATAATCATCACCGAAGCATTGGGCACGTTGACGCCGACTTCAATCACCGTAGTGGCCACCAAAATTTGCGCCTCCCCCGAAACAAACAGTTGCATTTGCGCGTCTTTCTCGGCCGGCTTCATCCTGCCATGTACCTTGCAGACGCGGCAATCGGGGAAAGCGTCGCAGACGTGCCGATAGCCGTCTTCCAAGTTCTTGAGATCCATCTTCTCGCTCTCGCTTATCAGCGGATAGACTATATAGGCCTGCCTCCCCCCGGCGATTTGCCTGCGCACCGAGTCGTAAATGGCGGCGCGATGCCTGTCAAACTGATGAATGGTGGCAATCGGCTTGCGCCCCGGCGGAAGTTCATCGATGACAGATACGTCCAAATCGCCGTAAAGCGTCATGGCCAGTGTGCGGGGGATGGGGGTGGCGGTCATGACAAGCACATGAGGCGGCTGCTCGCTTTTGCTCCACAACCTGGCGCGCTGCGCCACGCCGAAGCGGTGCTGTTCGTCAATCACCACAAAGCCAAGCGCGGCGAAGTTTACCGGGTCTTCAATGACGGCATGAGTGCCGATAAGGATTTGCACGTCGCCTGCCTGCAAGCCGGACAAGATATCTTCGCGCCGCTTGCCTTTGATGGAACCGGTGAGCAACTCCACCCGAATGCCCATGCCGTGCAGCAAGCCGCAGATGGTGTCGTAATGCTGGTTGGCCAGGATTTCGGTGGGAGCCATCAGGCAGGCTTGGTAATGATTGTCGAGGGCGATCAGCATGCTCATCAGGGCGACCAGCGTTTTCCCGCTGCCCACATCGCCCTGCAACAGCCTGTTCATCTGGCGGCTAGCCCCCATATCGCGGCGGATTTCTTTCAGCACGCGCTTTTGGGCATTGGTCAGCTCAAACGGCAGGTTCTTCTCATAAAACGTATGAAACGCCTCGCCCACACGGCCAAACATGTAACCGCGATACTTCCGCCTGCGCTCGCTGGCATAGCGCAGGATATTGAGCTGGATGTAAAACAGCTCTTCAAACTTCAGCCGGTATTGCGCCTTGCGCAGCATATCTGCATTGGCGGGGAAATGCACGTTGGCCAAAGCATCGGTCAACGGCAGTAAATGATGCGCCTGCAAAATGGCCGGCGAAAGCGTTTCGGGCAGCGGTTCGCGGATTTGCCGGAAGACGGTATGCACCATCTTTTCAAGCATGCGGGAGTTAAGCCCGGCGCGCTTCATCTTGTCCGTGACGGGATAGTAAGGTTGCACCCCCATGGAGGAAAGATGCAGCTCTTCCGCCGGGTCGATGTCGGGATGCGGCAATTGTATCCGCCCATTGAAAACGCCCGGCTTGCCAAACACCACGTAAGGCTGGTGAAGCTTGTATTTGTTTAAAATATACCGGATGCCGTTGAACCAGACAAGGTCGACAAAACCAGTGCCGTCGGAAAAGTGAGCCACCAAACGCCGTTGCCGTCCTTCGCCTATATCCTCAAAGCTTAAGATTTCACCATTCAGCTGGATGTATGGCATGGCGCCGTTTATCTCGCGGACATGGTAAATGCGGCTGCGATCTACATATTTCGTGGGGAAATAATAAAGGAGGTCGTAAAACGAACGGATATTTGCTTCTGCGGAGAGCAGCGAAGCGCGTTGCGGGCCGACGCCCGGCAGGTACTTTATGTCGCACGTCGTCAAATCGTACATGAGCCAAGCAGTGCTGATGCGACTTTCAAGTCGAATGGTGTGGTTATCTTGATATTCTCACGGTTGCCTGGCGTGAGGAAGATCGGCGCTCCCATGGCTTCCACAACCGATGCATCATCGGTGAATGCGGGCGTATAGGGCTGGCGGTAGGCTTCTTTCAGCAATTCGGCATCGAATACTTGTGGGGTTTGGACTAACTTATAATCGGTACGGGGCACGGTCACACTGCCTCCCTCCCGCAAACAACGCATAGTCTCCACCACGTCTGTGACAGGAATGACAGCCCGCCTGACAGCCGCCTCAGCATAACAACGCGCAATAACTTCCGGCGACACGAAAGGGCGGACACCGTCATGCACGCCTACCAGTCCCGGCGTGTGGATAAGTTCCAGCCCGTTTTTCACCGAATGGAAACGCGTTTCTCCGCCATCGGCCACCACATGAGGCAATGGAAAATGGTGCTCCCCGCACAACATAGACCAATAGTCCTGCTGGCTGCGGGGCAGCACCACTATAAGATGTATCTCTGCATCACAGGCATGGAAGGCCTCCAAGGTGCGCATCAGCACAGGTTTCCCCCCTAAGGGAAGAAATTGCTTCGGCAAATCGCCTCCCATGCGCAAGCCCCTGCCTCCTGCCACAATCAGAGCGTACTTCACACAAATATAAATGAATAATATCCTACGGCCTTTTCATTTATGCCAAGCACATGGCTTCTTTCAATTCCTGTACCTTATCGAGGCCGCAAAGCAGCTCAACCACGGCCAATGCAAAGGGAATAGCGGCACCGGGGCCTTTACCGGTAATGATGTTGCCGTCTTTCTCTACCATGGCACCCGTATATTCTGCGCCTTCCAAGTACTTGTCAAAGCCCGGATAGCAGGTAGCCTTCTTGCCCTTGAGCAACCCAAGCTGGCCCAAAATCATCGGAGCGGCACAAATAGCGGCAAGCGGCTTGCCAGCGGCAGCAAATTTCAGAATGAGCTTGCGAAGCTCCCCGCTTTCTTCCAAGGTAGTCGCGCCGGGTAGTCCGCCGGGCAACAAAAGCAATTCGCCATCGTAGAAATCGCAGTTGCTGATGTTCTTGTCACACAGTACGGGAATGCCGTGAGCGCCTCTTACTATTTCATCGTCGGTCACTGTCACCATTTGCACCGGCACGCCGGCACGCCGCAGGACATCTACAGAAGCAAAGGCTTCCATTTCTTCAAATCCATCTGCAAAAAACACATAAACTGTACCCATGATTCTTTCCTCCAGTTATTTCATTTTAAAATAGTATGTAATTGTTCCCTATCGATTATTCAATCTGTCCATTGAAGCGTGCTTTCTTGGCTGCATCTTCTGCGGCTTTGCTCACGGCCAGTCCCCAAAACTGCGTAACAGTTCAGCTCCTTGCCGGTGATGGCTTCCGTCAACAACTTGGCAGACACCTGCCGCTTGCCTGAGGGCAGCAACACTCTGATGGCATTAGGTGATATATTGTCTCTATGCTTTGACACGCTTGATGGTTCTCTTTATGATTAATAGTCGTGTATTGAACAGGCGCAGGAACTATTCAAACCGTTCCGTTCAACAAGTTCATGAAAGCCATGGTTTTAACTCTTGCCATACCGGCCGCCGTGCCCCAAAAGTCCAATATCGGCGCTTTCCCTGCAATGGTTGCCCTAATGGCCATGCCTTTCTTTAGCTCCATCAGTGAAGGCATTTTTTATATTCCTGAATTGTGTGTTCCAGCCCTAAGTAAAGGGCATCGCAAATCAATGCATGACCAATCGACACTTCGTCTAACCAAGGTATGTTTTGATAAAAGAAAGAAAGGTTTTTCAGATTGAGGTCATGCCCCGCATTGAGTCCCAGCCCCAGCTTACGTGCCGTCTTGGCTGCTTCCACATAGGAAGCCACGGCTGCTTCCTTATCTGTGTCAAACTGCAAAGCATAAGATCCGGTGAACAGCTCCACCCGGTCAGTTCCTGCCTTAGCGGCATATTCCACCATTTGGGGGTCGGCATCCACAAATACTGAGGTGCGGATGCCTGCATGGTTGAAAACGTCAAGCACTTCCGAAAGGAACCGGCCGTGAGCCTTTGTGTCCCAACCTGTATTCGACGTGAGTTGCGAAGGACTATCAGGCACCAGTGTCACCTGATGAGGTTTTACTTTCAACGCCATATCAATGAAATCCTTGGATGGATATCCTTCCATATTGAATTCGGTGCGCAACAACGGACGCAGGTCGAATACATCTTCCCTACGGATGTGGCGTTCATCGGGACGGGGATGTACGGTAATGCCGTCCGCGCCAAAATCCTCGCAATCCAATGCCACCTTCACAACATTGGGAACATCCATTCCCCGCGCATTGCGCAATGTTGCCACCTTATTTATATTAACGCTCAGTTTGGTCATACGTCACTCTTAGCATTCATGCTATTGCGGAGCAAAAGTACAAATTATAGCAACAAGTTAGTTGCTTCTTGAAAAAAAATGGCATCTTTGCAAACATTAATAACAATAGTAAGCATGAAATTTGCTATTTTTGGGAATACGCACCAAGCGCACAAGTCCTCTCACGCCGAAACTCTTTTCAGGCTGTTAGAGCGGCACAACGCACAAATCTGCATCTGCAGAGAATTCTACCAGTTTCTTACCGAGAGCCTGCGCCTCGACATTCCCGCTGCCGAACTTTTTGACGGCAATGACTTTTCTGCGGACATGGTGTTAAGCATTGGCGGAGACGGTACTTTCCTGACAGCTGCCAGCCGCGTGGGGCGGAAAAACATCCCCATCTTGGGCATCAACACGGGCCGGCTGGGCTTTTTGGCCGATGTGTCACCAGCCGAAATGGAAGCGACTTTCAACGAAATCCATCGCAACAGTTTCATGGTGGAAGAGCGCAGCGTGCTCAGCCTGCAGTGCGATGACCCGCAACTGCAACACGAACCTTATGCCCTCAACGAGATTGCCGTGCTGAAACGCGACAGTTCCTCGATGATTAGCATCAACACTTCCATCAACGGTGCTCGCCTCATCACCTATCAGGCTGACGGGTTGATCGTTGCTACGCCAACAGGATCAACGGCCTACTCGCTCAGCGTAGGAGGCCCCATCATAGTGCCCCACAGCCGCACCATAGCCCTCACGCCGGTAGCCCCGCACAGTCTCAACGTGCGCCCCATTGTAATTTGCGATGATTGGGAAATCACCCTCGATGTTGAAAGCCGCAGCCACAACTTTTTGGTAGCCATTGACGGACGCAGCGGATCATGCAGGGAACATACCCGCCTGCGCATCACCAAGGCAGACTATACCATCAAGGTAGTGAAGCGGTTTAATCATAAGTTCTTCGATACCTTACGCGGCAAGATGATGTGGGGAGCCGATGTGCGGTAAAACTGTTTATTGTTGCTTCAGCAACCATTCCTTCAACTCCCTGACACCTTCCGATGCTCCTTTCCGGATGACATGTACCTCCCTATTGGAATGTGTGTCAACCGGCTTGGGGTCAATGAGAAAAACCTCCGCGCCGGCGGGGACATACCGAAGCAGCCCGGCTGCGGGATAAACATTGAGTGATGTGCCGATGATGACAAAAATGTCAGCCTGTTCCGCGTACTCCACGGCAGTTTCAATCTTAGGCACCGCTTCCCCAAACCATACGATGAAAGGGCGTAATTGAGTGCCATCGCCTGCCAAATCACCCATGTGCACTTCATATTCCTCTGGTTTAAGGGTTTTGATGTAACGGGGATCGTAGGGGTCACGGCTGGAACAAACCTTAGTCAATTCGCCATGCAAGTGAATGACGCGAGTACTGCCTGCACGCTCGTGCAAGTTGTCCACATTTTGAGTTACAACAGTAGTGTCAAACCATTTTTCAAGTTCGGCCACGCCAAGATGCCCCTTGTTAGGTGCTACGTCAAGCAACTGCTTGCGCCGTTCGTTGTAGAACCTAATAACCAATTCCGGATTACGCGCATATCCCTCAGGAGTGGCCACCTGTGCCACGGGATATTGTTCCCACAATCCGTCCGCATCACGGAAAGTACTGATGCCGCTTTCGGCACTCATGCCGGCGCCAGACAAAACAACTAATTTCTTTTTCATCATTTTCTTATTAAAAGGTGGAAGCAGATGGAATCGGCTTCCT
>CAYSIQ010000012.1:0-17384 GCA_964431195.1 uncultured Bacteroides sp.
TTATTGCTTTTGCGCAGGCCTGCCCTGCAAATTTACGCGCGCCACTATGCCTGCTACCGCAAATTTGGCTATATTTGTGCCCGAACAGAAGCATCCACCTACTATCAAACCTCATGGATTATGATCCTTTTTTACAGAACCCCCCAGAAGAGCGTGATTGCCGCAGAATGCGAACGCGCCCTTTCGCAAGCCGACAACGACAAGCTATGCTGGCTGTTCGGTGAAGCCACCCCCGAATGTGAAGAGAACCTGAAAGGATATTTCATCGGCCCCCGTCGCGAAATGATTACTCCGTGGAGTACCAATGCCGTGGAAATCACCCAGAACATGGGGCTTGCCGGCATCGCCCGCATCGAAGAATATTTCCCGGTTGACAACGAAGAGGCCGGCCACGACCCCATGCTGCAACGCATGTACTGCGGCCTGGATCAAAGCATCTTCACCACCAACCGCAAGCCTGAACCCATTATCTACATCAAGGACTTGGAAGCCTACAACGAAGAAGAAGGGCTAGCCCTGTCGGAAGACGAAATAGAATACCTGAAGAAAGTGGGAAAGGATTTGGGACGGCTGCTGACCGACAGCGAAGTGTTCGGCTTCGCGCAGATCAACTCAGAGCACTGCCGCCACAAAATCTTCGGCGGGACGTTCATCATAGACGGCGTGGAGCAGCCCTCTTCCCTTTTCCAACTGATTAAAAAGACGACGAAGGAACATCCCAACAAAATCATCTCTGCTTATAAGGACAATGTGGCTTTTGCCGAAGGCCCCGTCATCGAGCAGTTCGCTCCGGCAGACCACTCCAAACCCGATTATTTCCAAGTAAAAGACATCAAGAGCGTCATCTCGCTGAAAGCCGAAACACACAATTTCCCTACCACCGTAGAGCCATTCAACGGCGCTTCCACCGGCACAGGCGGCGAAATCCGCGACCGCATGGGCGGCGGAAAGGGCTCATGGCCCATTGCCGGAACGGCTGTCTATATGACATCCTATCCGCGCTGCAAGGAAGGCCGCCCGTGGGAAAGCATCCTGCCCGTGCGCAAGTGGCTATACCAAACTCCTGAACAAATTCTGATTAAGGCTTCGAACGGTGCCAGCGACTTCGGCAACAAGTTCGGGCAGCCGCTTATCTGCGGGTCGGTACTGACATTCGAACATCGGGAGGATGCCTCGGCGCCGGCGTACGGCTACGACAAGGTCATCATGCTGGCAGGCGGCGTGGGCTACGGCACCGAACGCGACTGCCTGAAAGGCAAGCCCGAAGCGGGCAACATGATTGTGGTGCTGGGTGGCGACAATTACCGCATCGGCCTGGGAGGAGGCTCCGTCTCGTCGGTTGATACCGGCCGGTACAGCAGCGGCATCGAGTTGAACGCCGTGCAGCGTGCCAACGCTGAGATGCAGAAGCGTGCCTACAACGTGGTGCGTGCCTTGTGCGAGGAGGAGGCCAATCCCATCGTTTCTATCCACGACCACGGCTCGGCAGGCCATGTGAACTGCTTGTCTGAGTTGGTGGAAGAGTGCGGCGGACTGATCGACATGGGCAAACTGCCCATCGGGGACAAGACCCTCTCTGCCAAAGAGATCATTGCCAACGAAAGCCAAGAACGCATGGGGCTGCTCATTCGGGAGGAGGCCATCGGGCACGTGGCAAAAGTGGCGGAACGCGAACGTGCCCCGATGTATATAGTGGGCGAAACAACCGGCGACCACCGCTTCGCTTTCCGACAGGCAGACGGTACCCGTCCTTTCGACTTGGCGGTAAGCCAGATGTTCGGCTCGTCGCCCAAGACCTATATGGTTGACAGAACCGTGGAGCATCGCTACTCCATGCCCCCATACGAGGCCGCCAAACTGCACGAATACTTGGCCAACGTGCTGCAACTGGAAGCCGTGGCCTGCAAGGACTGGCTGACCAATAAGGTAGACCGCTCCGTAACCGGCAAGATTGCCCGCCAGCAATGCGTGGGCGAGCTGCAACTGCCCTTGAGCGACTGCGGCGTGGCTGCTTTGGATTATCGCGGCAATAAGGGCATCGCCACCGCATTGGGGCATGCACCGCAGGCCGCATTGGCTAACCCGGCTGCCGGCTCTGTGCTTTCCGTCAGCGAGGCACTGACCAACATTGTCTGGGCGCCTATGGAGAACGGGCTGGACGGCATCTCGCTCTCAGCCAACTGGATGTGGCCATGCCGCTCACAGGAAGGCGAAGATGCGCGCCTCTACACCGCCGTAAAGGCATTGAGCGACTTCTGCTGCAAGTTGGGTATCAACGTGCCTACGGGCAAAGACTCGCTTTCGATGACACAGAAGTATCCCGATGGAAGCAAGGTAATTGCGCCGGGCACTGTCATCGTGTCGGCAGGCGGCGAGGTGAGTGACGTGAAGAAAGTCGTTTCGCCCGTTCTGGTTAACGACCGCAAGACAACGCTCTACCATATCGACTTCAGCTATGACAAGCTCAGACTGGGCGGCTCGGCCTTTGCGCAATCATTGGGCAAGGTGGGCGATGACGTGCCGACCGTGAAAAGCCCCGAATACTTTCGCAATGCTTTCCAAGCGGTACAGGAACTGGTTGGCAAAGGCCTCATCTTGGCGGGGCACGACATCTCGGCGGGCGGCCTTGTCACCACACTGCTCGAAATGTGTTTCTCCAACGTGGAAGGCGGCTTGGAAATCAACCTCGACAAGTTTAAGGAAGATGACCTCGTGAAGACATTGTTTGCAGAAAATCCGGGCGTTGTTATTCAGGTAAGCAACAGGCATAAGGACGAAGCGGAGAAAATCCTGAATGATGCGGAAGCGGGCTATGTCCAAATCGGAAAGCCGGCTGAAGAACGCCGCATCCTTGTCAGCAAGGGCGGTGCCGTCTGCCAATTCGACATCGACTGCTTGCGTAATGTGTGGTACTCCGCTTCCTACCTGTTGGATCGCAAACAGTCGATGAACGGCTGTGCCGAGGCACGCTTTGAAAACTACAAGGCGCAGCCTGTGGACTTCGCTTTCCTTCCCGGCTTTACCGGGCGGATGGAGCAGTACGGCATCAGTCCCGGCCGCCGCACGCCGACAGGCATCCGTGCCGCCATCATCCGCGAAAAAGGGACGAACGGCGAGCGCGAAATGGCTTATTCGCTCTACTTGGCCGGCTTCGATGTGAAGGATGTCACCATGGCCGACTTGGTAAACGGGCACGAAACATTGGAAGAGATCAGCATGATAGTGTTCTGCGGCGGCTTCGCCAACTCAGACGTACTTGGCTCGGCCAAGGGATGGGCAGGCGCGTTCCTCTTCAACCCAAAGGCCAAAGAGGCACTCGACCGCTTCTATGCCCGGGAAGACACCCTCTCGCTGGGCGTATGCAACGGATGCCAGCTGATGATGGAACTGAACCTCATCAACCCCGCCGACGAGAAGCACGGACGCATGTTGCACAACGATTCGCACAAGTTTGAAAGCCGCTTCTTGGGAGTAACCATCCCCCCCCATCGCAGCGTGATGTTCAGCTCGCTGGTTGGCAGCAAGTTAGGCATCTGGATAGCCCACGGCGAAGGCAAGTTCTCGCTGCCTTACGCCGAAAGCCATTACAACATCGTAGCCAAGTATGCTTACGAGGCTTATCCCGGCAACCCTAACGGTTCAGACTATGCGGCCGCAGCGGTGGCCAGCCCCGATGGCCGCCATTTGGCCATTATGCCGCACCTGGAACGGGCCATCTTCCCGTGGCAGAATGCCTGCTATCCCGCCGCCCGCAAGGGCGACGAGGTAACCCCGTGGATGGAAGCATTCGTCAACGCCCGCCGGTGGATAGAAGGGAAAACCCAGTAAACGGGCAAGGGTTATCTGACAGGCAACGTTATATGGACAACATATACCTTAAACTATTCTCCATTTTCAGCAAAATCGGATCGTTCACCATCGGAGGAGGGTACGCCATGATCCCGCTCATCGAAGACGAACTGATTACGAAACGGAAATGGATAGAGAAAGAAGACTTCATCGACTTGATGGCCATTGCCCAGTCCGCGCCGGGCATCTTTGCCGTAAACATCTCCATCTTCATCGGCTACCGGCTGCGGGGGGTGGGAGGAAGCGTGGCCGCCGCGTTGGGCACGGTGCTGCCCTCCTTTCTCATCATCTTAGCCGTGGCCATGTTTTTCCACAACTTCAAGGACAACCAAGTGGTGGAACGCATCTTCAAAGGCATACGCCCGGCGGTGGTGGCACTGATAGCCGCGCCCGCGTTCAGCATGTCTAAGTCCGCCAACATCAACAAGCATACCATCTGGATACCCGTCGTGTCGGCACTGCTCATCTGGCTGTTGGGGTTCTCGCCGGTATGGATTGTCGTTGCCGCCGGCATCGGCGGTTACGCCTACGGCAGGTTCAAACATCGTGCATGACCGGCCTAATATCGTTTCCCTTATGATTTACCTCCAGTTGTTCTATACGTTCTTCAAGATAGGCTTGTTCGGCTTCGGCGGAGGATATGCCATGCTCTCGATGATACAGGGCGAAGTGGTCGCGCGCCATGGCTGGCTCACCGCAAGGGAGTTTACCGACATCGTGGCCATCAGCCAAATGACCCCCGGCCCCATCGGCATCAATTCGGCGACTTACGTGGGCTATGCTGCCACGGGAAGCGTGTGGGGCTCCGCCGTTGCCACCGCTGCGGTCGTGCTCCCCTCGTTCATCCTCATGCTTGCCCTCAGCCGCTTTTTCCTCGAATGGCGGAAGCACCCGATGGCGGAAGCCGCCTTTAGCGGGTTGCGCCCGGCCGTGGCAGGCCTGCTGGCGGCCGCTGCCCTCGCGCTGATGAACGTGGAGAACTTCGGCTCGCCTGCGGAAGATGCCAGTTCGTTCGCTGCCAGTTGCGTCATCTTCCTCGCTGCCTTTGTTGCCACGCGGATATTCAAGCTAAGCCCTATCCTTGTGATCGTGCTGTGCGGGGCGGCGGGGCTGCTGCTCTATTAGCCGCCTCCATTCAGAGTTTTACTTTTTTCGATGCCGGCTTAGACTCGTTGTGCAGACGGTCAAGAGCCGTAACGGCATAGCGGTACGAATCCTTTCCTTCAGCATAAGGCAGCTTGCAGAAGTTGTCGCGGGTGACGGCCACTATGCGCGAAGGGTCGCCCGTGTCCGCCTTCTCGTCCGCCGGGAAGCGGTAAACCACGAATTGCACGGCGCGATCCATCTCGTCCTTATGCCGGGGCGCAGTCCAAAACAGGAAGTAGCCATCTTCCGTCCACACTGGCTTCAGCTTGCGCACCTTGCCCGGAGCCTTGCTGTCCATGAATTCGAACACGGGAGGCAACGCCGGATACTTGTGATAGCCGGAGGCCAGCGCGTCGCGGCAACGCCCCATGTTCTCCGCCACAGCCGATGCATACCACAGGCAACTGCCCCCTATGCTCTGGAAAGAACGCTGTAACGCCATTTTACGGGGCAACTGGTTGACATCGGGACGGGCGGGGTCGGCGTGCTGCACCATGTTCGGCACCGACTGCCCGATAAAGAGGGGGCGGTTTTCGGTGTTCACCGCCCACCAGCGCACCAACGTTTCGTAATCGGCCGTTTTGTGCCCTATCTCCCAGTAAAGCTGGGGGATGTTGTAGTCTATCCACCCCTCACGCGCCCATAGCAGGACATCAGCATAGAGGTCATCGTAATTCTGCAACCCCCTTGTGCGGCTGCCCAGCGGGTCATTGCTCTCGTTGCGATAAATGCCGAAAGGTGAAACGCCGAACTTTACCCACGGCTTGATCCCGCGCACCGTTTCGTGCAGCTGCTTCACTAGCAGGTTGACGTTGTGCCGCCGCCAGTCGCCTTTGTCCGTAAAACCGCGCCCGTAGCGCACAAAACTTTCGTTATCGGGGAAGTCCGCGCCTCCCGACGGGTAGGGGTAGAAATAATCGTCCATGTGGATGGCATCCACGTCATAGCGCGACACGATGTCGGCCACCACCATGCAGATGTGCCGGCGGCTTTCCGGCAATGCCGGGTCGAAGAAAAGCTGGCCGCCGTAGGCGATGAACCACTCGGGGTGGATGTTATAAGCGTGCCCCGCCGCCAGCCGTTCATCCGGCAGGACCTTCGCGCGGTAGGGGTTGATCCACGCGTGGAACTCCATACATCGCTTGTGGCACTCCTTTATCATAAACTCCATGGGATCCCACCACGGCGAGGGTGCTTGCCCCTGCACGCCGGTAAGGAAGCGGCTCCACGGTTCAAGGCGAGAGTCGTAAAGGGCGTCGGCTTCAGGCCGTACCTGGAAAATGACGGCGTTGATGCCAGCCTCCTGCAGGGAATCGAGCTGCGCTGACAGCAGCTGCCGTATCTGCCCGCCGGACAAGCCGTTGAACGGGTCGTTGACCACCTGTATCCATGCCCCCCGGAACTCGCGCTTGGGGTAACGCCCGGACAACTCCGCCTGTGCCCACAGCACCCATACCCACGGGCACAAGCACAAGAATAATGCGATTCGTTTTGCTTTCATCTTCTTTCCAGTCTTTTTGTGTGAATTTGCGGAGGCAAAGGAACGTATTTATTTCCAGATGGACAAGGAAACAGGGCATTCCTTGCGCCCTTGCCCTTGCCCGGCGGGGCATACTTTCCTAATGCTTTCCAATTCCGACCCCATATATTATAAACACGTCAAATAATCATTTTCTCGATAGGCAGAACCAATATGCCTTCCGCGCCTAAGGCCTTGAGCTGGCCGATGATTTCCCAAAAACAAGTTTCATCAAGCACTGTATGCACGGAGCACCATCCTTCTTGTGCCAGCGGCATCACTGTGGGACTCCGCATGCCGGGCAGAATGGATACAATTTCCTCCACCTTTTCACGGGGAGCGTTCATCAGCACATACTTCTTGTCCTCGGCGGTGCGGACGGCATCCATACGGAACAACAACTCGCGCAGAATGGCTTTTTTCTCTTTGCAGAGGTACTTGTTGCCAATCAGCAAAGCCTCCGATTGCATGGCCACTTCCACCTCTTTCAGATGGTTGCATGCCAGCGTAGAGCCTGAACTCACGATGTCGAATATGGCATCGGCCAGTCCGATGCCCGGCGATATTTCCACCGAACCGTTGATGACGTGTATATCGGCTTTTACGCCATAGGCGTTTAGGTATTCCGTCAGAATGGCGGGGTAGGAGGTGGCAATCTTTCTCCCTTCAAACCAGCCAATGCCGGTGTATTCTGTGTCGCGCGGCACTGCCAGCGAGAGGCGGCAGCGGCTGAAGCCCAACCGTTTCACGATCTCCGCATCTTCGCCTTTCTCGCAGAATTCGTTTTCACCCACAATGCCGATGTCGGCCACGCCGCTTGCCACGGTTTGCGGGATGTCGTCATCACGCAGGAAAAGCACTTCAACGGGGAAGTTCGGCGACTGTACCAGCAGGGTGCGTTTGCCTGCATTCAGCTTGATGCCTGCTTCAGCCAAGATCGACATGGTTTCATCGTAAAGGCGGCCTTTGGCTTGTATTGCAATTCTAAGCAACATTTTGTGTCTGTTATGTTAACGGTTAATGTCCAGAAGTCGGGTTGTCCTGTAAAAAGAGAAAGCCTGCCAAGCGGGAATTCGGCAAGCCTTTCATCCTATTGCTTTATGAAAACAATGCTGTATGGATACGTCTTTCACGCCTGCCGGTTATGCTCGTCAGGATGGTAGCGATGGGATGCAGCAATCATTTTCATACTTATTTCTTATTTTTAATGCCGCAAATGTAGGCGGTATTTGTGTAACGCGCAAATAAATGCCCCCAAAAGCCCGCTTATCAATAGGCGTTGCAGTGCACTCCGCTCACGGCTCGCCCGCTGGGTTCGTTTTTCCCCTGAAAAGAAGCGTCCCATGCCAAGGCTTCGGCTGTGGAACATGCCACGCTGGGCACGCTGGGCACGCACAAGGCCGCCGATGCACTGGGGAAATGTTCCTCAAAAATGCTGCGGTAGTAATATTCTTCTTTGTTCATGGGCGTATGGATGGGGAAGCGTTCAGCGGCTGCGGCCATTTGCCTGTCGCTTACGGCGGCAGATGCCAGTTTCTTCAGCATATCAATCCACGAGTATCCTACGCCGTCAGAGAATTGCTCTTTCTGCCGCCATGCCACGCCCTTTGGGAGCAGGCCGGCAAAGGCGTGGCGCACCACTTTCTTCTCTATTTCGCGTCCAGGGCACATCTTTACGCCCGGATTGAGGCGCATGGCCACATCCAGAAATTCCTTGTCAAGGAAAGGCACGCGCCCTTCTACGCCCCAGGCAGCCAAACTTTTGTTGGCACGCAGGCAGTCGTAAAGGTGGAGTTTGGAGAGCTTGCGCACCGTTTCTTCGTGAAATGCCTGGGCGGTAGGCGCCTTATGGAAGTAAAGGTAGCCGCCGAAAACCTCGTCGGCGCCTTCCCCGCTGAGAACCATCTTAATGCCCATACTCTTGATGACACGTGCCAGCAGATACATAGGCGTGGAGGCACGCACGGTAGTGACATCATAGGTCTCGATGTAATAGATAACATCGCGGATGGCATCCAGTCCTTCCTGAATGGTGTAATTTATTTCGTGGTGTATCGTGCCGATGTGTTCAGCCACCTCACGAGCCTTGGCCAAGTCGGGCGCACCTTTCAGGCCGATGGCAAACGAATGCAACTGAGGCCACCAGGCTTCCGACTGGTTGTCTGTTTCGATGCGTTTCCCAGCGTACTTCTTGGCAATGGCCGAAATGACGGATGAGTCCAGACCGCCGGAAAGGAGAACCCCGTAAGGCACGTCAGACATGAGCTGTCGTTGCACGGCAGCTTCCAAGGCATCGTGTACGGCAGTCGCTTGCGCCTGATAGGCTTGTGCCGGATTGTTTACGGCCGTTGCATTGTTGGCTTGGGGCGTATAGTTGTGTGCCACTGCTGCGAAATCCATCCAGTCGCGGGTGTACCAGCGTACCATTTTGCCTTCACTTCCCAAGTAGTAGTGCCCCGGCAGGAAAGGTTCGTATGTATCGCAGAAGACTTCCAAGGCCTTCAGCTCGCTGGCTACGTAAACGTGCCTTTCCTTGTCGTGCCCGATGTAAAGCGGAATGACGCCGATGGGGTCGCGGGCTATGAGAAAATCATTCTTTTCTTCATCATAGAGCGCAAAGGCGAAAATGCCGTTCAGGTCTTCAAGGAAATGGATGCCTTTCTCACGGTAGAGGGCAAGGATAACCTCGCAGTCGCTTCCCGTGCGGAAAGCATACCGCCCGGCAAAACTGGCGCGCATATCCCGGTGGTTGTAGATTTCACCGTTGACGGCCAAGATTTGTTTGTTGTCTGGCGAGTAGAGAGGCTGCCCGCCCGATTGCGGGTCAACGATGGAGAGACGCTCGTGTGCCAAAATAGCCGAACCTCCCACATAGATACCGCTCCAGTCCGGCCCGCGGTGGCGTATCCTCTGCGCCATTTTCAGAGCTTGGCTGCGCAGTTGCGCCGTTTGGCTCTTGATATTGAATATCCCTACAATTCCACACATAATGTTGAGCCTTTTGTTACAGTTGTTTCAAATACCGTTCCATCTCTTTGGCTACCTTGCGCCCGTCGGCCAAGGCTCTTACCACCAAGCTGGCTCCGTTGGCGGCATCACCGGCAAGGAAGACATGGGCAGGGAAGGCAGGCTGTTCGGGTTTGAGGAATCCCATTGCCAGCAATACCATATCTGTTTCGATAATTTCTTTTTTCCCAGTCGGTCGCATGACAAGGCGGTCGCCCTTTTCAGCTGGTATCCATTCTACTTCTTCCACTTCCACGCCACATACCTGTCCATTCTTGCCGATGAATCGGTTGGATGCCAGGCACCAACGACGCGTACACCCCTCTTCGTGACTGCTGGTGGTTTTCAGCACGTTAGGCCATTGGGGCCAAGGGGTGGCATCGTTGTGCCCTACGGGCGGCTTGGGCATGATTTCAATCTGCATAACGCTCACAGCATCCTGACGGATGCTGGTGCCGATACAGTCCGAGCCTGTGTCCCCGCCCCCGATGACCAATACCCGCTTTCCTTTGGCATTGACCAATTTGTCTTGAGGGAAAGTTTCCCCATCGAGAATGCGGTTTTGCTGGCTCAACATCTCAAGGGCGAAATAAATGCCTTTCAATTCACGCCCGGGAATATTGAGGTTGCGGGCTGTGGGAGTGCCGGTGCAGACGGCGTAGGCATCATACCCTTCGGGCAGGCGCTTCACATCTATTTCCGTCCCCATTTCAAAGCAGATGCCTCCGGCCTTGAGCAACTTCATGCGGCGGTCGATGATTTCCTTGGGAAGCTTGAAGTTGGGGATGCCATAGCGCAACAGCCCGCCCGGGTGGGGATTGCGGTCGTAAACGGTTACTTCGCAGCCCAGGGCATTGAGGCGGACGGCAATGCTCAGACCGGCAGGCCCCGCGCCAACCACCGCCACTTTCTTGCCGTTACGCCCGGAATGGATGGAGGGAATATAGCCTTCGCGAAAGGCAGCCTCGGCAATGGCCGCTTCGTTTTCGCGGATGGTGACGGGAGCGTCAAACGAAAGTTTCAGCACACAGGCCTTTTCGCACAAGGCAGGACAGACGCGTCCCGTAAACTCAGGGAAGTCGTTGGTCTGCGACAACAGCAGGAAAGCCTCTCGCCATTTCCCTTTGTAAAGCGCGTCTTGAAATTCCGGGCCTTTATTGCCCAGCGGGCATGCCCAATGGCAGAAAGGAACGCCGCAATCCATACAGCGCGAAGCCTGCAACTTACGGTCGCGGCTGTTCAAAGTTTGTTCAACTTGGCTGAAGTCAGTGATGCGTTCGTCTATCGGACGGTAGCCCGCTTCTTGCCGGGGTATGTTCAGGAATGCTTTCGGATCACCCATAATGATTTCTATCTTTGTTTGGTTTGTCTGGTTTACGAACGTCAGCAGTGAATGGCACCTCCCGCGTTCTTTGTTACACCTTATATATTAGTAGTCTCTTTGCATGTCGGCAATCTTTTGTTGGAGTTTGCGCATTTGTTCTTCTTGCAACACTTTCTTGTATTCGATAGGCACTACCTGGATGAATTCCTCCACATAGCGGTTCCAGTCATCAAGCATGACACGCGCCAGTTGCGAGCCGGTGTAGAGATAGTGCTGCCGGATCAGTTCATGCAGTTCCTTGCGGTAGGAAGCCTCTTCGATAAGGCTGAGCTCCACCATCTCCATGTTGCAGAAGTAGTCGAAGTTGCCTTCCTTGTTCCACACATAGGCCACGCCGCCCGACATGCCGGCGGCAAAGTTGCGTCCCGTTGTTCCTAGCACGACAACGCGGCCTCCCGTCATGTATTCGCAACAGTGGTCGCCTGCCCCTTCCACTACGGCAATGGCACCGGAGTTGCGCACGGCAAAGCGCTCACCTACACGCCCGTTGATGTAAACCTCGCCGCTCGTGGCGCCGTAGAGCAGGGTATTGCCGGCAATGGTGTTTTTCTCGGCGGCAAAGTTGGAGCGGACAGGCGGCAATACGGCAATCCGTCCGCCGGAAAGGCCTTTGCCCAAATAGTCGTTGGCTTCTCCTTCTAACTTGAAGTTGACACCCGGCATCAAGAACGCGCCGAAGCTTTGCCCTGCCGAACCTTTGAACTTGATGTTCAGCGTATGTTCAGGCAGCCCTTTTGCCCCGTATTGGGAAGCGATGGCTCCTGACAGCATGGCGCCGCAGGCGCGGTCTGTATTGGCTATGGTATATTCCAGCGATATTTCTTTCTGGTTCTCCAAGGTTTTAGCAACGGCATTCAGTATGTCCACGTCTTTCACTTGTTCGATGCCATGTTGCTGGTCAATCACGTGATGGATGGCAGCCTCGCTGTCCACCCGCCTCAACACCTTGTCGAAGTTGATCAGCTGATGCTTGCTGACGTTACCGGCAGGCTTGCGTATAATCAGGTCGGTACGTCCGATGATGTCGTTCATGCTTTCCACGCCGATTTCGGCCAGGTATTCGCGCACTTCCTGCGCCAGAAAAGTGAAGTAGTTGATTACATATTCGCTTCTGCCCCGGAAGTGCTTGCGCAGTTCTTCGTTCTGTGTGGCTACCCCCACGGGACAGGTGTTTTGGTTGCACTTGCGCATCATGACGCAACCCAGCACAATCAGCGCGGCTGTGGCGAAGCCATATTCTTCCGCTCCCAGCATGGCCATCAGAATGACATCGCGTCCGGTCTTCAGCTGTCCGTCCACCTGCAACATCATCTGCCCTCTCAGCCCGTTCAGTACCAATGTCTGCTGTGTCTCGCTCAGGCCCAGTTCGGAAGAGATGCCGGCATACCGGATGCTCGATGCAGGAGAAGCCCCCGTGCCCCCTTCTGCTCCCGAGATGATGATGAGGTCGGCCTTTGCCTTTGCCACGCCGGCGGCGATGGTGCCCACCCCGCTTTCGGCCACCAGCTTTACGCTGATTTTGGCTTTCGGGTTCACATTCTTCAAGTCGAAGATGAGTTGTGCCAAATCTTCAATGGAATAGATGTCGTGATGAGGCGGAGGGGAGATAAGCGAAATGCCGGGGATGGAGTGGCGGGTTTTGGCAATCACCTCATCCACCTTAAATCCCGGGAGCTGCCCTCCTTCTCCCGGCTTTGCCCCCTGGGCAATCTTAATCTGTATCTCGTCGGCATCCACTAAGTACTCGGCGGTGACCCCGAAGCGCCCCGAAGCCACCTGCTTGATGGCACTTCTCATTTCCGTTCCGAAACGCGCACTGTCTTCGCCGCCTTCGCCCGTGTTGCTTCGCCCGTGCAGACGGTTCATGGCAATGGCGAGAGCTTCGTGCGCTTCCTGGCTAATGGCTCCGAATGACATGGCACCGGTGACGAAACGCTTCAGAATGTTCTCTGCCGGTTCAACCCGCTCTATGGGTATAGGCGAGCGGCGGAAGTCCCAAAAGTCGCGCAGAAAGATGGGGTCGCTCTTCTCATCCACCAGCCGGGTGAACTCTTTGAACTTCTTATAACTTCCCGTGCGGGTAGCCAGTTGCAGCGTGGCAATGGTTTCAGGGTTCCAAGCGTGCTTTTCGCCGTCTTTGCGGAAAGAATACAGGCCCCGGTTGGGCAGCAGGGGAGCCACTTCTTCCTTTTCTTCTGCGGGAATGTCATTTTCACGTTTCAACGCGTCCCTGCCCTCGCGGTGGAAAAGAATGGCGTCGCGAGCCACCTCATCCAAGCGGATGCCTTCGATGGGAGATTTCAACCCGCCGAAGTAAGCGTTGCTCAGTTCTTCGCTCAACCCCACGGCCTCGAATATCTTGGCACCACGGTAAGAACGGATGGTAGAGATGCCCATCTTGCTCATCACTTTAAACAAGCCTTTGCATACGGCCTTGATGTAATTCTTCTCGGCTGTGTTGTAGTCCATTTGGATTTCATTGCAAGCCACCAAGTTATCCAATACGGCAAAGGCCATATACGGATTGATGGCACTGGCGCCGAAACCCAGCAGCAAAGCAGCATGCATCACCTCGCGGATTTCGCCGCTCTCTACCACCAGCGCCGTCTGCACCCGTTTGCCTACGGAAATCAGGTGGTGGTGTACGGCACTTACAGCCAACAGCGAGGGGATGGCGGCATGCGTTTCGTCCACATCGCGGTCAGTCAGCACAATGTAATTCACGCCTTCAGCCACCGATTCTTCGGCCTGCTTGCACAGCCGGGTGATGGCTTCCTGCAAGCCGGCACGCCCTTTCGCCGCTTCAAACAGCATGGGGAGCTTCATTGTCTTAAACCCCTTGTAGCGGATGTTGCACAGCAGGTCGAGCTGGGTATTGGTCAATATCGGGTGGTTCAGGCGCACCATCTTGCAGTGGCTCTCGTGAGGGGTAAGGATGTTCATGCCCACGGCGCCGATATACTCGGCGAGCGACATGACCAGTTCCTCGCGGATGGGATCGATAGGCGGGTTGGTCACTTGGGCAAACTGCTGCCGGAAGTAGTTGTAAAGCAATTGCGGCTTGTCGCTCAGCACAGCCAGCGGGGTGTCGTTCCCCATCGCGCTGATGGGTTCGGCGGCGTTTTTCGCCATCGGGAGAATGATCTTCTCCACATCTTCCTTGGTGAAGCCGAAAGTGCGCAACATGGCTTCATAATGCTTTACGCTGTGCGGCACCTTGCGCCCGCTTTTCAGTTCGTCCAGTTCGATGCGGTTGTTAGCCAGCCATGTGCGGTAAGGCAACGCTTCAGCCAACTGGCGTTTCAGCTCGTTGTCGTAGTATATCTTTCCCTCCTGCGTGTCCACCAGCAGGATCTTGCCGGGTTGCAGGCGTCCCTTTTCTTTGATATCGCCCGGTTCGAAGTCCATCACTCCCACTTCACTGGCCACCACCATCGTGTCGTTTTTTGTAATCAGGTAGCGGGCGGGGCGCAGCCCGTTCCTGTCCAACATCCCGCCGGCGTAGCGGCCGTCGCTGAAGAGCAGGGCGGCCGGGCCGTCCCAAGGCTCCATCAGGATGGAGTGATATTCGTAGAAAGCTTTCAAACCTTCGCTGATGGGGTTCTTTTTGTTGAAGGATTCAGGCACCAGCATGGCTATGGCGTGCGGCAGGCTCAATCCCGACATGACCAAAAATTCCAGCACGTTGTCTAACGATGCGCTGTCGCTCATGCCCGGCTGCACGATGGGGCGGATGGCCTTGATATTTCCCAAGGCCGGCGAGGAAAGCACGCTCTCGCGGGCTTCCATCCAGCCGCGGTTGCCGCGTATGGTGTTTATTTCCCCGTTGTGGGCCAGCAGCCGGAACGGTTGAGCCAATCCCCAAGTGGGGAATGTGTTCGTGCTGAAGCGGCTGTGCACCAAGGCCAGCCCGCTGGTGAAGTAGGCATTAGTCAAGTCCGGGTAATAGTTGCGCAGTTGCATGGACGAGAGCATCCCCTTGTAAACGATGTTCTTGGTCGAGAGCGAAGCCACGTAGAAATCGTTGCGTGCCGGTATGTTTGACAAGCGGATGCGGTTTTCGACTTTCTTCCTTATCATATATAGTTTCCGCTCGGCCGTTTCGCTTTCGATGAACCCGGTGATGAAGATTTGCTTGATGTCCGGTTCGGCGGCCAACGCCGCTTCGCCCAATATTTCGGGGCGGGTAGGCACATTGCGCAGGTGCATCAAGGTGAGCCCCTCCTTTTCTATCTCCTCGATAAGGACGCTCAGGATGCTTGCCTGATCTTGCCCGTTTTTCGGCAGGAAAAGCAGCCCCGTGCCATAGTGCCCCTTCTCGGGCACCGGGATACCCTGCAACAGGATGAACTCATGGGGAATTTGCAGCATGATGCCCGCTCCGTCGCCGGTCTTGTTGTCGGCTCCCTCGGCGCCCCGGTGGCGCATGTTTTCCAACACTTTCAGCGCGGACTCCACCAGCTCGTGCGATTTGTTGCCTCGGACGTTCACAATCATGCCCACCCCGCAAGCGTCATGCTCGCAAGCCGCATCATACAAGCCGCACGCACGGGGTTGCCCGGCGGGCTGCCTTTCTTTTTTCATTTCCTTTGTTTTATTGTTCAAAAGTTCCGTTTTCAATGCCATGCAATTACTCTATTACTTGATTTAACTAATAATCGTATCAAAATGCGCTGCAAATATACACATTTAATGGCAAAGTGACATGCCGTGATGCCTGCGGATTGCAATGAAATACTTTCCATCAACGTGCTTGTTTCATATTGAAACAGAAATCGCATCCTTTCGTTCTGTTCTATTACAAAATACATGCAAATTATATCAATATATAAGTTTAACGAATCTAAAAGGAAAATAATGCCAGCAGCTTTCTGGCCGTTTGAGGAGGCTTTCCTCCGTGCAAGCACGGCTCGTCCTCCATGCGCGCACGGACCACGCTCCATACGTGCATGCACCATACGCGATGCAGTACCGCCCGCGCGGCATTCCACTGGATATTCCCGAAAGGCAAGGGGAGCACGGATTTTTATATCAAAACAACACCCGACATTACACGTTGGATGTAATACCGGGCATCACTCTTGCAGGTTTCTGATTCTCAACAGTTGTCGCGGTGCGTACGGGACTCGGACCCGTGACCCCATGCGTGACAGGCATGTATTCTAACCAGCTGAACTAACGCACCTTTCCGTTTCTTGCCATCGTTTTCCTTTTGACAGCGGGTGCAAAGATACGCATTTATTTTATTTGTCCTATCTTCCGGGCGATTTTTTTTCGTTTATGCCAAAATAATTTTCACCCGCCGCTTCCGAGGCGTCCGCCTGCGGGGACGGCAGACAGGCTTCCGCGCCGGGAAAGGAGATTCCAAGGCCAAACGGCAGGGAATCCTGATTTTTTTTACCCAGCAGGCATGGGAATAGCGGATTTTTGCCTAAGTTTGCGTCCCGGAAGACGAAACCATAACATAAAGAGGTGTAGCATGAACGAACAGTTCCCTTCGGCCCTGTTGGAAAAGGCAGTGGATGAGTTTGCCAAATTGCCCGGCGTGGGGCGCAAGACCGCCATGCGGCTGGTGCTGCATCTGCTTCGGCAGGACGATGCCGCAGTGGATGCTTTCAGCAGCGCCATCGTCAGGCTGAAGCGTGAGGTGAAGTATTGTGCGGTGTGCCATAACATCTCTGATGCCGATATCTGCCGCATTTGCTCCAATTCCGGACGGGATGCTTCAACCGTGTGTGTGGTGGAGAACGTGCGCGACGTAATGGCAGTGGAAGCTACCCAGCAATATCACGGGCTGTATCATGTGTTGGGCGGAGTGATTTCGCCGATGGATGGCGTGGGGCCCTCCGATTTGGAAATTGACAGCCTGGTGGGGCGCGTGAAGCAAGGAGGCATTGACGAAGTGATACTGGCGTTGAGCACGACAATGGAGGGGGACACGACCAATTTTTACATATACCGCAAGCTCGAAAAGTTGGAGGTGAAACTATCCGTGATAGCTCGCGGCATATCGGTGGGCGACGAGTTGGAATATGCCGATGAGGTGACTTTGGGGCGAAGCATCGTGGGAAGAGTCCCGTTTACCGGAGTTGCCTGATTGCCGCGGGATCGAACCCACTTTAAACAGAGAAAGATGGAAGAAGAAATCAAGAAGGCCGCCAAGCGGACAAAGAATCTTTTCATTGCGTTTTGGGCGTTGGCGGCGGCATTGGCGGCGGCTGGCGAGTGCGGCGGAACGTGGACGGGGCTGTACGCCGGATGCGAGCCGTTAGGATATTGGTGCGAAACGGCCGTGGCGCTGTCTGTTCTCGTATGTGTGCCTGCGGCCCTGAAACTGTTTTCCGTGGCGTTGAACCGCAAGATAGGCAAGATGCCGCTGCCGGTGGCCTTGCGGCTTTATGAACGCTGGTCGGCCATCCGGCTGCTATTATTGGCCTTGCCGGTGATGGGGGGGCTACTGGCCTATTACGCGCTGATGAG
>CAYSIQ010000012.1:17484-31730 GCA_964431195.1 uncultured Bacteroides sp.
GGCATCACCGGTTTCATGCCGCTCCATTTTGCACGGCGAGGCGGGCATGGGCATTCAAAAGGAACGCTGCGGCATGGAGTACGCAAAGGAGGCATGGGTGCTGCAGGCTGAACATGCTCCCGGCTTTTCCCCATGAGACAGCTCGTCGCACAGCGTGCAGGCAGACGATGAAGTTTGCCTGCGCTTGTATGAGTCGTGCGGGCTTGTGCGTTGCGGCCACCTCCGGGAATGGTGGCGCATCGGCGGCACGTTTAAAGGCGTGGGGGGCGTTGCAATGCGCTCGCAAGGGATGAAAGGCGACAGGAGCGAATGCCCGCATGTTGCCAAATCAGATAGGCCTGCCTGATTCCTATTGCCAATATCCGATGGGGCTTTTATCCGTTTTCCTGCATGCGCACACGGCGTTTGCTCCGTGCACACATGCCGCTTGCCCCGTGCGTGCATGGAGCACGCTCCACGCACGCATCCCGATCCCGCCCGGAAGCCTGTCAACCCTTTGTGAAATAATGTGAGTCCAAAACGCGCAAGCAAACGGGTAAGGGGGAAAAATTGTACCTTTGCGCCCGGGAAAACAATATTGGCCGGGATAATGAATCTGGTAATAGACATTGGCAATACGGCGGCAAAGCTGGCCGCTTTCCGCGAGGGCGAGGTGGTGGAAGTGGCGCGTGCCTCCAACCGGACGTTGGAGCAACTCCCCGCATTTGCCGGAAAATATCCGTTCAAGCGGGCAATCATGGCGGCGGTGATTGATTTGAGCGAGGAGGCCGAAAGCCGCCTGGCGGCCTTGCCTGTCCCTTTGCTCCGGCTTGATTGCCATACCCCCCTGCCCATAAAAAACGGCTATGAGACCCCCCTGACGCTGGGCTATGACCGGGTGGCTGCCGTGGCGGGAGCCTATGCGGTTTGTCCGGGCCGGGACTTGCTGGTGGTCGATGCCGGCACGTGCATTACCTATGAGTTCATCGATGCGGAGGGGTGCTATCGCGGGGGCAACATATCGCCGGGAGTGGAAATGCGCTTCAAGGCCCTGCATCAGTTTACGGGGCGTCTGCCGCTTGTCTGCCCGGAGGGGCGCACGCTCCCCTTGGGGAAAGACACGGAAACAGCCATCCGCGCGGGGGTGCTGAAGGGAATCGAGTATGAAATAGCGGGTTATATAGCGTCTATGAGGCATAAATATCCTGGACTTTTGGCTTTTTTAACTGGCGGGAATGATTTTTCTTTTGATACATGTCTAAAAAGTGTCATCTTTGCAGACAAATTTTTAGTCTTAAAAGGCTTAAACCGAATATTGACCTACAATAATGACAGGATTTAGAATAATATCCATCGTGCCATTGCTTGCGATGTTGGCAGCCGGATCGACAACGGTGGCCCAGAACAATACGAACTCCCCTTACACGCGGTACGGCTACGGGCAATTGGCCGACCAAGGCTCGGGCAACAGCAAGGGGATGGGCGGCGTCGCATACGGCTTGCGGGATGGATATATGATTAATTCCGTAAATCCCGCTTCCTATACGGCGGTGGATTCGCTGACGTTCATTTTCGATGGCGGCATTTCATTGCAGAACACCAACTTCAGCAACGGGACGCTGAAGCGCAACGCGCACAACTCCAGTTTCGATTACATTTCCATGCAATTCCGCGCGTGCAAGTGGGCCGCTTTCAGCTTGGGCATGCTGCCCTATTCTAACGTGGGGTACAGCATGAGTACCACACGCGAGCTGGACGGCGTGACCTATTCGGGCGACGGCGGCGTGCACCAGCTCTATGCGGGGGCGGGCTTCAAGGTGTGGAAAGACCTTTCGGTCGGCGCCAACTTTTCGTATATGTGGGGTAGCTTTACGCATACCGCGAGCCAGTCTTTCCTGTCCAATGCGGATGCCTTCAATCAAGTAAATACGGAGGAAGTGTCCATATCCAGTTACAAACTCGATTTCGGCGTTCAGTACACGAGGCACATTGACGAGAAAAATGAAGTGACGTTGGGCATCGTGTTCACGCCGGGGCATGATCTGGACAACGATGCGACCTATCAGACTTCTGTGGGCAACGACAGCTATGGCTATACGACCAACCAGCGCGATTCGGCGGCGACTTGCGGCATCCCCAATACGTGGGGCGTGGGCCTCGCCTATATCTATGACAACCGCTTGACGGTAGGGGCAGACTATACGATACAGAAATGGGGCAATGTGACGTACATGAACAACAGCGACGCTTTTTCCAACCGCGCCCGGATTTCGGTGGGGGCGGAGTACCAGCCCAACCCTTACAGCCGTGGCTACCTGTCTGTGATGAAATATCGCTTGGGCGCCTATTTCTCTCAACCATATTATAAGATAGAGGGCGTGCGGGCAGCCAAGGAATATGGCGTGACGTTGGGCTTGGGGCTTCCGTTGCCTCGTGCCCGCTCCATGCTGAACCTGTCAGCCCAATACGTCCGGGTAAACGGGCGGAAAGGGAATTTCTTGGATGAAAACACAATCCGTATCTGTGTGGGAGTGACTTTCAACGAGCGTTGGTTCTTCAAATCGAGAGTTGATTGACGAATGCCCGTGTGGAGCAAGTCCGCCCCGTGTTTTACAATAAGGAGGAAAGACAATGAGCATAATCCGATGGATAGCAGCAGGCATTTTGATCGTTCGGGCAATGGCCGTGTATGGGCAGGCAGGAAATGTGTCCCTTGCGCGGGCTTCTGTCGGGCATGTACGGAACGTCTTGGCATCTCGGACGGAGAAGACGGATGACCGCAAGTCGGACGAATACCGGGAACTGTTCTTAAGGATGATGGATGAATACGACGAGGCGATCCGTTCGTGCCCCGACGATGCGTCTGCATGGGGAAACAAGGCATTGTATTATCTGCGCTATGCCCCGTGCCCCGATAAGGAAACGGCTTATCTTTGGCTGAAGAAATCAATGGAGCTTTCCGCCCCGTCGCCGTCGCCGGCAGTGGCACTTGCTTTCTTGGAAACGTCTATGCGGCTGGCAATGGAAGACGGAGAACGCACTTCGCGTTTCCTGCAGGATTATGAGCGTGCCTTGCCTTGTTCGCGGCAATTTACAGACGCGGAACGGGAGCGGATGGATGCTACGCTGGTCGGGAGCAATTTAGTGAACGGGAAATTGTTGCAGCAGGCATACACGCCGCGCGTGAGGGCTTGCGGGCAGGATACGGCGGTCTTGCACGGCATGCAGCGCGTCATGGAGAAGCTGCGCTTTACGGATAATGGCCTTTATAGGGAAATCTCCGATTCATTGTACCAAGTGTCGCCTTCGGTTGAAACCGCCGTGAAGTTGGGCAATGCCTGTTGCCTTGACCGGGACATAGACGGGGCCGTAGAGTGCTTTGAGCGCGCTATGTCTTTGGAAGAAGACGGGGATGGCAAAGCGGGAATAGCTTATGGGGCGGCCGATGCCCTACGCCGCTCCGGGCAATGGCTCGAGGCAAAGGCTTTTTGCCAGAAAGCCTTGCTCTATCGGAAGAACTATGGGAAAGCGTATGTGCTGATGGCAGACCTTTATGCCTCAGATATAAAGTGGAGCAAGAACGCTGACCTAAACAAATGCACCTATTTCTTGGTGATTGACATGCTGATGCGGGCCAAAGCCGTTGACCCGGATCTGACCGGTGAGGTGAACGAGGCAATCTCCATGTATGCTTCCCATACGCCGAAAACCAGCGACCTGTTCCTGTTGGGTTATCAGGCCGGAGACCGTATCACCATAGGCGGTTGGATAGATGAAACGACAACAATCCGTTGACCATGTATCTGCCGGGAAAGATGAAGAGTCGGCTGCGTCGCTTTGCCGGAGCGTCTTTTATCGTGGCAAGCCTGTTGCTTTCGTGTTTGCAGGCGGCTTGTTCTTCACATGAAAAAGAAGTGGCGGAAGCTATAACCGAACGGGACTCAATGCCTGTGATGGATACGCGAGGCGTGATGAGTCTGATATCAGACTCAGGCGTTACCCGGTATCGGTTGAAAGCGGAAGAGTGGTTGGTCTTTGACCGTAAATTGCCTTCTTACTGGGCTTTTGAAAAAGGCGTGTATGTAGAGAAATTCGATTCCATTTTTCAGGTAGAAGCGAGCATTGAGGCGGACACGGCCTATTATTATGACAAGAAGAAACTGTGGAAACTGATAGGTCACGTACACGTGCGGAATCTGAAAGGGGAGAAGTTTGATACAGAACTTCTGTATTGGGATCAGAACATGCGGAAAGTCTATTCGGACAAGCGTGTCCGCATTGAACAGCCAGACCAGATCATCTATGCATGGGGGTTTGAGTCAAGCGAAGACATGTCCCATTATCGCTTCTTCAAAACCGATGGAATTTTTTACGTGGATGAAGCGTCTGCAGATACTTTGCAGACAGACAGCATTCAGACAGATACAGAGGCTGAACCCGCTTCTTGATGCGGGTTTAGAAGCCTGAAGAGGCGGTTAGTCTTAGAAAAACGTAAATTTTGGGCAAAGAAATAGAACGGTATCTGCATTTTTTTGTATCTTCGCCCGCTAAAATAATTAGTCAGGGGAAAAACAGGTGAATAATAATTGTAAACAAATAAAGTAGGATTAACGAAAATGGCAACATTACAGAAGATTCGGTCTAAAGGGCCGTTGGTGGTGATTGCGGTGGGATTGGCCTTGTTCGCTTTCATTGCAGGTGACGCATGGCGGATTATTCAGCCTCATCAATCACAAGATGTAGGGGAAGTGAACGGGAAAGCTGTTTCTGCACAAGAATTTCAGTCGCTGGTGGAAGAATTTACCGAAATGGTGAAAATGTCCAACAACACGAATAGCCTGAGTGAAGAGGAAACCAACCGCATCCAAGATATGGCATGGGAGAGATACATTACCAATAAAGTAATTGAAAATGAAGCGGAGAAGTTGGGGTTAGTGGTGACGGACGCCGAGATTCAGTCCATCATCAATGAGGGCACACACTATCAATTGCGCAGTACTCCGTTTACCAATCCTCAGACGGGAGTTTTCGACAAGGATGCGTTGATGAAGTTTTTGGCCGATTATTCCAAATTGGATCGTAGCCGCATCCCCGCACAGTATGTGGATCAGCTCGATGCCACTTACCGTGCCTGGGCATTCATCGAAAAAGGATTAAGGCAAGGCCGTTTGCAGGAAAAATATACAGCACTGATTGCGAAGTCGATGCTATCTAATCCAGTGGAAGCCCAAAATGCTTTCGATGGACGTGTAGACCAAAAGAACATATTGCTGGCTGCTGTGCCTTATTCGTCTATATCCGATTCTACCGTTACGGTAACCGATGAGGAGCTGAAAACTGTTTACGACAAAAAGAAAGAGCGATATAAGCAGGATGTGGAAACGCGCAACATCCGTTACATAGATGTTCAGGTAACGGCAAGCGCCGAAGACAGGGCTGCTTTGGAAAAGGAAATGGCTGAATATACAACTCAGTTGCGACAGGCAACAGATGACTATACTAATTTGGTACGCAGCACAGGGTCTGAAGTTCCCTACGTAGACTTGTACTACACGGCTCGTGGATTGCCCTCCGATGTGGTGGCACGTTTGGATTCCGTGGATCAAGGTGATGTGTTCGGCCCTTATTATAATATGGCTGACAATACGTTCAATTCTTTCAAAAAGTTGGGTGAGGCCAAGATGGCTGATTCTATCCAGTTCCGTCAAATTCAGGTGACGGGCGAAACCCCTGAACGTACCAAAACATTGGCTGACAGCATCTATAATGCCATTAAGGAAGGTGCCGATTTTGTTGAGATTGCCAAGAAGTATGGACAGACCGGCGACACGGTATGGATATCTTCCGTTTCCTATGAGGGCCAGCAGGTAGACGGCGATAATCTGAAGTTCCTCAATGCCATCATCTCGGGCAATAAGAACGAGTTGAATAATTTGGCATTGGCACAGGCCAACATCATCCTGCAAGTGACCGACAAGAAAGTGATGAAAGATAAATATAAGGTAGCCATTGTGAAACGTCCTGTTGAATTCAGCAAGGAGACCTATAATAAGGCATACAACGATTTCAGCGAATTTATTGCTACCAACAATACGTTGGAAAAGGTGGTTGCCAATGCGGAAGATGCCGGCTATCGCCTCTATCCGATTGAAGACCTTTTGAGCAGCACTCATACCATCGGTGGCATTCGTGGCACGAAAGAAGCATTGCGTTGGGCGTTTTCTGCCAAACCGGGTGAAGTTTCCGGCCTGTATGAATGCGGTGACAACGACCACTTGGTGGCGGTGGCGGTGGCAGATGTGATGCCCGAAGGCTATCGGCCTTTCCGGTTGATGAAAGAGACCATCCGTCGTGATGTCGTTCGTGACAAGAAAGCTGAAAAGATTATGGCAGACTTGAAAGCTGCCGGTGTCTCCACTTTCGAGCAATACAAGGGACTGGACAATGCCGTAAGCGATTCTGTCAAGTTGGTAACTTTCGCAGCTCCTGCATACATCCCTGCCTTGAGAAGCAGCGAACCGATGGTAAGCGCTTATGCTTCTGTCGGTGAATTGAACCGGTTGAGCGCACCTGTCAAAGGAAATGCCGGTGTGATGGTACTGCAACCTTATGATACCGTGAAATTGAGCGAGACATTCGATGCAGCTACCGAAGAGAATACATTGGAAAACTTCTATGTACGCATGGCTGCCCAAACTTATTTGAACGATTTGCTCAAGAATGCAGATGTGAAAGATTTTCGCTATCTGTTCTTCTAATTTGCATAATATGCACAAGATTTATAAGGGAGGCCGCCAGGCGTATGTCGGGCGGCTTTTTCTGTACAGGCTGACGTTTAATTAATTAACCATATATAAAAAGAATGGCGATTATCCAACCAGATCCTTCGAGTGCCTGTGGCGTGAAAAAGCGTGCTTTGCTGGGCATGACGCTTGAAGAATTGCAACAGGTGGCACGCCAGGCAGGAATGCCTGCCTATGCTGCCAAGCAGATGGCATCCTGGATTTATGGGAAAGGAGCAGGTTCCATTGACGAGATGACCAATCTGTCGTTCAAGCATCGTGATCTACTAAAGAAACAATATGAGTTGAAATTGAATCCGCCTGTTGATGCCATACGTTCAAGAGATGGCACCATGAAATATTTGTTCCATGCAGGGGAAAGGCATTATGTAGAGGCCGTATATATTCCCGATGGGGAGCGGGTCACGCTTTGCGTCTCTTCGCAGGTGGGGTGCAAGATGAGTTGCCGGTTTTGCATGACCGGGAAGCAGGGTTTCACTGCCAATCTTACTTCCGGCCAAATACTGAACCAGATTTTGGCTCTTCCTTGGCGGGACAGCCTGACCAATGTGGTAGTGATGGGAATGGGAGAGCCGTTGGACAACGTTGACGAAGTGTTGAAAGCATTGTCCGTCATGACGGCTCCTTCCGGTTTTGGGTGGAGCCCAAAACGAATAACCCTATCTACGGTGGGCATCCGTGAGGGCTTGAAGCGTTTCCTGAATGAGAGCAGTTGCCATTTGGCAATCAGTCTTCATTCACCATTCCCGGCGCAACGCCGTGAGCTGATGCCTGCCGAGCGCGGATTCTCCATTACCGAAGTCGTAGATTTGTTGCGGAATTATGATTTCGGCAAGCAGCGCAGGTTGTCTTTTGAATACATCATGTTTAAGAATGTCAACGACTCCACGCTTCATGCCCGTGGGCTGTTGAAGTTGCTGCACGGGTTGGATTGCCGCATCAATCTGATACGTTTCCATGCCATCCCCGGCGTTGGCTTGGAAAGTGCAGATATGGAACGCATGACGGCATTCCGCGATTATCTGACTTCCCATGGCTTACATACCACCATCCGTGCCTCGCGCGGGGAAGATATATTTGCCGCCTGCGGGATGTTGTCCACGGCAAAGCAAGAAAGGAGTGGTAACCCAACCCGGGCAAACTCCCGTCAGGTGCCGATAAGCAAGAATTAATGTATATGGATGATGGGCATAGGCTGCAAGCACGGGATAAGCCTGCATCGGGGCAAGCCATGCAAGGCTGCCAACCCTGTATCCACTTGGCGGCCACCTTGACAACCGCTTAATTTTAATTTCTCCGGCTTTACTTATGGCGGCTTCTGCCGCAAGTTCAACAGGGCGCTTAAACATAGAATTATTCGATTGGCAAGATGCGGGCATCCATATTAATATAAATTATTAGCTTTGGTATGGTAAATAAGAACTTTCTTTGTAGTTTTGTCAGAAAGTAGCGGAGCATGAAGAATTTTCACTCTTGGCTGATGTAAAACCTGCCCGTACAGGAGGAGATTATGCCTTGGAAACTCACGGCTTGCGGGGAATGAAAGGAGGCTAAATTCGCTTCACTTGCAGTTGGACACGGTCGGAAGCCATACTCTACACGCTGGTACTGCCTGCGGCTTTTGCCAATGTGAATAAGGTGGGAAGGATACGGGAACAACTCGATAAAATAGATATAACTGAACGAAATAGAGGAGAAGAAGAATGGAAGAGAAAAGGATAAAAATTGGAATAACACATGGCGACATCAACGGAGTGGGTTATGAAGTGATTTTGAAAGCTTTTGCAGACCCTGCCTTGCTGGAGTTATGTACGCCTATTGTTTACGGTTCCCCTAAAGTGGCTGCCTATCACCGCAAAGCATTGAATTTGCCTACAAACTTCAGCATTGTGAATTCTGCTGCCGAGGCCGGGCACAATCGCCTGAACGTGGTGAACTGCATCAATGACGAAGTGAAAGTCGAACTCTCCAAGCCGACTTCCGAGGCAGGGAAAGCTGCATTGGATGCGTTGGAGAGAGCCATTGCCGAATACAAAAAAGGGCTGTTTGATGTGCTTGTCACGGCTCCCGTCAATAAGCGTACCATCCAATCGGATGAATTTGAATTTCCCGGCCATACCGAATACATTGAACAACGTTTGGGCGACGGACAGAAAGCGCTTATGATGCTGATGCGGAATGATTTTCGCGTAGCGTTGGTGACAGGCCATATTCCTGTCAGCCAGATTGCATCTACCCTGACGAAAGAACTGATAGAAGAAAAACTGGCTATCTTCAACAAATCTCTGAAGCAGGATTTTGGAATCAGTGCTCCGCGGATTGCCGTGTTGTCTCTAAATCCTCATGCCGGCGATGGCGGTTTGTTGGGTACGGAAGAACAAGCCATGATCATACCGGCCATTCAGGAAATGTCTGCGCAGGGCGTATTGTGCTTTGGCCCTTATCCGGCAGACGGATTTATGGGCTCGGGCAATTTCACTCATTTCGATGGCATTTTGGCCATGTATCATGACCAAGGACTGGCGCCCTTTAAGGCATTGGCTATGGACGAGGGGGTGAACTATACGGCAGGATTGCCCATTGTGCGCACATCGCCTGCTCACGGCACGGCTTATGATATTGCCGGGAAGGGATTGGCATCCGAAGATTCTTTCCGTCAAGCCATCTATGTGGCTATCGATGTATTCCGTAACCGTCAGCGGGAGAAAGCGGTTCGTGCCAATTCGCTGAAAAAGGAATACCATGAAAAACGTGACGATAGTGATAAGCTGAAACTTGACAATAGCGAAGAGGATTTATAATTATGGCAAAAGCGGAAATCCAGCAAGTGAAATTGCGTTTTGGCATCATTGGCACCAACGAGGCTCTGGCACGTGCTATTGATGTGGCTATTCAAGTGGCTCCGACCGACCTGTCTGTGCTGATTACCGGCGAAAGTGGAGTGGGCAAGGAAAGTTTTCCGCAGATCATCCATCAATATAGCCGGCGTAAACATGGGCAATACATTGCGGTAAACTGTGGCGCCATTCCCGAAGGTACGATTGATTCAGAATTGTTCGGGCATGAGAAAGGAGCTTTTACAGGCGCCATTAGCGACCGCAGGGGCTACTTTGGAGAGGCTGATGGCGGAACCATCTTCTTGGATGAGGTGGGGGAACTTCCCATGCCTACCCAGGCTCGGCTGCTGCGTGTGCTCGAAAGCGGCGAGTTTATCAAAGTAGGTTCATCCAAGGTGGAAAAGACCAATGTACGTATTGTGGCTGCTACCAACGTCAATTTGGCACAGGCCATTGCTGACGGGCGGTTCAGAGAAGACTTGTATTATCGATTGAATACGGTACCCATCCAAGTGCCGCCCTTGCACGAGCGTGGGGAGGATGTATTGCTGCTGTTCCGTAAGTTCGCTTCGGATTTTGCCGAAAAATATCGCATGCCTGCCATCCAGCTCACCGACGATGCCAAGCAGGTGCTGTTGGCATATCCTTGGCCGGGCAATGTGCGCCAGCTTAAAAACATCACCGAACAAATATCCATCATCGAAACCAATCGCGAGATAAATGCTGCCATCCTGAAGGGCTATCTGCCCGTACAGGCCAATCCCCGGCGTCTCCCTGCCTTGTTTGACGGGAAAGGGCGGAAAAGCTTTGAGAGTGAGCGCGAGATACTCTATCAGGTGCTGTTTGATATGCGACAGGACGTGACCGAACTTAAAAAATTGGTGCACGAAATTATGGCGGAACGCAAAGGAACAGCCCATCCCGTAAATGCCGTGGACTATTACACTTCCGATGAACCGGTGGTAACGGCAATACATGCTTCATTGGCAGTGCATCCTTCGGCTAAGCCGGGAAAAGTCGGCGCGAACGATGAAGATATACAGGACACCGAAGAGTACGTGGAAGAATCGCTCAGCTTGGACGAAGCCGAAAAAGAGATGATACGCAAAGCACTTGAGAAGCATCAGGGGCGGCGGAAACTGGCAGCCCAAGACTTGGATATATCCGAGCGTACCTTATATAGAAAGATTAAAGAATATGGATTGGATTAAAAGGACTACCATCATTGCTGCAATCACCTTTTTGGCGTTTTCCTGCTCTTCATGCAGTGTCCAAATAGGATTAGCCCCTATCAGTTCCATTGACTACAACAAGGTGAAAACCATTTCAATAGTCGATTTCGAGAACCATGCAGACTATGTATATGCTCCCTTGGCTATCGAGTTTAACCAGACATTGCGCGACTTGTTTACGCAGCAGACCCGTTTGCGTATGGTCGATTCAGGCGGTGACTTGGAAATCGGCGGAGAGATTATCGGTTATAACCAATACAACGAGGCTGTGGATGCCAGTGGATTTTCATCGAAAGTGAAACTGACGCTGACCGTGAAAGTCAACTACACCAACAACACCAACCACGAAGAAGATTTCAATGACCAGCAGTTTTCTGCCTTTCAGACGTATGAATCATCGCAGCTGCTCACTGCGGTGCAGGATGGTTTGATTGAAGTAATGGTGCGCGATATTTCCGAACAGATTTTTAACTCAACCGTAGCCAATTGGTAATAGAGAAATGAATGCTGCTTCCCTCCAAAGATGGATGAAACATCCCGAGGAACTTAATCAAGATACCTTGTTCGAATTACGGAACTTGGTGAAGCGTTACCCCTATTTCCAGACTTTACGTTTGTTGTACCTGAAAAACCTGTATCAGCTTCACGACCAGGCATTTGGTGAGGAATTACGGAATACCGTGCCCTATGTGGCAGACAGGCGGATGCTGTTTTATCTAATAGAGACAGGCGATGCCGCCATGCAGCCTTCGCCGATAGCGCGACAGCCGGCAGCCGCCATGGAAGAGGAGCCGGCAGTGGATAGGACTTTATTCCTAATTAACTCTTTCCTTTCCATCTATCCCGACGAGCAACAGCCGCAGCCGGCAGGTTTGGATTATTCCATGGACTATACGGCTTATTTGTTGAAAGAAGAGGAAACAACGGGAACCCAGGAAGAGCTTCCCGACGGGCCCAAACTCCGCGGGCAGTCGTTGATAGATGATTTCATCATGCAAAGTGAAGAGGCTGGAACTTCCCCCGTGAAACCTGCATCACAGGAGGGACAGTGCTCCCGCCCTGTAGAAAGTCTTGCAACGTCCGTTGCTTCTGATTCCGAACAGGCGGAAGAAGAGGGAAGCGGCATTCCATCAGCCGATGACTTGGATGATAGCTGCTTTACCGAAACCTTGGCTAAAATCTACATCAAGCAGCACCGATATGAGAAAGCTCTTGAAATAATTAAAAAATTAAGTTTGAATTATCCGAGAAAAAACGTTTACTTTGCAGACCAAATCAGGTTTTTGGAGAAATTGATTATTAACGCTAAATCAAAATAACGGAAATGCTTTATTTATTCTTAGTTATCGTAATGGTAATCGCATCAGTATTGATGTGCTTTATCGTATTGATCCAAAACTCTAAAGGCGGGGGCTTGGCATCCGGCTTTTCTTCTTCGAACGCGATTATGGGCGTCCGTAAAACGACTGATTTCCTTGAGAAGACGACTTGGACACTGGCCGCCGTGATGGTAGTGCTCAGCGTGTTGGCTGCCCATAGCATCCCGTCGGCGACAGAAAAAAACGCCATTATGGAACAAGCCCGGCAAGAAGAAAGCACCAACCCGTATAACTTGCCCGCAGGGACTTCTGCTCCGGACGTTGAATTGCCTGCCGCACCGGATTCGCTGTAAAGCCTTGAGGATGGCATTTTGGTTATGCAATGGAAAGCGGGGTTGCACAACATTCGTAAGGGATTGTGCAGTTCCGCTTATGTTTTTGGGAGTGATGCAAGAAACAACAATCTTTTTATATGGATATGACTTCAGATAAAATTCATCAGACGATGCGCGATTCTAAAGGTGCGCGCTGGACAGCATTGATATTGCTAGCCTCGGCCATGTTCTTCGGCTACATCTTTATGGACATTCTGTCTCCCCTGCAAGAGCTGTTGCAGACGCAGCGCGGGTGGACGCCTGCCGCCTACGGGCGTTATGCCGGTTCGGAAACGTTCTTGAACGTGTTTGTGTTCTTTCTTATCATTGCCGGCATTATCCTTGACAAGATGGGCGTGCGCTTCACGGCCATCCTTTCGGGAACGGTGATGCTTGCCGGCGCTTCTGTCAACTGGTATGCGGTGTCTGACGCTTTTGCCGGCAGCGGCATGGAGGCGTTCATGAGTTCTTGGCTCAACCTGCCTGACAGCTGGTGGAATGTGACTCCTTTCTTCGACGGGATGCCTGCTTCTGCCAAAATGTCTGCCATCGGGTTCATGTGCTTTGGGTGCGGCGCGGAGATGGCGGGCATTACCGTGTCCCGTGGCATAGTGAAGTGGTTCAAGGGAAAGGAGATGGCCTTGGCTATGGGAGTGGAAATGGCCATTGCACGCATTGGAGTGGCTGTGGTCATGCCATTAGCGCCGGTGGTCGCTTCCATGCATTCGGTGGACGTTTCGCGCCCGGTCGCTTTTGCCGTGCTGCTGCTGATGATCGGCCTGATGGCTTTTATCGCCTACTCGTTTATGGATAAGAAGCTGGAGAAGCAGCTCGGCGAGAACGATGAGGAAAAAGACGATCCGTTCAAGGTAAGCGACCTCCGCCTGATATTTGCCTCTAAAGTCTTTTGGCTGGTAGCCTTGCTTTGCGTGGTTTACTATTCAGCCATTTTCCCTTTCCAGAAATACGCGGTAAACATGCTTCAATGTAACCTGAATTATACGGCCGAGCAGGCAGGCTTTGTGTTTGCGGTTTTCCCCTTGGGCGCTGCGGCCGTTACGCCGCTGCTGGGCAATTTCCTTGACCGTAGAGGCAAGGGAGCCAGCATGCTGATGTGGGGCGCCATTCTGATGATTGTTTGCCACCTTACTTTTGCCTTGGCGCTTCCCGCCACCCGGTCGGTGGTTATTGCCTTTGCCGCCATCATCCTGTTGGGCATTTCATTCTCGCTGGTACCCGCCGCCTTGTGGCCTTCTGTGCCTAAGCTGGTCGACAGCCGCCTGTTGGGATCGGCCTATGCCATCATTTTCTGGATCCAGAACATCGGCCTTTATTCATTCCCGATAATCATCGGCCGTGTATTGCAATCGTCCAATCCGGGGGTTGCCAACCCGTTGGAGTACGATTACACGGCTCCCATGCTGGTATTCTCTACCTTGGGCGCCATGGCGCTGTTGCTGGGCTTCCTCCTGAAAATGGAGGATAAACGCAAGGGATACGGCTTGGAAGAGCCGAATATTAAGTAAGGGCAGGGACAAGCCATCCGCATAAGGGAAATCCGATCTGATTACGGCAAAGGCTTGCCTGACGAGTTCGTTTGCAACGGCAATGAGAGCTGCCTTGGGAAGCCTCCCGCTGGCTTTCGACCGTGCATGACACTCCCTGCCTTGGAACGGAAGCACGGCAGGGGAGCTTTTCATGC
>CAYSIQ010000013.1:0-23420 GCA_964431195.1 uncultured Bacteroides sp.
CTGGATGTTGCTTTCGTTGCTTGAACGCACCCATCCGCCCAAATCAACCATCGGCTTATAGCGGTCGCCTTTGCTTGAACTGATATCGTAGCCTAGCTCGGCATGCCACACCAGGTTCTTGATGGGAGTAACCTCAAAGAAGATATTACCCGTCAGCTTCTTGCGGTCCAGCAGGATATCATCCATCATGGCAAGGGCGATCGGATTGGGGTTCGTGTAGCCTTCGCGGACAACGGTAGCATAGCTGCCATCTACATTATAAATAGGTATATCCGGAAGAGTCGTCAACGAGTAGTTAATCAAGCCTTCATCGCTGTCCGCCAGTTTCAGGTCATCTGCCGTGGCCGTATAAGTGGCGCTCAAGCCCAGTTTGAGCCACTTCTTCAGTTGGGCATCCAGATTGGCACGGAAGCTGTAACGGTTAAAGTTGGAACCGATGATGGTACCGTCTTGATCCATGTATGAGGCAGACACGTAATATTGTATCTGCTCTGTGCCGCCCTGCGCCGAGATCTGGTGCTGATGTTGCAGGGCAGTCTGGAAGATGGCATCCTGCCAGTTTGTACCTGTCCCTAGCAAAGAGGGATCAGCGTAATAGTTGCTTGGGTCGGAAATTTCGCCCATGTTCGCCAAATCATTGTAATACATGGCGTACTCACGCAAGTTCATCATATCCAAGCGCTTTGTCTGGCGTTGAATGGCAAGCATGCCGTCATAAGTGAACTTCGCTTCGCCGGCCTTGCCGCGCTTGGTCGTGATCAGAACCACGCCATTGGAGCCTTGCGCGCCATAAATGGCCGTCGCCGAGGCATCTTTCAAGACTTCCATGCTGACGATATCCGCAGGGTTGATAGTAGAAAGCGGGGAGATGGTGGAAACCGAGCCATTGCCCAGCGCATCGCCCAAGCCATAAGAAGCGCCGCTTTGCCCCTGGCTCTGCACGATCACGCCGTCAATCACATACAACGGCTCTGCATTGGCATTGATAGTAGCCTGGCCGCGCACGCGGATAGAGGAGGAAGAGCCCGGGGCGCCGGAAGTGCTGACTGCCGTCACGCCGGCGACACGCCCCTGGAAAGACTGGTCAAGGTTGGTAATGATAGACCCCTTGATCTTGTCTTCACCCATGGAAACGGACGCGCCGGAAAGGTCGCTTTTCTTCATCGTACCGTAACCCACCACGACGACTTCGTCCAGCACTTCAGAGTCTTCCTTCAACGTGACGTTCACTGTCGTCTGGTTCGTTATCTTTATTTCCTGGCTGACATAGCCTATAAACGAGACTACAATGGTAGCTCCCGGGGTCACATTCAAAGCAAAATTGCCGTCCATGTCGGTAATCACACCATTCGTAGTGCCCTTTTCCAATACGTTGGCGCCGATGACAGGCCCCATGGCATCTGTAACGGTACCCGTGATTTTTTTTGTTTGCTGCGCCACCATGGCAGCATCGGACGATGCCGCGAAAAGTTGCGGGGTATAAGCCATACTGGCAACCGAACATATTCCCGCAAGCAGCAAAATTCTTCTGAAACTCAAATTCATACTTGGATTTTTCTTTGATTATTAATAATTTGGCACTGCCGGCCGGCAGTTGCCGTTTTACTACAAGGTTACGCTTCCTCATAGAGGAAAATCAGACAAACCGTATTCTAAAAGCTGCATACATATCACACCGTTCTCATAGGCATTTTTCATTTTTATTAGAAGTTGGACATTATTGTAATTATGTATAAATCCAATTAAACACGGCAAAAATAAGCTTTTGCCGTTGACCGCGATAATACTATTTTATCAAATAGCGGTATTCACTTGACATCCATTTCCGGAAAGGCTATGTGGCCCGGGATAAGGAAACGCCGTAAAGAGCGCCACAAGGAAGACGCCTATGCCGCGTTCCCTCCATGCACGCACGGCGTTTCCGCCGTGCCGCACCGCCCGCGCTCCGTGCGCGCATGGAGGAAGCCCCCTGCGGCAGGCCATCATTTGCAGGCAAAAAGCTCCCGAATGAGAAATGCGTAACGTGCCGGGGCCACATTAAAGTTAAGGCTTTCTTATCCCGAATCCGCGTAGGGCTATTTCTTCAGTTCGCCACGGACTATTCTCCCCCACTCTTTCAGGTCTGCATCTTTCCAGTCCCCCCCGGAAGAGGCCGACGGATAGAGCATGGAACAAGTCTCGTCTTTGTCTGACAAAGACCATGCCGCCCAGCTGACAGAATGCCGCCGCATCCAATCCAGCCAGATCCCCCACTCTTCCCGATTGATAGGGCCGTCCCCGCTGGCCTCCATGCCGGCGCACTCGGAAACGAAGATCGGCAAGCCTTTGCCCAGCGCGTAGCCGGCGCGGTCGCGCAGCCACTGCCCGTGAGTGGCGGCATAGAAGTGAAGCGTGTACATGATATTGCCATATCCGGTAATCGGGTCGTCCGCCGCCAAGTGAATGTCCTGGTCCCAATGCGGGCAGCCGACAAGGATAACGGCCTCCGGCTCTATGGCGCGGATGGCCTTGATGACCTCCACGGAGTATGCTTTCACCTGTTCCCAACTGTCTTCCACCGGTTCGTTGAAAATCTCATAGATAACATTCGCGACTCCTTTGTAGCGGGTAGCCATCCGGGTGAAGAACTCTTTCGCCTCTTCCAGGCGCAGGTGGTGGCTATGCCAATCGATGATGATGTAAACGCCGTTCTCAATGGCCGCATCGGCCACCTTCGTCACGCACTCAATGCCAAACTCAGGCTTGCTTACATAGCATGCGCTGTCCAAATCCACTCCCATAGAGGCCCGCAGCACTTTCGCTCCCCATTCATTGGCGAGGCAGGCCACCGAAGAGGCATTGTAGAAACGGGGCCAAAGCTGATGCCAACCGTAGCTGACCCCTTCCAACCTGACCGTGTCGCCTTCGGCATCCATCAGTTGCGTGCCCTTTACCACCAATGCCGGCAGCGTGCCTTTCGCGGTTTCGCTCTTCTGCGGGTTTGCACCACAGCCGAGGGCCATGCAAAGGCAACAAACCGCCCCCATTATTTTCCAACTATTTTTCATCTTTGCAGCCATACGTTCTCTTATTGCAGTTTTCGGCTCTCCGCCTTGATTATTTCAATCGTGCTGTCTGTGGCAAAGACCGAATTCAGTCCTTGCTGCTCTTGCGCCGGGTCGCCGGTATAGTCGTCTCCCTTTTCCCAAAACACATGGCCGGGGGGTTGCGCGGCGAAACCGCCCCATGCCCAGAAGTTGCATCCGGCAAAGAGCCCGCCGTTCTCGCGGTCCCGGCGGATGAGGCCGAAGACATAACGGTAATATTCGTCGCGGGCAGTGGCCGGCGTTTCCTTGGAGAAGCTGAAGCCGTCGCGCGGGAAGCCGAACTCTTCGAGCACAATCGGCTTATGGTATTTCCGGGCGACGGCCAAGTGGTCGTCTATGTACTTCCGGGTATTCTCCTTGGCTTGCGGGAGAAGTTCCGCCACGCTGTCCGCTTTTATCCAGTCCCAGTTATAGGGCCAGATGTGGATGGTCAGATAATCTATGTTAGGGTCGGCATGTATCTTCTCGAAAAGAGCCATGTCGTTCTCGCATCCCCACGAGCCCTCGCTGCCGGAAGACACCATGTGGTTCGGGTCAAGCGACTTGATTTGCGCCGCCACATCGGCCATCCAACGGGCAAAGGGCTCCTTGTTCTCGTCGGAGAAAGCGCGAGGCTCGTTGCAGATCTGCCAAGACATAAGGGTGGGGTCGTCCGCATATTTTACCTGATTATACCGGTTTGTCCGCGAAACGATATGGTTGACATGCTTGGCAAACAAAGCTTTCGCGCTGTCCGATTGGGGGAACTGCTTGACATACTCCATATATGCGGGCCACCCGTCTATGGCAGGCACTACGGCATCGCCGTGCCCCGCCCATTGCAGGTAAACGGAATAGCCGCCGCTCCATTCCCAAGAATTGTTCAGGTAGAGGACTGCTGTCATATCGCGTTTACGCAGTTCATTCATAAAATAATCCAATCCGTCCAGAATTGTATCGTTATAGGCTCCCGGTGCCACTTGCAAAGAAGGCCCGACCCGCGTCTTTATCCCATTTTCGCCGTCAGTGCCCACCAGTACACGAAGGTTGTTGATGCCAATGCTTTTCAGGAAGTCGAGTTCCTTGCGCAACCGTTCACGGTTGCCGCCTTCGCCTTCGGAGCCCAGAATGGCGCCGTACCAGAAATTGGCTCCCACAAAATAATAAGGCGCTCCGTTGCGGATGAACTGCCCGTTGGCATTCACCTCGATAAACGAATGTCCCGCAGGCTTCTCGGGAGAGCTGCATGCCCCCCAAAGGCACAATAGCGCGGCCAGCCAGAAAAATGGATTCTTCATATCATCAATTTTTTTAAGGGAATGCATTATTGATTATGGCCGGATAATGCGCGGCGAGCGAATCCCCGTTCATTCCACCCCCAACTGTTCCCGTATCCAGTCCAGCCATTCATCCCACTGCTCTTGGTACCAATAGTGCCCGGTTTCCAAATAAGGATGCAGCTCTTTCGAGGAAGAAACCACATTATAGGCCGCATACATGGAGGTGGGCGGGCAAACCTCATCGTTATATCCCCAGCTGAACCAGCCGGGCACGTTCAGCAGCCGGGCGAAGTTCGCCGTATCGTAATAGCGTGCCGTTTCAAGCTCTTTCTCATTGGGAGCGCCATAATAATAGAAATAATGCGGCCAGCCGCAGGCGCGTTTCTCGAAGAATGCTTCGTGGTCGCACAAAGCGGGATGGACAGCCGCCAAGAAAGTCACGCGCGGATCGAGAGCCGCCGCAATCACGGACAAGGCGCCGCCTTGGCTGGAGCCTGTAACCCCCAATGCCTTCCCGTTGTACTGCGGCAGCGAGCAGATCAGATCCACAGCGCGCAACACGCCCACAATCACCCGGTTATAATAAGAAGCGTCCCGGTTGTCCCGGCCGAAAGTCCAGTAGTTGTTCAGCGCCCCGCTTGCCAACGCGTCATATACGGACTGTTCCATCGTAACGGGGATGCCGTGGATCCCGACTTCCAATGTGATTGCTTTCCCCGGAGCCGTATAGGTATCCCCCGTATAAGGGCGGACGCCCGCGCCGGGCACGCGCAGCAAGGCCGGATACTTGCCTTCTTTCTTGGGAATGCTGAGTATGCCGTAGAAACGCCCTGCCCCCGCTTTTGTCTGGAAGCTGACTTCGTACACGTTGTCCGTTTCCGTGCAACGCCCGGGCAGCAAGGCCATGACAGGATTCAACGGAGCCTTACGAGCCTCTTCCAACGTTTTCGCCCAATAATCCCGGAAATCGGCGGGGGACTTCGTCACAGGCCGCAACTGCTCGGGGGCGTAAGCCGACGTGGCCAGCCCTTCGTAAGTCCGGCCGCCTGCATGCGCCTTGACCTTGCAACGCAGGAAGCCGGCAGTTTCCATCGTGCCTTGCAGCTTCAAGGTGCCGTCTTCCAGTACGACCCCTTCCTTCACTTCCGTCGGGTACATTTCGGGACCCAGCTCATAGTCAACCGCCACGCCGGGCAAGAGGTTCTGCGCCTTCACCACCCGGACGGTGAACGTGCACTTTTCACCCGGGCGGTACACCCAATCGCCGCGGTCGGGCGAAACGACCACGCGGATTTCATCGCCGCGCACCTGCGCCATGGCCGCGCATGCGCACAGCAGACCTAAGAACAAGGAAAAAACTTTTTTCATGACATTTAACAGTATTGGTGATCTTCCGAATGCAAAAATAAGCCCTCCCGGCGAATTAAACCGATACTTTTTTATCATATCACCAGCTTCTTTTTCCGGTAGCTCTCGCGGAACTCCTTCGGCGAGCATCCTTTTTTCCGCTTGAACATGCGGTTGAAGTTGGACAGGTTGTTGAAGCCGCAGTCGTAGCAGACCTCGGCGACGGTCCGCGCGGAGTCTACCAGCAGGCGCGTGGCGAAGCCCAGGCGGATGTCAATGATGTAGCCGGAGAGCGTCTTGCCGGTGCGCAGGCGGAAAAAGCGGCTGAAAGAGACCGGGGTCATGCCCACCATGCCTGCCAGCGAGGCCAGCCGGATGTCCTCCCGGTAGTGGGCGGCGATGTACCTCTGCACCTTCTGCACCCGGCGGCTTTCCGAGGAGGTCTCTATCTTGGCAAACGAGGAGCTGGACAGGGATCGGGCGTCGTCGTACTTGGAAAGCTCGTAAAGGATGCGGAGGAAATCCATCACCGCGTAAAAGCCCTGCTCCTCGGAGGCCAGCTTGTCCAGCCAGTTGTAAACTTTCATGATGGCCTGCATGGGGAAGCACAGCCCGCACCGCGCGCGCTCCAGCATGCGGCGGATGCTGCCGAACTGGTTCTTGTTGACGAGGCTCCCGAAAAACAAGTCGGGGGAGAACTGGATGGTTATTTCCCGGATGTCCCCGGAGGCGCATTCATGCTGCTCCCATGCATGCTCCAGATCCCGGCCCGTTATCAGCACCAGGTCGTAGTCGCCGATGACCTCGGCGGAATCGCCCACCACGCGGCGGACGCCGGACGCATGCTCCGTGAAGTTCAGCTCGTATTCCGCATGGCAGTGGATGGGGTAGGTGAACTCCTTCTTGCGGCGGTCGGCGATGTAGAAGCAGTCAAGTTCCGACAAGGGGGTTATTTCCCTCATAATGTTGTTCTGGTTTTCCATGGGCGTCGGTTAAGTCGGTTAAAACAGTATCATGCCGCAAAGATAGCCATTCTTCCCGGTCCCGCCAACAGCCGCCGCGCCTCCGCGAAAATTAAGGCGACGGCTTCCGCGCGAAACCTCCGGCGACGCGCCGGCTTGCCAAGAGAATGCCGAGGTAGCTACCAAGAGGACACCGAGGTAGCTACCAAGAGGACGCCAAGGTAGCTACCAAGAGGATGCCGAGGCGGCTGCCTCGGCGCGAGCACCCGCAAAGGCTCCTGAAGCCGTCCGGCAAGGCTTCGGGCGGAATGGCGGGGCATGCCCCGCCCGTCACTCCCTCAGCCGCAGGGTCAGCGACGCTTCCCGGAGGTTTTCCGAAGAGACCGTCAGAACGGCCTCCCCCGCCCCGCCGGCGCTTTGCAGCAGGACTTGGGCGAGCCCGTTGAACGCGTTTACCCTGCAAGCGCGGGCTTCGGCCTCGGGCGGGCGCTCCGGGGCCGAGTAAGCGGGGTCGCCGTTTCCCACCCCGAGGATGCGCGCCGGGCCGGAGACGGTTACCGTCAGGGCGTTGCAGGCGGTGGGGACAAAACGCCCCTCCCCGTCCCGCAGCTCGATGTTGCACACGGCCACGTCCCGGTTGTCCGCCCGGATGGCGGGGCGATCCGCCGCGAGGGAGATGGAGGCGGGGTCGCCGGCGGTTTCCACCGTCCGCGACAACAGCTTCTTGCCGCCCTTGTAGCCTACGGCCTCCACCGAGCCGGGCTGGTAAACGGCTCTCCAGGAGAGGTGGCCGCCCTGCGGCATCGGCTTGCGCCCCAGCCCCTTGCCGTTCACGGACAGCTCCACCTCGTCGCAGTTGCTGTACACCCAGATGTCGACGCTGTCGCCCTCGTGCCCTTGCAAGTTCCAGTGGGGAAGGACGTGAAGCACCGGCTCGTCCGTCCACCAGGATTTCAGATACCAGGCCTCGTCTTTCGGGAAGCCGCAATAGTCCAGGACGCCGAACTGCGACCCGGTAGCCGGGAACTTCATGGGGTTGGGCTCGCCGCGGTAGTCAAAGCCCGTCCAATAGAAAAGGCCTGCCAGGTAGGGGCGCCCGGCATAGAACTTCCAGCCGCGCTCGATGCAGTTCAGGAGGCTGTCCGGCCCGTTAGGCTTGCGGTTAAGAGCCGCCATGCGCCCTTTGCCGGGGTCGTCGAAGTAAACGCCGCGCGTGCCGCAGCCCGAAGTCTCCTCCGTGCCGAGCGCGCGGCGGCCGGGATAATCCTTGCGGTGCTGCTCCACGGGGTTCTGAAGGATATAGTTGTAACCGGCCACGTCCGCAGGGACTAAAACGGCAGGGCCGCCGCTCGAGGCGACGGTCATGGGGCGCGTGGGGTCGAAGAGGTGGCAATAGTCGCGCATCGTGGCGGCGATGCGCGTGCCGCTCTCCTTCCACTCGATTCCCCACTCTTCGTTGCCTATGCCCCAAAGAATGATGCACGGATGGTTGCGGTCGCGGTCTATCATGCGCTTCAGCAAGCGGACATGCTCCTCGCTGACGCCCGCCAGGCGGGTCTCTTCTATCACAAGCACGCCCAGGCTGTCGCACGCGTCGAGCATCCCGGGAGACATCGGGTTATGGGAAGAACGGTAGGCGTTGCAGCCGAACTTCTTCAGCTCCTTCAAACGGTACGCTTGCAACGCGTCTGGAATGCCCGCGCCTACCCCGGCATGGTCTTGGTGCATGTTCACCCCTTTCAACTTCAAGGGCTGACCGTTCAGGAAAAAGCCTTCGTCGGCATCGAAACGGATGTGGCGGATGCCGACCGGCGCGGCCACGGCATCCGTCTGCCTGCCGTCCTGCCAAACGACCGCCTCCATCTTATAAAGGTAAGGATCGCGCGTGCTCCAAAGACGCGGATTCACGACTTTGGCATATACGCTCACGACGCGCGACTCTTGGGGAAGCAGCTCAACCGGCTCGCCTGCCTCGCCCTCTGCCCGAACCGAACCGCCGGCATCGATCAGCCGGCAAGACACGTCGGCGCGGGCAGGCTCGCTCCCCGAATTCTTCAAACGGATTTCCGTCACTAGCAACGCCTCGTCAAAAGGCTCCTCCAAACGTGAAGAAACGAACATGCCGAACGGCTCCACATGCAACGGAGCCGTCTTCTCAAGCCATACGTGACGGTAAATGCCCGCGCCCTCGTAAAACCACCCCTCTTCAAGCGTGGCATCCGCACGGACGGTTATCAGGTTCTCCGATCCGTAGTCCACATACTCCGTAACGTCGTACACTTGGGTGGCGTAGCCGCTCGGCTCGTGCCCTATGTAGAAACCGTTTATCCAAACGCGGGCATCGCGGAAAATGCCATCGAACTGAAGATACAGGCGCTTGCCGAGATCCTCCCGCGGGACAGTTATCGCCTTCCGGTACCATCCTACCGAAGTCTCCGGGTATTTATAGCCGACGGCCTTGTAGCCGTGGCTGTGGCTGGCCTCCGGGGAATAAGGCAAGTCGACCACCCAGTCGTGCGGAAGATTGACCGTCTTCCACTCCACGCCCCACTTCTCCGGCTTGAACTCTGGAGAATAAGGCCCTTCGTTGTGGATGGAGGCTGCCTTGGCCAAGTAGTTAAAGTACTCCGTCCCGCAACCGAAATCCTTCTCAGGCGAGGAAGCGTTGCCAAAAGCAAACTGCCAGCCGTCATCCAACAAAACACGTTCGCGGACGGATTGGGCGGAAAGAAAAAAAGAAACTCCTAAAAAGGAGAGAATGGCAAACAAGTGTTTCATACCGGCTAATCTTATATAACGCGCTTGCAAAGATAGGGCGAAAACAAGCCGCGCAATTGTACTTTCGTATCTTTTTCCTGTACTTCATGCTCCCGGAAAGAAAAAACGCGGGCAAACAAGGACGATAGGAGAAAAGTCCTTAAATTTGGAACGCGCTTCCGGGAATGCCGGATAACGCAATTGCAAATTAAAAACAAAAGGACGACATGCAAGATAAAAAATTCGGGCATTTCGATGACGAAAAACGCGAATACGTCATTACCGACCCCAAAACTCCTTGGCCTTGGATCAACTACTTGGGCAATGAGGACTTCTTCTCGCTCATCTCCAATACAGGCGGAGGCTATTCTTTCTACAAGGATGCCAAGTTCCGCCGTATCACCCGCTACCGTTACAACAATGTGCCGATGGACAATGGAGGGCGTTATTTCTACATCAACGAAAGCAATTGTGTATGGTCACCGACTTGGAAACCCTGTAAGGCCGCGCTCGACAGCTACGAGTGCCGCCACGGAATGAGCTATACCCGCATCACCGGGATCAAGAACGGCATCGAAGCCAGTCTGCTCTTCTTCGTCCCGCTGGATACCCAGGGAGAGATACAGGAACTGACCCTGCGGAACATTTCCCCAAAAGCGAAGAAGCTCAAACTGTTCTCCTTCGCCGAATGGTGCCTGTGGAATGCCGCTACGGACATGGAAAACTTCCAACGCAACTTCTCCACGGGAGAAGTGGAAGTGGATGGCTCCGTCATTTACCACAAGACGGAATACAAGGAACGCCGCAACCACTATGCTTTTTACAGTGTCAACGCGCCCATAAACGGTTTCGACACAGACCGTGAAACGTTCGTAGGCCTCTACAATGAATTTGCCGCCCCTGAACGGGTAACCGAAGGCAAGCCGGGCAACAGCATCGCACACGGTTGGAGCCCCATCGCCTCACATTATATAGAGATAGAACTGCAACCCGGTGAAAGCCGCAGCCTCATCTTCCTGCTGGGTTATGTGGAAAACAAGCAGGAGGAGAAGTTCGAAACAACGGACAATAGAAAACTGCAACAGTCGGTGGCTTCCTCGCCCGTCGTCAACAAAGCTAAAGCCAAAGCGATGATCTCGGCTTTCGACTCCACTGCCAAAGTGGATGCCGCCTTTGCCGAGTTGAAAGCCTATTGGAACCGCCTGCTGGACATCTTTGTAGTGAAGACTGGTGAAGAGAAGCTGGATCGGATGGTGAACATCTGGAACCAATACCAGTGCATGATCACTTTCAACATGTCCCGTTCCGCCTCATTCTTCGAAAGCGGCATCGGCCGCGGGATGGGTTTCCGCGACTCCAACCAAGACCTCGTGGGCTTTGTGCATCAGATACCTGAACGCGCCCGCGAACGAATCATCGACATTGCCTCCACGCAATTCCCCGATGGAGGATGCTACCATCAATATCAACCGTTGACCAAACGCGGCAATAACGATATCGGCAGCGGTTTCAACGATGATCCCCTGTGGCTTATCTTCGGCACGACGGCCTACATCAAGGAGACAGGAGACTTCAGCATTCTGAACGAGCCCGTCCCTTTCGACAATAAAGAAGGCACGGAAGTGCCCTTGCTCGAACACTTGCGCGTTTCTTTCAACCACGTCATCGAAAACCTCGGCCCTCACGGGCTGCCCCTCATCGGACGCGCCGATTGGAACGACTGCCTGAATCTGAACTGCTTCTCCCAAAATCCGGATGAATCATTTCAAACCACGGAAAATCGGACGGAAGGCAGCCAAGCGGAATCGCTGATGATTGCCGGCCTGTTCGTAGTGTGCGGGCGCGACTATGTGGAACTGTGCCGCCATCTGGGCAAAGGCGAAGAAGCTGCCAGAGCCCAAACTTGCATAGACAATATGGTGGAAGCCGTAAAGGAACACGGTTGGGACGGCGACTGGTACCTGCGCGCCTACGACTACTTCGGCCACAAAGTAGGTTCCAAAGAAAACAAGGAGGGACAAATCTTCATCGAACCGCAAGGCTGGTGCGCCATGGCGGGTATCGGGCTGGAAGAGGGAATGGTGGAAAAAGCCTTGAGTTCCGTGAAAGAGCACTTGGACTGCGAACACGGCATCGTGCTCAACAATCCGCCTTTCACCCGGTATGTCGTAGAATACGGGGAAATCTCCACCTATCCGGCCGGTTACAAAGAAAACGCGGGCATCTTCTGCCACAACAACCCGTGGGTCATCATCGGTGAAACCGTATTGGGCAGGGGCGACCGCGCGTGGGAGTATTTCCGCAAAATATGCCCGTCGTACACCGAAAGCCATAGCGCCCTGCATAAAGTGGAGCCTTACGTATACTGCCAGATGCTGGCAGGCAAAGACGCGGCCAAACCCGGCGAAGGGAAGAACAGCTGGCTGACGGGAACGGCCGCATGGATGTGGTATGCCGTCACGCAATTCATACTCGGCATCAGGCCGGCTTATGACGGCCTGACAATCGACCCCTGCATCCCGGCAGAGTGGAAAGGCTTCAGCGTAAAGCGCAAGTTCCGTAATTCCGAATACCGGATTACGGTAAAGAACCCCGATGGCGTGTGCAAAGGCATCAGATCCGTCACGGTGGACGGCCTGCCCATAGAGGGCAACGTAGTGAAGCATCTGCCGGGTACACATACGGTAGAGGTAACAATGGGATAGCCCGTATTCCTAAAGGAGAACGAGAATAGTACTGACATCATTAACTAAACCATCCCTTTTCCAGGGTAACCAAACATCATGACAAGCCCCATTTACTCCCCAGCGCCCGGACGCTATGGCAACGGCATGAAATTCCGCCGTTGCGGGCAAAGCGGCATCCTGCTGCCGGAAATATCGCTCGGATTGTGGCACAATTTCGGCGATGTAAACACATTTGCCAATTCCCAGGCGATGGCGCACTATGCCTTTGACCATGGGATTACGCATTTCGACCTTGCCAACAATTACGGCCCTTCCTACGGTTCCGCCGAAGAGACCTTCGGAATGATTATGAAGAAATCCTTTATGCCCTATCGGGACGAGCTGTTCATCTCCACCAAAGCGGGGCACGACATGTGGCCCGGCCCTTACGGAGAATGGGGCTCCCGCAAGCACTTGGCAAGCAGCCTCGACCAAAGCCTGAAGCGGATGAACTTGGATTACGTGGACATCTTCTACTCCCACCGCTATGACCCGGATACTCCGCTTGAAGAGACCCTGCAAACGCTGGTGGATATCGTAAGGCAAGGCAAAGCACTTTACGCAGGCATTTCCAAATATCCGGAAGAAGCGGCCGGGTTTGCCTATAAATACTTGGAAGAACGGGATGTGCACTGCCTCCTCTATCAAGGCAGATACAACCTTTTCAACCGCGCGCCGGAAGAAGAGGGCATCCTGCAACAAGCCAAAGAAAACGGGACAGGCTTCATCGCTTTCTCCCCGCTGGCGCAAGGCCTGCTGACCAACCGCTACCTGAACGGCATCCCCGAAGATTCGCGCATGGCAAAGGGCACATTCTTAAAGAGGGAAGCGCTGACAGGAGAAATGCTGCGGAAAATCAAAGCCCTCAATGAAGTGGCTCGCGCACGCGGGCAAACCTTAGCCGAGATGTCCCTCGCGTGGTTGCTGAAAGACGACATGGTGGCAAGCGTCCTCATCGGGGCAAGTTCCGTCGCGCAACTGGCAGATAACTTGAAAGCGATTGAAAATACAAGCTTCTCTGCCGAGGAACTGGAGGAGATAAATTCAATATGCTCGTGACTGCCCGTCCTTTCTTTAACTTTCTTATCCCGGACTCACGCAACAAATCCATTCCGCAAGCCCGTCACAAGGCAGGCCATGCTCTTTCCCCTTTGCAGGAACGAGGGCTTGCTCTTTTTTTACGCCCATATCCCTATTCCGCCTTTCCCGCAAAAGCCTAAAGCGCCCCAGGGCAACAATAACTCGTGAGCCTGAAATAAAAACCGCCATAAAGGATGCCATGCGGAAGACGCTTGCGCCGCGTCCGGCGCATGCACGTGCGGAGCTTCCGCCGTACTGCACCGCCCGCGTTCCGTGCGTGCATGGAAAGAACACGGTGCGGCAGGCGACAACTCGCAGGCGAAAAGCCCCGAAATGATAAAGCGGGAATCATATCAAGCTCACATTAGAATTAAAACTTTCTTACCCCGGGATCACGCCTAGTCGGGGACTTCCGCCAATCCTTTCGGTGAAAAATTACCGAATCGTATGCCATCTATTCCGGAGCTTTTCCGTAAATTTGCAAAACGAACCATTCGACTTCATTATTAAAAGGACAAAACAATTATGAAAGACTTCCTGAAATTCACGTTGGCTACCATAGTAGGCATCATCGTATCATGCGTGCTTCTGGTGTTCCTCAGCATCGTTGCATTGTTTGGCATAGCCTTCTCTTCCGATACCGAAACGCGCGTTTCCGACAACTCTGTGATGGCGCTCAAGCTGAAAGGCGCCCTTGAAGAACGCAGCCAGGAAACGCCTTTCGGCTTCCTGATAGGCGAGGATTACGCCAACTTCGGGCTGGACGACGTGCTGGCATCCATCAAGAAAGCCAAAGAGAATGAGAAAATCAAAGGCATTTATCTGCAAGCCGACAACATGAGCGCAGGATTTGCCTCGCTTCAGGCCATCCGCGATGCTTTGGAAGACTTCAAGGCTTCAGGGAAATTCATCGTGGCCTATGGCGATACCTACGGCCAAGGCGCTTACTACTTAGCCAGCGTGGCCGACAAAGTACTGCTTAACCCTAAAGGCACCATAGCGTGGCGCGGGCTGGCGTCAGTACCTATCTTCTACAAAAATCTGCTGGATAAAATCGGCGTGGAAATGCAGGTGTTCAAGGTAGGAACCTACAAGTCTGCCGTAGAGCCTTTCATAGCTACCGAAATGAGCCCTGCCAACCGCGAACAGATTAATGCCTACATCGGCTCCATCTGGGGAGACATTTTAACCGACGTAGCCGCTTCGCGTAATCTCACTGCCGGGAAACTGAATGAACTGGCCGGCCGCATGCTGATGCTTGAACCCGGCGGGGAATCCGTGGAATGCGGGCTGGCCGACACCCTGATTTACCAAAACGATGTGCGCGACTATCTGAAAGGCCTCGCCGGCATTGATAAAGAGGATGACCTCCAGATGCTGAGCCTGAACGACATGATTAACGTGAAGAGAAACGTTCCCAAAGATAAGAGCGGCAATATCGTGGCCGTGTATTATGCAACCGGGGAAATCGTTGAGAAAAGCTCTTCCTCGCCCATGATCTCGGGAGAAGAACCTGTCATCAGCAGCGAAAAAATGATTAGCGACCTGCTTCAGCTGAAAGAGAATGACGACGTGAAGGCAGTGGTGCTCCGCGTCAACTCGCCGGGCGGAAGCGCCTATGCTTCCGAACAAATCTGGCATGCCGTCAGCCAGCTGAAGGAAGAAAAGCCTGTCATCGTATCAATGGGGGACTATGCCGCGTCAGGCGGTTACTACATATCCTGCAATGCGGACACCATCGTGGCCGAACCTGCCACACTGACCGGCTCTATCGGCATCTTCGGCTTGATTCCCAACATGCAAGGACTGACTAAAAAGCTGGGGCTTGACTTTGACGTGGTGAAAACCAATGCCTATTCTGACTTCGGCTCCATCTTCCGCCCCATGAACGAAGACGAAAAAAGTTTCATACAACGTTACATCAACGAAGGATATGAACTCTTCCTGAGCCGGTGCTCCGACGGGCGCGGCATTGACAAGACAAGCCTTGACAGCATGGCACAAGGGCGCGTGTGGACCGGGAGCATGGCCAAAGAGCTGGGGCTGGTAGACGAACTGGGCGGACTGGACAAAGCGTTGGAGATTGCCATCGACAAGGCCGGAATAGAAAACGACGGCTACACGGTGCTCTCCTACCCGAAGGAAAAATCGTTTATCGAGACGCTGGCCAATACCGTATCCGCCAGCTTCCTGCGCTCGCGCATCTTGAGCGGGACAGCTGCCGAACTTTACAAGCCGTTCAGCATGTTAGAGAATATCGACAAGTGTGACCGCATTCAGGCACGGCTTCCTTTCCGCCTGACTGTTCAATGACAAAAGAAAAAGGTTTGCCGGCATATCTTCTCCGCCTCGCAGCCCGGCTATATGGGCTGGGAGTATGGATACGAAACAAACTCTTCGACAGGGGGCTACTTCCATCGAAGAGTTTTCGCATACCCGTAATCAACATTGGCAACATTGCCGTGGGAGGCACCGGCAAAACGCCCCACGTCGAATACCTTATTCGGCTTTTGCAGGCAAAAGGCTACCGCGTTGCCACCTTGAGCAGGGGATATAAGCGGCACACCCGGGGCTATGTATTGGCCACCCTGCAAAGCAACGCCCGCGAAATAGGCGACGAGCCTTGCCAAATGAAACGCAAGTTTCCCGATGTACAAGTAGCCGTACACGAGAACAGGTGCCGGGGCATTGAACGACTGATGCGAATGGACACCCCGCCGGTGGATGTCATCCTGCTGGATGATGCCTTTCAGCACCGCTACGTGCATGCAGGGCTAAACTTGCTGCTCACCGACTACCACCGCCTGTTTTGCGATGACGACCTTATGCCAATGGGACGCCTGCGCGAACCGGCAAGCGGAGCCCGACGGGCACAGATAGTAATCGTGACCAAGTGCCCCTGCGGCCTTGGCACGGCGGCCTGCCGAGACATCGCAAGCAAACTGCGCCTGCAACCTGGCCAACAGCTTTACTTCTCGACACTGGCCTACGGCGACCTGCGCCCGTTCATTCCCCATGGGAAAAGCAGATGCGGCACCCTGCAAGCCGATGACCACGTCCTGGTAGTGGCCGGGATTGCCTCGCCTGCCCGGTTGATGGAGGAAGTGAAAAGGCGCACGCCCCATGCCACGCTGCTGGACTTTGGCGACCACCACGAATTTACCCGGAAAGACATACTAACCATCGGCACTGCCTTTAACCGGATGGATGGAAAATCCAAGCGCATTGTCATCACTGAAAAAGACGCCGTGCGCCTCATCGCCCATCCCGGCCTGCCTGCGGCACTTAAACGGGAGATGGATGTCCTGCCCGTTGAGGTGAAATTCCTGCAAGGCCAACAAACGCTTTTTAATCAAACTATCATAGACTATGTTACAACAAATCCAAGAGACCGCAACTTTCCTGCTGAGTAGGATGGGCAGCCGGCCGGAAACAGCCATCATACTGGGCACCGGCCTGGGACGCTTGGGCGACGAGCTGGCCGGCAGGCAGGAAATTGGCTATCGCGACATTCCCCATTTCCCCGTTTCCACCGTCGAAGGGCACAAAGGCGCGCTCCTTATCGGCAAGCTGGGCAGCAAAGACGTTTTGGCCATGCAGGGGCGCTTCCATTACTACGAGGGCTACACGATGCAGCAAGTCACCTACCCCGTCCGTGTCATGCGCGAACTGGGCGTTAAGACCCTCATCGTTTCCAATGCCAGCGGCGGACTGAACCCCGGTTTCCGCGAAGGCGACCTGATGATTATCACCGACCACATCAACCTCTTCCCCGAGCATCCCCTGCGCGGCCAGAATGTCCCTCCCGGTCCCCGCTTCCCCGGCATGGGCGAGGCGTACGACCGCCGGCTCATCCGTTGCGCCAGCCGCATCGCCCGCGAGCTGGGCATCAACGTGCGCCACGGCATCTACTTAGGCACGCAAGGCCCCGCCTACGAAACGCCCGCTGAGTCCCGCCTCTTTGCCCTCTTGGGAGCGGATGCCGTTGGCATGTCCACCGTGCCCGAGGTGATTGTGGCTCGCCATTGCGGCATGAGGGTGTTCGGCATTTCCGTCATCACGAACCTAAACGTGGCAAAGCCCGGCACCTCGGCAGAAGTTTCCCACGAAAGCGTGCAACGCGCCGCCGGCAACGCCGGGCAGGAGCTAGCCCAACTGGTACGCCGGTTGGTGGATGAAATCCCATAAGAAGTCCCGCCCTGCCGCGCCGGGCTTATCCCTTTTAATACCCAATTCTCATTTTCTCCTCTTATGCGTACCTCTATCGCGACCTTAGGCGAATTCGGCCTAATCCGCCACCTGACGGGAAACATGCCTCTCCGCAATGCCTCCACCCGCTACGGCGTGGGCGATGATGCCGCCGTCCTCTCCTACCCTGCGGGCAAGGAAGTGCTGGTCACCACCGACCTTTTGCTGGAAGGCATCCACTTCGACCTCACTTACGTACCGCTCAAGCACTTGGGCTACAAGTCGGCAGTTGTCAACTTTTCGGACATCTACGCCATGAACGGCATTCCCCGGCAAATCACCGTATCGTTAGGCATCTCCAAGCGTTTCTGCATAGAAGACTTGGAAACTTTCTACGCCGGCATCCGCCTGGCCTGCGATGCCTACGGCGTTGACCTCGTGGGCGGCGACACCACTCCGTCGCTCACGGGGCTGTCCATCTGCATCACCTGCATAGGCGAGGGAACACCCGGAAAAACCGTCTACCGCAACGGCGCACGCGAGACCGACCTCATCTGCGTCACGGGCGATCTGGGCGCGGCCTACATGGGACTGCAGCTGCTGGAGCGCGAGAAAGCCGTGCTGCGCGGGGGCGGCGGGGAGGCGCAGCCGGACTTCGCCGGCAAGGAATACCTGCTCGAGCGGCAGCTCAAGCCCGAAGCCCGCAGGGACATCATCAAACGGCTGGCCGAAGCCGGCATACAGCCCACCGCCATGATGGACATCTCGGACGGCCTCTCGTCCGAACTGATGCACATCTGCAAGCAAAGCAACACGGGCTGCCGCATCTACGAAGAGCGCATCCCCATCGACTACCAGACCGCCGCCATGGCTGAAGAATTCAACATGGATGCCATCACCTGCGCCCTCAACGGCGGCGAAGACTACGAACTGCTCTTCACCGTGTCCGCCGGCGACCACGAGCGCATTGCCGGGATGAAAGACGTAACGCTCATCGGCCACATTACCAAAGCCGAGCTGGGTTGCGCCCTCATCGTGCGCGACGGGCAGGAATTCGAGCTGAAAGCCCAAGGCTGGAACCCGCTGGAACAAAAGTAACGCCCCGAAGGAAACGGACGTGTTTCACGCGTGGCGAAAGATATACCTCATTGGCAACGGCATGCGTATGCCGTTGTCCGAGAAAGTGGGCTCTCACATAATTGGTTATTGCTTAGTGGCTTGTAATCCCTGCCCGCGCATTACAGCTTCCCCAGTATCTTATCCATCACCCAGTTGGTGGTCGTGGCACTCAGCCCGTCGCAAGTGCAGGTTGACTTGCCAAGCAAATGATCCACCACGGCCTGGATGAGCGGCTGCTGCACGTACAGGGGATTTTCGACTATGATTTCCCGGATGCCCACCCCGGTATGCAGGACGATGGGATCGTAGGTGAAGACGGAAAAGCTGAGCATGCCTTTGTCGCCGATCACCACGATGCGGTCTTCGCGGGCTGAATCATCGGCCACGAAGCACCATGAGCCGCTGCCTACCAGCCCGTTCTCAAACTGGAAGCAGGCACTGATGGTGTCTTCGGCGGCATACAGGCCGCCTATGTTGCTTTTGTAGCCGCCGGCCTTGAGGATGAGACCGAACATCTCCTGAAGGAGGTCGATCTGGTGGGGGGCAAGGTCATAGAAATAGCCGCCGCCCGCGATGTCGGGCTGCACGCGCCAGGGCAGTTGCGCCTTGTTGTAGTCGAGATTGCGGGGAGGCTGGGCAAAACGCACCTGAACGTTAATGGCCTTGCCTATGGCACCCTCGCCGATGAGCGACTTTACTTTCTTGAAATAAGGCAGGTAGCGGCGGTAATAGGCCACGAGGCAGGGCACGCCCGTTTCGGCCGAGATGCGGTTCATGCGGCAGCACTCATCGTAGGTCGCGGCCATGGGCTTTTCCACGTACACCGGCTTCCCGGCTTTCATGGCCATGATGGCATAGGTGGCATGCGATGACGGGGGCGTGGCTATATAGACGGCATTCACCTCATCATCGTCAATCAGGATCTGGGCATCGTCATACCACTTGGCGATGCCCCTTTCCTTGGCATAAGCCTTGGCCTTGGCGGCATCGCGCGTCATGACGGCCACCACTTCCGAGTCCTCAATCTTCTGGAAAGCGGGGCCGCTCTTGTACTTGGTAGCTTCACCGCAACCGATAAAGCCCCATTTGATGATTTTCCGATTCATCGGCACACAAGTTTTAAGTAAAGTCCTTCCTGGCAGCTCATTCGCCATCGTCATCGAAATCAAATTCAAAGCCGTAATCGTCCTCCAGTCCGGGAGCGGTAAACTCCTCAAGCTCGCGGCGGTCTTTCTTGGTAGGGCGCCCCGTGCCTTTGGCGCGGCCCACAAACCCGCTGATCCGGCTCATCTCCAGCAGCTCATACTGGTCGGGGGAGGTGACGTTTTCCAGCACCTGCGGCAACAGCTTGGCTCCCACCCGCTTCTCGATGGCCTGCAACACCTTAAATGAATAAGTAACGGGAGGCTTGCGCACCTGCACCACGTCGCCTGGCTTCACCGCGCGGGCGGCCTTGGCCTGTGTCCCGTTGATGTTGACCCGGCCTTTCTTGCAGGCTTCGGCGGCGATGGAGCGTGTCTTGAAGATGCGGGCGGCCCACATCCATTTATCAATCCTTGCTTCGCTCATTCTCTCCTCTCTTGTTATATTGATTCATGGCGATGCCAATGCCCGCCAGGCAAAAGCTCTTGACCGCCTCGCCGGCCAATTCCAGCCTTCGGGGCATCTCTTCGTATTGCTCGGGGGTGAAACGCCCCAGCACATAGTCCACCTGCATGCCACGGGGGAAATCGTTGCCGATGCCAAAGCGCAGGCGGGCGTAATCCTGCGTGCCCAGCGTGGCGGCTATGTGCTTCAAGCCATTGTGCCCGGCATCGCTCCCACGCCCCCTCAGGCGCAGAGTGCCGAATGGCAAGGCTATGTCATCCACCACGACCAGCAGGTTTTCCAACGGGATGTCCTCTTTCCGCATCCAGTAGCGCACGGCATTGCCGCTGAGGTTCATATAGGTAGAAGGCTTCAGGAGCAGGAGCTGCCTGCCCTTGACGGGCAACGTTGCGGTAAATCCGTAACGGCCATCGGAAAAGGCCACTCCCGAGGCTTTGGCCAACGCGTCCACCACCATAAAGCCGATGTTATGCCGCGTCTCATGATATTCGGGGCCAATGTTCCCCAGCCCCACTACCAAGTATTTTGCCATTGTGTATGCCATGCTTCGCGCGTATGCCGGAAACGCGGGCTACCGCCTGCCCCCCCCCCGGCGCGGATCGTCCCCCTCCGGCAGCACAGGCCTGCGCCAATCCGCGTTTCCGGGAATACGCCCCTCCTGCGGGGAACGGCACTTAGCCTTCGCTTACAGCCGAACTCTTTGCGGCACGCGTCATCTTGACGGTGCAAACCACGGCATCCTTTGCATTGAGCAATTCCAGCCCTTCGTAGTAGAGCTCGCCCACCTTGATGGCCTTTCCCAGCCCGAGATGGGAAACATCCACCGCCAGGCGTTCGGGAATCTGGTTGTAGAGCGCCTTCACCTTGAGCTTGCGGATCTGCAGGGACAGCTTGCCGCCGGCTTTCACGCCTTCCGCCAGCCCGTCGAGCTGCACGGGCACTTCCATGACGATGGGCTTAGCCTCATCGATCTGATAGAAGTCCACGTGCAGGATGGTATCCTTCACGGGGTGGAACTGGATATCTTTCATGATGGCGTTCACCAGTTTGCCGTCAATGTAGAGATCCACCACATAGATGTGGGGAGTGTACACCAGCTTGCGCAGTTCGTCGCTGGCCACAGTGAAATGCACATTTTCACCTCCGCCATAGAGCACGCAGGGCACGCCGTTGTTCCTGCGAATGGCTTTCAAAGCCCGTGCCCGTTCCGAAGAACGTGCCGCAATAACCCTTTCAGTTCCTTTGATTTCAATCGATTTCATCTTTCATTTGTTTTTTGTGTTACTCTAAATTAAGTTGGCTTTACAGATGCTTAATTCACCATCACACGCGATGCGGCTTCATGTCCAGCTATCCACGCAATGCTGCGAAAAGCGGTGCGAAGGTATGGTTTATTCCTGAATATACCAAAGAACGGCGGGTTAAATTCTTCGGGCAGAGCCAACCGGGCAAGGATGCCTTTAATAAGCTCATCCGCCAGCCCCCTGAAGCCTGTTCCCGTTCTCCATGGCGCCATTCTGGCATGGGACGTATGAGCCTGCAAAACAGGCGGCCGCGCCGAGGGCTTTTGCAATCTTTTACGCGAGCCCGGCATAATACGTGTTGCCGGTTCGGGATATCGTTGCGGGGGGGGGAGAATCCTCCATGCACGCGCGGGGCGCGGGCGGTGCGGCACGGCGGGAGCCCCGTGCGTGCATGCGCCGGGCGCGGTACAGGCATCTTCCGCAGGGCACGCTTTCTTATCCCGATCCAAATGGAAATAAGGCCGTGAAACCCGGTTACTTTACATTAGGCAAAATGCCCAATGACTTTATTTCGCTTGCTATGACGGAAGTATAAGCCGTCGAGCCCTTTTCATTCAAGTGCTTACTATCGCTAAAATATGATTTTTCCATATTGAAAGCCTTATCCGTATAGTGGTCTAATAAAGGAAGGTTATAACGCCTGCAAAGTTCATACAAAGGGGAAAGCGCTCTATTATCCGTATTCTTATACAAGGGGGAAACAGCAAATATAAAGCGAATGCCGGAGGCCTGGCATTCTTTAACCAAGCGTTCCAGATATTCCAATTTAAGCGGATCATACCTATATGTCTCAGGCTGTTTATCGTTTGCGGCCAAAGGTTCATAGTTCATTTCTTCATGGAATGCCCTATAACCTTTTATATATTGATGCTTATTTAGCTTGTTTATGATGATATGAAGAAAATTAGTATTGTAGCGGTATCCTTTAAGTAACATTTTATAACGTTCCACCCGACTAACTTCCTGTATGATTGAATCAACGGGATGCTCATCGTAATACCATCTCAATAAAGGCAAATAAGCTGCGTTGTCATTTTCCAGAAGGTCATAAGGAGGATTTACATCATAAATGATTACTTTAGGCAAATGGCGCTTCCGTATTAATTTATACAATCCGTAACTTAAAATAATGCCGCCTCCGTCCTTCCCGCAATTATAAGCTGCCAGATGCAAAGAATCTTCTAAAATTTTTGGAGCATAATGACTATTTGCCCTTGAAGAGCCAAACACGAGCAAATCTTCTGATAAATGATGGCATATATACTCTGCCTTGGCTGCTTCACCTACTTTAGCATGCGCTACCCGCTGGTGAAACAATGCCCCAATAACTGTGTCAATGGCCAAGACAATGGCTGACAGCACCATAATTTTCACTATAAATTTTTTCATGCCTATTCCTCCTTAACCGTTACGCATTCACTGATTTAAAAACTAACATAAATAAACTGGCCGGCATCAAGCACTCCTAACATCAAAATAGCAAAAATCAAAGCTATGTAAGTAAGCCAACGGACCAACCTGTATCTGCTTGCCGCCAACACATGGTTATCGGGCGCAAACTCGTTAACGCAATCAACCACACATGCAACCAATAGAATAATAAAGAAAGCAACAGATTCATTTTGCCGCCCTGCCAAGAAGGCAAGGAGTTAAAATCAATAAATATTCTCTCCATAAAAAGCCACGCATCAGCAATGTTTGGCATCCGAAAGACAATCCATGCGAAATTAACCAAAAGGAAAGTCGCCAAAATGCGTCCGACCCGTACAAAGCCTTTCGAATTGGATTTCTGCAAGCCGAACGCTCTCTCCACAATCTGGAAAAGGCCATGCAGTACGCCCCAGACGATAAATGTCCAATTGGCTCCATGCCATATGCCGCTCACCAAGAAAGTGATGAGGATATTCCAATAAGTTCTCATTTTGCCGCGCCGGCTTCCACCCAAAGGAATATATACATAATCTTTCAGCCACATGGAAAGAGA
>CAYSIQ010000013.1:23520-31478 GCA_964431195.1 uncultured Bacteroides sp.
GAAAGATACAAAACTTTTCTTCCTGCAAAAAAAGAAAAGGCAAAAGCGTCTTACTTGTTCGATAAGACACTCCTTATGGGCAGCTTTGCGATTCGCGCATCAAAAAAACTTGCGGGCATCATCTGCCATACGGAATATTCCTGTAACTTTTCCCCCGGCGGCCATGACGGATTGCTTTACGCCTCTGATGCCTTAAAGCTACGGCAACTTTCGCCAATCGCCAGATTCTAAGTTGCCAGCGGCAGCATGTTTCTGTGAACACGGCGGCAATTGATTAAACGGGCAATCAACCGCTGCAAGTTTAACGTTTTTACCGCTATGCCGCCGATTTTCAACGATATGTTTTTATCGCCTTATATATGTCAAAAATACTCCTTATCTTTGCGCGGAATTTATGGAGAAGTTCGACTTACATATATTGGGGTGCGGTTCCGCTTTGCCTACTATGCGGCATTATCCTTCTTCGCAAGTGCTCAACGTGCGCGACAAGTTGTTCATGATTGATTGCGGAGAAGGGGCGCAGTTGCAGTTCCGCAAGTCTCGCCTGAAGTTTTCAAGGTTGAATCATGTCTTTATATCCCATTTGCACGGCGACCATTGCTTCGGATTGCCAGGCTTGGTTTCCACGCTCAATCTGCTGGGGCGCACAACGGATCTGCACATCTATTCGCCCGAGGGCTTGGAAAGATTATTACGTCCCGTGTGGAACTTCTTCAACCGCCAGATGACTTACAAGGTAGTGTTTCATGAATTCGGCACGCGGGCTTCCGCTCAAATTTTTGAGGATCGCTCGCTTACGGTCACCACCCTGCCGTTGCAGCACCGCATCCCGTGTTGCGGCTTTCTCTTTGCCGAAAAGCCAAGCCCCAACCATATCGTGCGCGAGATGATAGACTTTTACCGGATACCTTTCCATGAGATAAACCGCATCAAGAATGGCGCCGACTACGTGGCTCCCGACGGCACGGTCATTCTCAATGCGCGCCTTACCCGTCCTGCCGCCCCGCCCCGCCGTTATGCCTACTGCTCGGACACGGCTTATTTGCCCGGATTGGCCGCCCGGCTGGCGGGGGTTGACTTGTTGTTTCATGAAGCTACCTTTGCCGAAGCCGACAAGGCGCGGGCCGCCGAGACCTTCCACGCCACTGCGGTACAAGCCGCCGCGCTGGCGCGCGATGCCGGCGCGAAGCAATTAGTCATCGGGCATTTCTCGGCCCGCTATGATAACGAAAACGCCCTGCTGCAAGAAGCGACGGCTGTTTTCCCCGACACGCGCCTGGCTCGCGAGCTGGAGGTGTTCCAGGCAGGCGGCAAGCAGGCGAAAGACCACAGCATGGCAAACGGCACGCGGGGCGGCTGCCAAGCCCCTGCCGAGGCGGCTGCCAAGCCTCTGTCGAGGTAGCTACCAAGCGGACGCCGAGGTAGCTACCAAGTCCCTGCCGAGGTAGCTACCTCGGCAGAGGCTCGTCCGACCCGGCGGCACGCGGGCGTTCATTTCTCATGGCAAGCGCCCGAAGCACCTCGTCGCCCGACGGCAGTTGGAAGATTTTCAAGTCGAATTCGGAAACCACCGCCAAGACATGGTCGAATATATCCGCCTGCACGCCCTCGTAAGGCGCCCATTCCTTGACGCGCGAGAAGAAGTACAGCTCCAGCGGCATGCCGTATTGGGTAGGCTGAAGCTGGCGCACCATGCAGTGCATGCCGGCATTGACAGCGGGCAGGCTGCGCAGGTAGGCCGCGAGGTAGGCGCGGAACACGCCCAAGTTAGTCTGCCGGAGGGCGTTGCCGGCGCCGCGCGCCTTGAGCTCCTTTTCGGCACGGCTCATATAGTCTTCCAGCAAGCCTATCTTGCGGTAGCGTTCCAGCATTTCGGGGGTGCAGAAGCGCACGCTGTTCATGTCGATGTTGATGCTTCGTTTTATGCGGCGCCCCCCGCTTTCGCTCATGGCGTTCCAGTTTTCGAACGATTCGCTCACTAAGGCGTATGGCGGCACGGTGGAGACGGAGTTGTCCCAGTTGCGCACCTTTACGGTGTTGAGGGTAACTTCCGTCACGATGCCGTCCACGTCGTATTTGGGCATCTTGATCCAGTCGCCCACTTTCAGCATGTCGTTGGCCGAAAGCTGTATGCCGCTGACAAAGCCCATGATGCTGTCCTTGAACACCAGCATGGCGACCGCCGACATGGCGCTCAGCCCTGCCAGCAAGGCCAACGGGCTCCGTCCCGTCAGCACGCCGATGGCGGCAATGGCGCCCACAATCCACAGCGCCACCTGCACCGTCTGCAACAAGCCCTTCAGCGGGCGGTCGCGGTAGCGCCCTGTCTCGTTGTACACGGCATAAGCCGCATTGAGGAAAGCCTGCGTGAAGGACAGGAGCGAAAGGATAACGAACGCCAGGCAGACGCGCTGGACAAGCTCCACCGTGGCGCCCGCCGCATCGGCAAATGCCACCGGAATGAAGAGGTAGATGACGAGCGGCACCACGACGTGGCAGAGGCGCGCCATCACCCGGCGGTCGAACACGATATCGTCCCACGTGGCTTTGGTCTTCTTCACTAGCCTGGCTACCACGTTCAGCAGCACCCTCCGGCAGATGAAATCAGCCAGCAAAGCGACGAGAGCCAGTATGGCAAAAGCTATAAAATGGTCAAGAGAGTTGGCCAGCCCGGCATCCATGCCCATAGAAACCAGAAGTTCCGTCAAGCTATTCAGTATTTCCATCAGTGTTCGGTTGTTTGGGGTGGGGAAGTCGCGGTTTTCCCTCCCCGTTTTCCAGGAAACGGCGGATGTCTTCGCGCACCCATTGATAAAGGTAAAGGTCTTTGTAATTGTCGTTCTTCTTCAACATCAGCTGCACATTAGTTTGGCTGTTCTCATAGCCGGTCAGCTCGTTGCGGAACTGTTTGTCGTGCCCGGCCAGCCGTTTTATCTCCTGCTCGCGCTCGCGCCTCAGCAGGGTGCAGACGGGTGCCAGCAGCTTCAGCGCCACGCAGTCCATGACATGGTGCCCCTGCATGTAGAGGTAGGCCGTGTCGGGCGCCAGCCCCAGCCGGCCGAGGCCGCGCCCCAACTCCTCCACCGATTTGATGTATTCCGGGAAACGGCGCTGCAGTTCGGCCAGCTTGGCATCTGCCGTCTTCTTCATCCGTTCTATGCAGCGGAAAGGATGCTTCACGTCCACCTCCTGCAAACGCACGCAGGCGTTGAACTCATGCATGGGGAACGTACAGTTGTCATGCCGCCGGTAGAACCAGACATTCCATAAAAACAGCGGATAAGCCGCCTGCGAATAGCGGCGCATAAATTCGGTAAAATCAATTACGGGGCGGTCGTTCAGCGTGGCTTGCACGCACACTCCGTGCAGGCTTTCGGCATAGCAACGGAAGTTTTCGATGGCGTAGCCGTATGTCTGGAATATGTAAGGATTGCGGTTGAGCTCGCGCGACACGCCCGTGGCATCCTGCATCAGAAAGTCGTAGTCGCTGTCCACGCAGGCTATCAGGTTATGCCCCAGCGCTTCAGTGTTGAGCGTGTTCATCAGCACCGTTTTCTTGCCCTTGGCCAGCGAGGTGGACGAAGGCAGCATCACCTGGAAGCAGCGTTCCTCGTTTTCAAATTCGGCCAGCAGGGTATGCCAGAAAGCCACATCGTCATAGCTCTCCACATAGGCCACGATGCGCCGCCGCTTGCGGGGCGAAAGCCTGCATGCCGCTTCTAAGTAAGCCGAAGTGAGATTGTGCCTTAACAATACGCTCATGCTTGTCCCTTTCCCTCCGAAAGACGGCCTTTTATGCTATGGCGGCGGAGATTTCGCTTACCTCGGTCACCGCGTCCATCCACCCTTCCATGATGACGGCAGGCGAGTGGGTGGAGAGAATGAGCTGCAGCTGCGGGTTGAGCTGCCGAATCATGCCAATCAGTTTTTGTTGCCACTCTATGTGGAGCGAGGCTTCCGGCTCGTCCATGAAAAGCACGCAGTGTTGCCCGTCGCGCACCAATACGGTAAGCAGGATGACCAGTATCTGCTTTTCGCCCGACGAGAGCTGGCAGGGCGAAAGCCGTTCGCCTTCCTGAAAGAAAGCGATGTCGTTGCTTTTTCGGTCTATCTGCTTGCGGGTGTAGGCAAACAGTTCGTCTATCAGGTTCTGGAACTTCACCTTGGGCTCGGACAAGGCGGAGGCAGACCGGCGCGCCTGCTCGTCGTCGCTGCTGAGCCGCTCGATCATCCGGTTGCCCACGTTGACCTGATAGTCCAAGTACCGGCGTTGCAGGAGATAGAGTTGCCAGTCAAGTTCCGTCTTCACGTCGGGGTCGGCCGCGCGGGTCACGGAGTCGGCGTGTATCAAAGGGCGGTCGTAACTGCGGATCACGTCATAGGGGATGAAAGTGGCGGCGGGGTCGTCAAAGAACACGCGCACGCCGTCCCTCTGCCCGTTTTTCACTTCGCCGGTGGTCTGCTCTAAATAGTTGACCGAGCTGTTGAGTATGGTGGTTTTCCCGATTCCGTTGACTCCGGACAGGATATTGACATCGGGTCGCAGGTTCCAGGCTATGTTATAGCGGCGCCAAAGGCCGTTTATCTCGATGCGCTTGATGTAATTGGCCGGTATTTCCATAATATGCTAAACTTAAACAGCAAGCAAATATAGAAGAAATCGGCCGCAGGCGCAAGATTTTCGGCATAAAGATGCGGCCGCAAAGCGGTATTTCGGGAAAAGGAGCTATTTTTGTGCATAAAAAACAGCGAGCCATGCTAAATAGCCACAAGGAACTGAAACTGTACTATTCCATTGCCGAAGTAGCCAAGATGTTCGATGTCAACGAGTCGCTGCTCCGCTTTTGGGAAAAGGAATTTCCCCAGCTTAACCCCAAGAAGGCTGGGCGCGGCATCCGCCAGTACCGCAGGGAAGACATAGAAACCGTGAAACTGATCCACTACTTGGTGAAAGAGCGCGGCATGACCCTGACCGGTGCCCGCCAGCGCATGAAGGCTAACAAGGGAAACACCCTGCGCAACTTCGAGATCGTGGACAAGCTGAAGTCTATCCGCCAGGAACTTGTCAACATGCGCGATGCCCTGAATGCCTTTACCTACGACGACGTGGACGCGCTGAAGAAGAATATTGAAGAACTGTCCGGTGACGGGAACCGCCCGGAAGCCCTTGGGCAGCCTGTCATGGATCTATGCTGATTATCACCCGTTTGCTCCGTGCAGGCACGGAACGTGCCCCGTATATGCATGGAGGAGACGCCGTACGTGCATGGAAGAAACGCCGCGCGCACACGGAACGTTTCTCCTGCAACTGTCCGGGGAACAAACGGGCTTGATGTGGCATTTGCCGCACGGGCGCGGATTGAGATGCTGTCCCGGCCCGTAATTGCGCCTGCGGAAGACGGGCGCGATATGTTGTGTAACATATTTCCGCAGTTTGCTTCTTTTGGCAAGATTCTCTAATTTGCGCCCCCGAAATATCAAAAGGGCGTGCCTCATGTGCGCCAAGTATTTATCCAATTAATCTCTCATGTATCATGAAAGTATATCAGATGAATGAAATTAAGAACATTGCCCTCCTCGGCAATGACGGTGCGGGAAAAACCACTCTCACGGAAGCGTTGCTCTATGAGAGTGGCATTATAAAACGCCGCGGGAGAATTACCCTGAAGAACACAGTCAGCGATTATTTCCCCGTAGAACAAGAGTATGGATATTCCGTCTTCTCCACCGTATTTCACGTAGAGTGGAACAACAAGAAACTCAACATCATCGACTGCCCGGGAAGCGATGACTTCGTGGGGGCTGCCCTGACAGCGCTGAACGTGACCGACACGGCCATCTTGCTGCTTAACGGGCAATACGGCCCCGAGGTGGGCACGCAAAACCACTTCCGCTACGCCGAAAGGCTGGGCAAGCCTGTCATCTTCCTGGTCAACCAGCTGGACAGCGACAAATGCGATTACGACCACATATTGGAAAAGTTGCGCAACAGCTACGGCTCGAAGGTGGTGCCCGTGCAATATCCTTTGTCCACCGGGCCGGACTTCCATTCGTTAATCGACGTGCTTTTGATGAAAAAATATTCATGGGGACCCGAAGGAGGCGCTCCTTCCATCGAAGACATTCCGGCTGCAGAAATGGAAAAAGCAACCGAATGGCACAAAGTATTGGTGGAAGCCGCTGCCGAGCACGATGAGGTGCTGATGGAGAAATTCTTCGAATCGGATACGCTCACCGAAGACGAGATGCGTGAAGGCATCCGCAAGGGACTGGCTTCGCGCGGCATGTTCCCCGTATTCTGCGTATGTGCCGGCAAAGACATGGGCGTGCGCCGCCTGATGGAGTTCTTGGGCAACGTCGTGCCATTCGTGGATGAAATGCCTCCCGTACAGAACACGCGCGGCGAAATAGTGAAACCCGACTGCAACGGCCCCGCATCGCTCTATTTCTTTAAGACCGCCATCGAACCGCATATCGGCGATGTGCAGTACTTCAAGGTCATGAGCGGCAAGGTACACGAAGGCGACGACTTTATCAACGCCGACCGTGGCTCGAAAGAACGCATCGCGCAGATATATGCCTGTGCAGGTGCCAACCGCATCAAGGTAGAGGAAATGGTGGCGGGCGACATAGGCTGCACCGTGAAGCTGAAAGATGTGCATACCGGCAACACGCTGAACGGCAAGGGGGCAGAGAACCGCTTCGATTTCATCAAATACCCTGACCCCAAATATTCGCGTGCCGTCAAGCCCGTCAACGAGGCCGATACGGAAAAGATGATGGCCATCCTCAACCGTATGCACGAAGAAGACCCGACTTGGATTGTCGACCAATCGAAAGAACTGCGGCAGACCATTGTCTACGGGCAGGGCGAGTTCCACCTGCGCACCATGAAGTGGCGTTTTGAAAACAACGAGAAACTGCCTATCAAGTTTGAAGAACCGCGCATCCCCTATCGCGAAACCATTACCAAGGCTGCACGTGCGGACTATCGCCACAAGAAGCAGTCGGGGGGAGCCGGACAGTTCGGCGAAGTGCACCTCATTGTTGAACCATACTACGAGGATATGCCTGCTCCCGATACTTATAAGTTCAATGGGCAGGAATTCAAGATGAACGTAAAGAGCACCGAAGTAATCCCCCTGGAATGGGGCGGCAAACTGGTGTTTGTCAACAGCGTGGTAGGAGGCGCCATCGACACGCGCTTCATGCCTGCCATCCTCAAGGGTGTCATGTCGCGCATGGAACAAGGCCCGCTGACCGGTTCGTATGCCCGCGACGTGCGTGTCATTGTTTACGATGGCAAGATGCACCCGGTTGACTCCAATGAAATTTCTTTCATGCTTGCCGGCCGCAACGCCTTCAGCGAAGCTTTCAAGAATGCAGGCCCGAAGATTTTGGAGCCCATCTACGATGTAGAAGTCTTTGTCCCTTCCGACAAGATGGGCGATGTCATGAGTGACTTGCAGGGGCGCCGCGCCATGATTATGGGCATGAGCAGCGAGGCAGGCTACGAGAAGTTGAGTGCCAAGGTGCCTCTGAAAGAAATGTCTTCCTACTCCACCGCGCTCAGCTCGTTCACGGGCGGGAGGGCTTCATTCGTCATGAGGTTCGCCAGCTACGAGCTTGTTCCTAGTGATGTGCAGGAGAAACTCATTAAGGAATTTGAGGCTAAGCAGGCAGAGGAATAGGCATTCATATCGTCTGTTTTTTCATAGATTGTCAAAGCCGTTGCTGCCCCTTACGGAGCGGGAACGGCTTTTCTTGGCATGAAAGGCGTATCAAGCAGCCAATCCTTGAGTGCTCCAACAGATCTGCTCCCGCAAGGAGGGCAGCGATATTCAGGCCGGGCGGAAGAGTGCGCAGGCTTTTACCGAGCGATATCTTTCCGGCAACGTTTATGACATATCTTGCGTGGCAACAAAGCCCCTCAGATACTGACAGATAGCCGAAAGGTT
>CAYSIQ010000014.1:0-12199 GCA_964431195.1 uncultured Bacteroides sp.
GGCTCGAACCGGTCGATGACGGGCAATACGGCAAGCTCCCCGAGTGACGGGAATGTCTTTTGCGTTAAAAGTTATGGACTCTTTAAGCCAATTCAAAGAGTTGGAAAAAATCTTGCGGGAAGAGAGCCGATATTGCACGGAAGACGGCCATCTGCTGAAAAACGCCATAGTGGAGGCCGCCCTTGCCATGCGCCCGGACTTGTTGCGGTTGCTTCTCTCCCGCAGCTCCCTCCGCAGCATTTTCTTTGCCGAAGTGGACGGGCTGCCGGTGTTCGACAAGGTGAAGTTCCAGAAGTTCGTGATGAACAAGCATTTCCTGCCCGACAGTTATACCTGCTTCAAGAACAAGGTGGGCCTCACGGACGCGGACGGCGACCATTTCCTGTCTGAAAGCCGCGAGGTAGTCCTGGCCTGGCCTTACAAGGATTGCCTGCTCGAAGGCGGGCAGACGAAAGAAGACGCGAAGCGGAACGAGGTGTTTTGGAACGAAATCCTCGCGCCGGATGAAATCAACCGCTTGACGGAGCCGAAAGCACTTACGAATTTCAAGCGCTACGATGCCGACGGCGAACACGAGGTAAACGGCGTCTCCAAAGAGGAAAACCTCATTATCAAAGGGAACAACTTGTTGGTCTTGCATTCGTTGAAGAGGACGCATGCAGGAAAAGTGAAACTGATTTATATCGACCCTCCATATTATTTTAACAAAGCAACAGAAACAGACGCGTTCAAATATAACTCAAACTTCCATTTGTCAACATGGCTTACCTTTATGAAGAACCGATTAGAAGCTGTAAAGCCGCTTCTTGCAAGGGGAGGTACTATTTGGATTAACATAGGAGAGGATGGGATGCATTATCTTAAAACCTTGGCTGATGACATATTTGGAAGAAGTTCATTCATGGGCACACTGCCACGGCGTGCCCGTAACGGTAAATCAGACGTTCCTTTTAATTTGTCTCAGGACTTTGATTGGATTCTGGCCTATACGAATATTGCCGATGAAAGCGTGAATGTCATTGGACGCAATGTTGAACGCAATTATCATGAGACCCCAGATTTCCCCGGCCGTCCTTGGCGCTTGGCCGACTTGACAAATCAGAAAACGGCGAAAGAACGTCCCAATTGTTTCTTCACGATGACAGACCCCAAGACAGGGAAAAAGTATCCGGCAAGTGCAAAAAGGACTTGGGCTGTGTCAATCGATACATTTCAAGAAGCGTATGACAAGGGTTATATCGTATTCCCCGATGATTATGATTTCCTAAGTATTTCAAAACCTTATTCGCGTAAGTTTAAAGACGAAGATGATAAAAGTAAGGGAAAAAGCGCTGTCATTTCGGATTTCCTCATCAGCGATTTCCTAAAGGAACTTTTATACAAATCTAAAAATCAAGACGGGAACAACGAAATCGGAAACCTGTTTGGACGTGACGAATTTGATTACGCAAAGCCAGAAAACCTTATGAAAGCAATCATAGAGGTCGGCACGGAAGAGGGGGACCTTATTTTAGATTACCATCTCGGCAGCGGCACGACCGCTGCCGTTGCTCATAAGATGAACCGCCGCTACATTGGCATTGAACAGATGGACTATGTCCAAACGGTAGCTGTGGAACGCTTAAAGAAAGTCATAAAGGGTGAACAAGGGGGAGTATCGAAAGCGGTCGGCTGGCAAGGCGGAGGTTCATTCGTTTATTGCGAATTAGCCGCTGCAAACCAGCGGTTCGCCGATGCCATCTGGAACGCGGCTTCCACGGATGAACTACTGGAAATCTGGGCTGGCATGCAAGCTACGGGTTTCTTGTCATGGAAAGTCAAACCGCAAGAAATAGGCAAAGGGATCAAGGAATTCACGGAACTGACGGCAAGTGACCAGAAACGCTTCCTGATAGAATGCCTTGACAAGAATCTACTCTATGTGCCTTATTCAGAAATCGACAATGAGGAATACGGGATAAGCCAAAGCGACAAGCGGCTGAATTCGGATTTCTATTCTGTGAGATAATATGGCAAAGAAGCAAGCGTTCAGCATGGAAGATTACCTGCGCGGCAATCTCCAGTCCAAGTTGCGCGATGAATTTGGCAGGAGAAACATCGAGAGCACCGAGATGCCGGAATACTTCGGGACTTCGCTCAATCCGTCCATGCCGTTGCGCCCGTATCAAAAGGAGGCGTTCCAATATTTCATCAATTTCTGGGAGAACAGCTATGAAGGCAAGCCCTTGAAGCCGCATTTGCTGTTCCACATGGCAACGGGCAGCGGCAAAACGCTTATCATGGCCGGGCTTATGCTCTACTTGTACACGAAAGGGTATCGCAACTTCTTGTTCTTCGTGGGCAGCAGCAACGTGGTGGGCAAAACGGAGGACAACTTCTTTAATGCCGCGTCGCCCAAATATCAATTCGCGCAATCCGTCAACATCGGCGGCAAGCAAGTCGGAATCCGCAGGGCAAGCAACTTCCAAGCCGCAGACGACGACTGCATCAATCTCTGCCTTACCACGACACAAGGACTTCATGGCGACCTCAACACCCCGAAAGAAGGAGGGGTGAGTTACAACGATTTTAGCGCCAAAGGACTGGTGCTGATTTCGGATGAAGCCCACCACATGAACAGCGCGGCCAAGAAAGGAACGGATGCGGCAGACCAGGCGGAACTGTTCGACGAGGATGAGTTCGAGCCGTCCGACGACTGGGAGACCACGGTCATGCGCATATTCCGGCGCAATCCCGAAGACGGGAAAGTGAATGTCTTGCTGGAATTTACCGCGACGGAAGATTTCACGAACCCGAACATTGCGGGAAAATATGCCGACAAGATAATTTTCGACTACCCGCTGAAAAAGTTCAGGGAAGACGGTTACTCGAAAGAAATTGCCGTCGTGCAAAGCGACGCCTCGCCTGTTGAAAGGGCTATCCTGTCCGTCATACTCAGCCAATACAAGAGGAAACTGTTTTCCGCAATCAAACAAGATGTCAAGCCCGTTGTGATGTTCAAGTCCAGGACGATAGCGGCCAACAAGGCGTTCCATGGTGAATTTGTCCGGGCAGTCAAGGGACTAAGCGCGGACACGTTGCGGCGTATCCGCTCGCACGCCAACGGCGACCTTTCGTCCGCGTTCGGCTACTTTGAAGCGAACGGCATCACACACGAGAACCTGTTGCTTGAATTGCAAGAAGACTTCAAGGAGGAAAACCTGTTGGTGGTTGACGGGAATAATATCAGCCCGGAGAAACAAGCTTACTTGAATTCCCTTGAAGCCAAGGACAATGAATTCAGGGCTGTCTTTGCCGTTGACATGCTGAACGAAGGCTGGGATGTCCTTAACCTTTATGACATCGTGCGCCTGTATGACACACGTGACTCAAGGGAGGGCACACCCGGGAAAACGACAAACGCGGAAGCGCAGTTGATTGGGCGCGGTGCCAGATATATGCCGTTCCACTTGCCGAAAAATGTTGCCCAAGAATCCCTCCTTGGGCATAACGGAAACTCGTTAACGGCAGATGCCAACTTCCGGGAGGAGGGAGCTACCGATTTGTCCATCCCGGCGGGTTCCCGCAAGTTTGACAATGACATCACGAACAGGTTGAGGGTCTTGGAAACGTTGCATTACCATAGTTCGCACAATCCCAGATACATACAGGAGCTGAACCACGCCTTGGCCGACTCCGGCATCATAGCGCCTAAAAGCCGGGAAGTATCGGAAAGATTAAAAGGGAGCTTCAAAGACACCCTCCTATATAAAAACGGTTACGTGTTTGCCAACGAACAAGAACCGTACTTGTTGAATGAAAGCATGACAGGCATCGGGCAGTCTATCCTTGACAAAGAGTTCCAAATCCGCGTCAAGAGTGGCGACATGGAACAAAGCCTGGCTTTCGGCAAGGCCACGGCTCAAGATGCCGTATCGTTTCAGCAAAAATCCATGAGGCTTGGCGACTTTGGCAAGCATGTCGTCAGAGCCGCCATCAATAGGTTGCCCGAGTTTACATTCAAGTCGTTATCCCGATTCTTCCCCGGTTTGAAGTCTATGAAAGAATTCATAGAAAGCGATGCTTACCTTTCACAAATCAGGGTCAAAGTGATTGGCCATAAGGATGTCGTGGAAAACCTCTCCCAAAAGGAACAGCTTAATGTGGTTTTGCAAGTCTTGCGAGACATGATACCAATGCTTCCCAAGGGAGGGGACGGCATACGCGGCACGAAAACCTTTAAGGGGTATATGGTTCGCGACGTGTTTAAAGACCATACGTTCAGAGTTTCTGAAGGTTCTGACGAGAAAGAGGAAGGAATTTCTATCAAGGCGACAACGAACATTCTTCTCCACTGTGATGTGGCTAAGGCGGACTGGTTCGCCTACGATGACAATTACGGTACGGATGAAGAAAAGCATCTTATCAAGTATATCGAAAGTATCATGGGTAAGTTGAAAGAGAAGTATGAAGAGATTTATCTTGTCCGCAATGAGAAAGATCTGAAAATATACGATTTCGATACAGGCAGGGCCACCGAGCCGGATTTTGTCTTGTTCATGAGAAAGCGTACCGAAGATGCTTTTGTCAATCTTCAAATCTTTATGGAGCCCAAGGGTGCCCAATTGCGCGGGACGGATTCTTGGAAAGCCGAATTTCTGAAGAGAATCAAACCAGAAGGTTCTATCCAGTTCCATGCCCGAAAACAAGGCTTTGAGATTTGGGGGATGCCGTTCTACACGAAATCTGAAAATAAGGAGTTTGAAGATGCGATGAAAGATAATTTTGACGTATAAACTAAAACTATCTGGCATCATACCAACCTATATGTCTAAAATGTATAATCCCGTTTGGATTTAAAGGTATCATACGTATGCTGCGAAGAGTTATCGTGTATAGCTACATGTAGCTTGTCCCGCACGCCCCCGGGCTCACGCCAATACGGGAAAGTCTGTCTTCCCAAGTTTTCCCCGTATGGAAAGAAAAGGCTATCTTTGCCGGTGTAAAATTATGCCGCGCCCCGACATGGAACTGTTAGTTTACAAAGCATCGGCCGGTTCGGGAAAGACTTTCACGCTGGCTGTGGAATACATCAGCCGCCTTGTGCTCGACCCGCTGGCATACCGGGAAATCCTGGCCGTGACTTTCACCAACAAAGCCACCGCCGAAATGAAAGAACGTATCCTGCAACAACTCTACGGGATATGGAAAGGCATGCCTGAATCGGAAGCTTGCCTTGGCAGCATCCGCGAAAACCTTGCCGGGCAAGGACACCCGCGAAGCAGGGAGGACGTGCAGGCTCGCTGCGGAACCGCCCTGCTGAACGTGCTGCACGACTACAGCCGCTTCCGGGTAGAGACAATCGACTCTTTCTTCCAGTCGGTAATGCGTAACTTGGCGCGCGAACTGGAGCTAAGCCCCACCCTCAACATCGAGCTGGACAAGAACACCGTGCTGGGCGATGCCGTGGACAGTATGATAAAAAAACTCACTCCAGGCTCGCCCATACTGGCATGGCTGATGGAATACATCGGCGAACGCATTGCCGATGACAAACGTTGGAACGTAGCCGGCGAGTTGAAAGCTTTCGGGCAGAACATCTTCGATGAAAGCTATATGGAACGCGGCGGGCTTCTGCGCGAGAAGATGCGCGACCCGGAAGCCGTGAAGCTCTACCGCAACCTCCTGCGCGGGACAGAAGCCAAGGCTTTGGCAACCATGGCCGGCTTCGCCAGACGCTTTGAAGAAGGGCTGCAAGAATACGGGCTCGCCGCCGATGAACTGAAAGGCGGCAGCAAAGGCATCGGCAGCTACTTCAACAAACTGGCCACGGGGAAACTGAAAGACAAGGATGTGCTGAACAACACCCTCAATGCCTGCCTCGCCGATGAACAGAACTGGGTTTCACGCACTTCCGCGCTGAAAGATACCATCATCACAGCCGCCCGCCAAACCCTGATGCCCCTGCTGAATGAAGCGGAAAATGCCCGCCCGATGTGCAACAAGACCCTCAACAGTTGCCGGCTCTCCCTGCAACACCTTAACCAACTGCAGCTGCTGAACCACATAGACGATGAAGTGCGCACCCTCAATCGCGAAAAAAACCGCTTCCTGCTGGCGGACACCAATGCACTGCTCCACAGGCTGGTAGGACAGGACGACTCATCGTTCGTCTTTGAAAAGCTGGGCGCCACTCTGCGCACGGTGATGATAGACGAATTCCAAGACACCAGCCGCATGCAATGGGACAACTTCCGCCTCCTGCTGGCCGAAGGATTGTCGCAAGGGGCTGACAGCCTGATTGTGGGGGACGTGAAACAATCCATTTACCGGTGGCGCAACGGCGACTGGCGCATCCTGAACGATCTGGAAGAAAAGCAACCGGGCAATCGTTTCCCTGTTCGCATCAAGACCTTGAAAACCAACCGGCGAAGCGAAAGCAACATCGTCTGCTTCAACAATCACTTTTTCGTTTCGGCTGTCGAATGCCTCAACGGCAAACACCAGCAGGATTTGGGACAAGAATGCTTGCCGCTGAAAAATGCTTACCGCGATGTGGAACAGGAATCCCCTAGAAAGGAAAACGCAGGCTATGTACAGGCCACTTTCCTGGCAGCCGATGACGAACAGACTTACCCCGAAGCTACCCTCTCCGCCCTCGGGGAGAAAGCATTGCAGTTGCTACAACAGGGCATTCGCCCCAATGATATTGCCATTCTGGTACGCAAGAACAAGAACATTTTCGCCATTGCCAACTATTTTGAGAAAGAACTCCACTTGCCCATCGTTTCCGATGAAGCCTTCCGGTTGGACGCTTCCCTCTCCCTCTGCCTGCTGATGGACGCGTTGCGCTACATTGCCAACCCCAACGACAAGATGACGTATGCCATGCTTGTCATGAACTACCACGAAGTGCAACAAAAAGAAACGGACTGGAACGCCCTACGCCCCGACTTGCCGCCCGCTTCCTTGCCGGCTGGCTTCACCGGACACATTCAGGAGCTAATCATGTTGCCGCTGTATGAATTGCTGGAAAGGATATACGGTATCTTCGACCTTGAAAACGTGCAGGGACAGGATGCCTACGTACTCTCCTTTTTCGATGCTGTGGTAGAATACCTTCAAAACAACCCGTCAAACCTGAACGACTTTATCCGCCATTGGGACGAAACGCTTTGTGCCAAAACCATTCCCGGCGGAGAGCCGAACGGGATACGCATCTTTTCCATCCACAAGTCGAAAGGATTGGAGTTTCACACGGTACTCATCCCTTTCTGCGACTGGAAATTAGAGAACGAAACCAATAAGCAACTCGTGTGGTGCGCCCCTGCCCAACCTCCCTACAACCAGCTGGACTTGGTGCCCGTCACCTACTCTTCCACCATGGCCGAATCCGTTTTCCGCGAGGCATACCTGCAAGAACGCATGCAACTGTGGGTCGATAATCTCAACTTGTTATACGTAGCTTTCACGAGGGCACGCAGCAACCTCATCCTATGGAGCAAGGAGAGGCAAAGCGGTACAATTGCCGAACTGCTGGCCTATGCCCTGCCGCAAATGGCGGCTGCCGGCATAGGAAAATGGGATGAAAACACGTTTTCCTTTGGCTCTCTCATGCCGGGCGGCAACGGCAAGGCCGGCAACGGCAAGACTCCCGTCAACATCCACGTATGCAACATGAATCATCCCATCGAGTTCCGGCAGTCCAACCGTTCGGCCGCCTTCATTGCCGGCACCGACACGGCCGGCATCAACGGCCGGCAAAGTTACATCGACCGCGGGCGGTTGCTGCACACCCTATTCTCGGCCATCAATACCGAAGCGGACGTGGAACCGGCCATCAGCCGGTTAGTGTCCGAAGGAGTTATCGCCCGCAAAGAGGCGGAAGACGAAATACGCCAACTGACCCGCCGCGCCCTTTCCCAACCGCAAGTGAAGGACTGGTATTCGGGCAGCTGGCGAATCGTCAGTGAAGGCAATATCATCTGGAGGGAGCGGGGAAAGCTCTGCAAACGCCGCCCAGACCGTGTCATGGCCAAAGACGGCGAATTGGTTGTGGTAGACTTCAAGTTTGGCATGCCACGGGAAAGTTACACTATACAGGTGAAAGAATACATGAACCTGTTCGCCCAAATGGATTATGACAAAAGCCACATCAGCGGATACTTGTGGTATGTGGATCAACAACAGATAGAACAAGTCGCTTTTTAACATATGAACGTCCGCATCTTGCCCACCAAATAAATTCTATGCTTAAACTTCCAGTTGAAATTGCGACAGGACTTGCTAAAAAGTAAAGTCGTAGGAATCGAGTGGATGTCAAGGCGGCCATCTTTGGATATTGGCGGTAGGAACCGGACAAGCTCATCTAATCCGGCAACATGCGGGCATTCCTTTTTAATAAGCCAAACGGAAATCAACCCATACCGGCAAGTGGTCGCTATACCCTCCCAAATATTTCATGCCATGATAGGTACGGAAAGGCTGCATTCCTCCGTAACGTTCGTCAACAATCTGCAAAAAGGGCAAATCGGAAACGTGGGCTTGCGACTCATCGGTACGGAACGATGAGTCGGGCTGCAACAAACCTCCTGAAACGATGATATGATCCAACCAATTCCACTCTCCCTTATATTTATAAGTGCCTTTTCGATGATGGGCGGCTGCCTGACGCGCCAATAAATGATACAGCGAACAGTCTGACAACGGTTCTTCCGCATCGGGCGGCAACTTCACTTCCAGCCCCGCCTGCACGGAACGGTTGTGCGGTTCGTCGTTAAGGTCGCCCATCACCAACAATTGAGGGCATCTGCGAACCCCGCACACGCTGTCTGCCACTTGCTTCACCGTCCGGGCGGCAAGCATCCGGTAAGATTCGGCGGCCTTGGCACCTTGCGAACGGGAAGGGAAATGGCATACCAATACATCCAACGTATCGCCATTAAGCAACAGGCCCGACACGTGCAACATGTCGCGCGTCGGGCGGCTTCGCTTGTCCGGGCGAGGCACCCGGACTGCCCGGCAAGCAAGCAACTTAAACAACTGACGCTGATAGAGCAAGGCCACATCAATGCCACGCTCATCGTCAGAACAGGTCATGACATACCTGTAACCCGCCTCACGCAGAACAGAATAGCGGGTCAAGTCGTGCAGCACCCGGTCATTCTCCACCTCGCACAAAGCCACCAATGCCGGGAAGTTCCACCCTCCCACCGCCACAATGACACGGGCTATGTTATCTAACTTCTGCCGATAGCGGTAATGCGTCCAGCGCCGCACGGCATCGGGCAGGAACTCTTGGTCATTTTTCAAGCTGTCGTGTGCCGTGTCAAACAGGTTTTCCACATTGTAAGACAAAGCACGGAAAATCAGCGTATCCGTCCTTTCCTGTCCGTACACCCACGTGAACGAACAGAAAAGGAAGCACACCCATCCTAATACCTTATTCCTTTTCAGGAACATGCTTCAGGACATCCACCAAGTGATCCCAGAATTTCTTCACTGTGGGAATATTCATCCGCTCGTCGGGCGAATGGACGCCTTGCAACGTAGGCCCGAAGGACACCATATCCAAGCCGGGATATTTATCGAGGAAGAGACCGCACTCCAGTCCTGCATGGATGGCTTTCACCTTGGCATCCACACCGAAAAGGCGCTTGTAAGAGGCGGCCGCCACCTTCAAAATCTCGGAACGCGGATTAGGTTTCCATCCGGGATAGCCTTCGCCCTGCTTCACCTCGGCTCCTGCCATTTCGAACACGGTGCGCACCATTTCGGCTATGTCCTCTTTCGCCGAAGCGACGGAACTGCGCTGGCTGGTCTCCACCCGGATAATGCGGCCGGGCATCATCTTGACGGAAGCCAAGTTCGTGGAAGTCTCCACCAGCCCTTCGATCTCCCGGCTCATGGCATACACGCCGTGAGGCATTGCATACAAAGCCTGCAACAGACGGCGAGCAGTGTCTTTGTCGATGGCTTTTGCACGGAATGCTTCCGACTCCATCGTCGCCTGCAAGTCAGGGTCTGCCACCTTGTATTCGGCTTGCACTTCCGATGCAAAGACATTGAGGCCGGCGCGCAGCGCATGCTTGTCCGCCTCGGGCACTGCCACCACGGCATGGGCTTCGCGGGCAATGGCGTTGTGCAGATTGCCGCCATCTATTTCGCACAGGTAAAGGTCGTACTTCTTGAACGCCCGGCTTAGGAAGCGGGCCAGCAGCTTGTTGGCGTTTCCTCTGCCTGAATCGATATCGCTGCCCGAATGCCCGCCCTTCAGGCCTTTCAGCATAATCCTGCTGCAAAAGTAGCCTTGGGGCACGTCCACTTCATCGTATTTCCATTCGCCTACCGTATTGACGCCGCCCGCGCAGCCGATAAAGAGTTCCCCCTCGTCTTCCGAGTCAAGGTTGAGCAGGATGTCGCCGGTCATAAACCCTTCCTTCAGCGCGGAAGCGCCGGTCAGCCCCGTCTCCTCATCCACGGTAAAGAGGCATTCAATGGGGCCATGCTCCAAAGCGTCGTCGGCCAATACGGCCAGCGAAGCGGCGATGCCGATTCCGTTGTCCGCCCCCAAAGTGGTGCCCTTGGCTTTCATCCAGTCGCCGTCTATCTCGGTTTCGATGGGGTCGTTCATAAAGTCGTGAGCCACATGGCTGTTCTTCTCGCACACCATGTCCATGTGGGCTTGCAGCACCACGGTTTTCCGGTTCTCCATGCCCGGAGTGGCAGGTTTCTTCAACAGCACGTTCCCGGCTTCGTCCACCTTGGTTTCCAGGCCATGCTTTTCTCCAAACGCTTTCAGGTATGCGATAATCTTTCCTTCCTTCTTCGAGGGACGCGGCACCCGGCAGATTTCCTCAAAATAGCGAAACACGCCGGCCGGCTTCAAATCGTTCTTTTCCATAATTCTTTTGTTTAACATGTGTATGCATCATTGGATATGTCTGCTAAATATGGTTAATTTAAAAGGGCATGCGGCTTCCTTTCTCCTTTTTTAAGCGTGAAAAGCGCAGGTTAGTCGCTTCAAAGCCCTATCTTTGCACCCGCAAATTTAATGGAAATGTTTGATACCGTCTTGATAACACTGTTAATAGTTGCTATCTGCCTCGTTTTATTGGGGGCGAAAGTATTCTTTTCCAAAGGAGGGGAATTCCCCGACGGGCACGTCGGCGGCAACAAGGCTTTGCGCGAAAAGGGCATCGGCTGCATCCAGTCGCAGGACAGAGAAGCCCGGCTCGCGAGGCGCACCGCCATCGCGGAACGCGAAAAACGGCAAGGGAAGGGGAAACAGCGCGGACGCTTTGAAACCAACTAATTCTAAAAACAATATTTCTGTCATGAAGAAAATAAATTATCTGACGAACTGCCTGGCAGTTTTGGCGGCGGGCGTCTTGTTCGCGCAATGCAAAGGCAACGCCGGGGACCGGGCCGCCGCGCCCGTCGCGCAAGCCGGAGAAGTTGCCGGAATGAGAATCGCCTATGTAGAAATAGACACGCTTCTTTCCCAATACAAATTTTGCATCGAGCTGAACGAAGAAATGGTAAAGAAGAGCGAAAACGTCCGCCTGACGCTGAACCAAAAAGCCAAAGACCTGGACAATCAAAAGCAGGAATTCCAAACCAAGGTGCAGAACAACGCTTACCTCTCGCAGGAACGCGCCCAGCAGGAATACAACCGCATAGCCAAATTGGAACAAGACTTGCAGACCCTGACCAACAAGCTCCAGTCCGAGCTGGTGAGCGAAAACGAGAAGAACAGCCTGCAGCTGCGCGACTCCATCAACGCTTTTCTGAAAGAATACAACAAGACAAAAGGCTACAGCTTGATTATCAGCAACACCGGCTTCGACAACCTGCTGTATGCGGACAGCATCTACAACATCACCGAAGAAATCGTAGCCGGACTTAACGCCCGCTACAAGAAATAACGGGACCTGACTCTTTTCACTCGGCAAATATCATAATGCCAGCCAACTGATTCATGCCAGCAGGCGCTGCGAATCAGTTGGCTTTTCTTGTCTTCAGGCCTCCCCCCGCGAACAAGGTTCGGCGGCATCACTGCAAAAGCCGTGCAGCGTTTCTGCAAAAGCCGTGCAGCGTCGCTGCAAAAGCCGTGCAGCATTACTGCAAAAGCCGTGCAGCGTTTCTGCAAAAGCCGTGCAGCGACGCTGCAAAAGCCGTGCAGCGAGGCCGCGCGGCTTTCGCCCTGCCGAAGCCTCCG
>CAYSIQ010000014.1:12299-27978 GCA_964431195.1 uncultured Bacteroides sp.
CGCTGCAAAAGCCGTGCAGCGAGGCCGCGCGGCTTTCGCCCTGCCGAAGCCTCCGGGCACCGCCCTGCCCATGCATACAAGAAAATCCCAAGAGCCTCGGCCGGCTCTTGGGATTTTCCTGTCACGCGACGCCCGAATCCGCCTTTACATGCCGAACGCGAACTTGTCAATCGTGTCATAAACCACGCTGGCGACGCTCAGCACGATGATGCCCGCGGTGCAGATGGCAAGGCTGACGCGCGTGTAGCCGTCGCTGCGGAAACTCGCGACGGGCGTTTCGCTCTTGTTAATGTACATGGCTTTCACCACCTTCAGATAGTAGTAGAGCGAGACGATGGTGTTAACCAAGGCGATGAACACCAGCACGCGGAAACCGCCGCGGAAAGCCGCCGCGAAGATGAAGAACTTCGAGAAGAAGCCGGCGAAGGGCGGGATGCCGCCCAACGAGAACAACGCCAGCGTCATAAGGAACGACAGCTTGGGGTTGGTGGCATAAAGGCCGTCGTAGCCGGCCAGCGTAACCTTGCCGGCGCGCTGCGCCACGATGTTGATGACGGCAAAGGCGCCCAAGTTGGCGAAAAGGTAAACCAGAAGGTAGAACACCAGCGCGGTCATGCCTTGCGAAGTGCCGGCAATGACGCCCAGCATCACATAGCCCGCCTGCGAGATGCTGGAGAAAGCCATCAGCCGTTTGATGTTCTCCTGACGCAGCGCGAAGAGGTTGGCCAGCGTGATGGAAGCGACGACGACCCAGAACAAGACCTCCTGCCATTGGCCGGCCAGCCCGCCGAAAACTTTCCATGCCACAACCATGAGCACGAAAGCGGCAGAGCCTTTAGAGACAACGCTGAGGTAGGCGGTCACCGTGGTGGGCGCGCCTTGGTAAACGTCGGCCGTCCAAAGGTGGAAAGGCACCAGCGAAATCTTGAAGCCCATGCCGGCAAAGAAGAACACAAACGCCATGACCTGCAGCGCGCTGCCGTCGATGCGCGAAGGCATGTCGGCGAAGTAAAGCGTGCCCGTCGTGCCGTAAATCAGCGAAAGGCCGTAGAGCAGCAAGCCGCTGGAGAAGAGGGCGGTAAGGATGTATTTGGCGCCGGCTTCCGCCGAGCGGTGGCGGTACTTGTCGAAGGCGACCAGGCAAGCCATGGGCACGCTGGCCGTTTCCAGCCCGATGAAGAACATCAGGAAGTGGCCGGCGGAAATCATGAAGAACATGCCCAGCAGGGTGGAGAGCGTCAGGAAGTAGAACTCGCCCTGCCTGACGGCTGTGTCTTCGCGCTTCAGCCACTCGTGAGCCATGAAGAAGACCACCAGCGTGCCGATGCTGAGCACCGACTTCATGATGCCATGCATCGGCGAGCTGTGGTACATGCCGCCAAAGGCGTCTACTTCTCCGCCGGGGACGATGGTTATCAGCGTATGGACGAGCAGCAGGATGACAGGCAGCGGAGTGTTGAGCGACGCGCGCCCGTCGCGCTTGTGCCCGTCCGGGCTCATGAACAGATCGGCCAGGAAGAGGATCACGATGACGGCAATCAGCGACACCTCTTCTTTCATCAATAGAAATTGTGAGTAATCCATATTTCTTACTTATTTCATCGGTTTAAAACACGTTAATAATAGGCAGCACGCTGTCGCTAATCATGTCGCTAATCCACCAGGGAGCCAAGCCCAACGCGGCTACGCAGGCGATGAGCACGATGGCGGCGATGCGTTCGTCCCAGGTGGCGTCGGTCAGTTCCAAGTGATGCTTGTTGGCGCAGGTGCCATAGAGAATCTTGCCCACCAGCCGCAGGATGTAAACGGCGGTGATTACGATACTGCAGCAGGCAATCACCGTCCACGTGCGGTGGAAAGCGTCGGCATGCAGGAAAGCGCCGTTGAATATCGTCATTTCGGCAATGAAACCGCTCAAGCCCGGCAGGCCTAAATTGGCAAGCCCGGCAATGACGTAACACGCCGAAAGGAAAGGCATGATTTTCATCAGCCCGTTCAATTCGCGGATGTCACGGGTGTGCGTCCGCCCGTAAATCATGCCGATGAGGGCAAAGAAGAGAGCCGTCATCAGGCCGTGGCTGAGCATTTGCAGCACGGCGCCCGTGCCGGCCGTCTGGTTCATCATCAGGATGGCAAAAAGCACAAGGCCGCAGTGGCTCACCGAAGAATAAGCATTGATATACTTCAAGTCGGTCTGCACGCAAGCCGAGAACGCCCCGTACACGACCGATATGCCGGTCAGTATCAGGAAGATCCAAGCCATTTCGTTGGCTGCTTCGGGCATGAGGTACATGGCGACGCGGAAGCAGCCGTAGCCTCCCAGCTTCATCAGCACGCCGGCATGCAGCATTGACACGGCCGTAGGCGCCGACGCGTGGCCATCGGGACTCCATGTGTGAAACGGGAACAAGGCTCCCAGCACGCCAAAGCCCAAGAAAGTGAGCGGAAACCAGATGCGCTGTTGCTCGACGGGGATGTTATGCAGGCCGGCAATCTCGAGCAGGTTCATGGTCGTTGCGCCCGAACCGTAGTAAATGCCCAAAATGCCGATGAGCAGGAAAGCGGAACCTCCCATCAGCATCAATGTCAACTTCATGGCAGAATACTCTTTGTGGCCGCTGCCCCATACGCCGATGAGCAGGTACATCGGGATCAAGGCAACCTCGTAGAACATGAACATGGTGAACAAGTCAGTCGAGATAAAGAAGCCAAACACGCCCGTGCTCAGCAAGGTGAACCACAGAAAATATTCCTTGGTGAGCGGTTGCAGCCGCCACGAAGCGAATGTGCCGGTAAAGACGATGATGGATGACAACAGCAGCATAGCCACCGAGATGCCATCAACGCCGACCGAGTAGTGAATATGGAGAGCCGGATACCAGGCGACATCGGCGCAGAACAACATTTCATCCGTGGCTCCGGCATGCCGCGCGTTAAGGTAAGCTATAGTCAGCCCGACGGCGAGAGCCACCAACGCTGAAGCGCCTGTCACCATGACCGCACGAACCTGTGCCAAGTTGCGGCTGAGCCACAAGCCCAGAAGCATCAGCAGGGGAATAAAAACAAATAAGGATAAAAAGTTCATTTCTATTTTGTTTATAGGATTAACGGATTATAATAACGCTATCAGTATTAGTGCCAATACGCCGACAAAGAATACGTATGCATACTGTTGTACGCGGCCGCTCTGCAACGTGCGGATTTCATCGCTTCCGGCATTGGAGCTCCATGCCAGGAAGTTGAAGAAGCCGTCCACCACATGACGATCCCACCATGCGACGAAAGTGGAAATGCAGCCAAAGATGATTTTGTGAGTGACAAACTGATAGATCTCGTCAATGTAGAAGCGATGGTATGCAGCAATCCACAACCTGCGGAAGCGGCGGGCCAAGGCATTGGCCACAGGCTGCTTGTCTTTGGCGTAGATGAAAGTGGAAATCACGATAGCCACTATGGCTATTACAATGCTGGCGCCGGCCACGCCCCAATCAATGTGAATTTCATAAACATGCCCGTTGGACGAAACAAATTCGCCGAAAGGAATGAAACCTCCCACAACGGAAACCAATGCGAGGAACATCAGCGGGAACGTCATCGACAACGGACTTTCGTGCGGTATATGGTGAGCGTGCAGTTCCTTATTTTCCGTGCCCCAGAAAATGCCGAAGTAGAGGCGGAACATATAGAAAGCCGTCATGCCGGCAATAACCGTCATTATCCAACCCATGGCCGGTGCGAACTGGAAGCATGCCGCCAGAATCTCGTCTTTCGAGAAAAAGCCCGAGAACGGCGGAATGCCCGCAATGGCAAGGCAGGCAATGAGAAAAGTAATGTGCGTAACTGGCATGTACTTCCGCAAGCCACCCATGGCAGACATTTCATTGCTGTGCACTGCATGGATGATGCTTCCAGCACCGAGGAAGAGCAATGCCTTGAACATGGCATGCGTGAACAAGTGGAACATACCGGCCATGTAGCCCAAGCCGCCTTCGTGCGGGTCGGAAGCCGTGCAGACGCCCAATGCTACCATCATAAAGCCAATCTGCGAAATAGTGGAAAAAGCAAGCACGCGTTTGATGTCGGTCTGTACGCAAGCAATGCTGGCGGCAAAGAATGCCGTGAACGCGCCTATGTAAGCCACGAGGTGAAGTACGTCGGGAGCATAAGCGATGAAGAGCGGGAACATGCGCGCCACGAGGTAAACGCCAGCAACCACCATGGTGGCAGCATGGATAAGAGCGCTGACCGGCGTAGGGCCTTCCATGGCATCGGGCAACCAAATGTGCAGGGGGAACATGGCACTCTTACCGGCACCACCGATAAACATCAGGCCCAAAGCCAGCGGTATCATGGCTGCGCCACCTTTCATCAGCAACATTTGGTCGGGTTCAAACGTGTATGTCCCGGCATAATAGCCATAAACCAGAATACCGACCAAGAAGCCTAAGTCAGCAAAGCGGGTCACGATGAAAGCCTTCTTGGAAGCGGCAATGGCAGCAGGCTTCGTGTAGTAGAAGCCAATGAGCAGGTATGACGAAACGCCCACCAACTCCCAAAACAGATACATCTGGAAGATGTTGGTAGCCACTACCAGTCCCAGCATTGACATGGTAAAGAGAGATAGGAAAGAGTAGTAACGTTGGAAACCAACCTCACCTTTCATATAACCGAATGAATAAATATGTACCATGAACGACACCGTGCTGATGACAATAAGCATCACGACAGAAATCGGGTCAAGCAGAATGCCCATATCAATGCTCAGAGTCGGAGTGAACGGCAGCCATTGGAAGTTGTAAGGCATCAGCGTTTCAAACGTGCCATCGGCCAAGCGGGGAGCCGAAAAGTACGTTGCAGCGGTGTAGTAGGAAAGAAACGTCACCACGCCCAACACAATAGTGCCGACAAGACCGGCCGTGCGGTGCGACATCCATTTCCCCCCTAACCCCAGTATAACGAAAGAGAGAAACGGAAGGAGAAGAAGCAAAATCGTATATTCCATAATTCTTAGTTTCTATTGGTTACAAACTTACCACTTCATTTCTTCCAACTTGTCGGTACGGATACTGTTCAAGTTGCGGTAGATGTTAATCATAATCGCAATGGCAATGGCCGTCTCGGCAGCTGAGATGGCAATGGAGAACAAGGAGAAGAAATAACCTTCCACCCCGTCAGGAAAGAGGTAACGGTTGAACACGGCGAAATTGATGTCTGTGGCATTCAGTATCAACTCAACGGAAATCAGTATCGCCAATGTGCTGCGACGTGTGAAAAAGCCGAATATGCCGGCGAAAAGCATAACCGTCGAAAGAATCAGATAATATTCTAAATGTATCATAACCTATTAATTTTAGCGATGAAGATTAGCGTTTACGTGCAATCAGCAAACCTCCAATCATGCACGCCAGCAGCAATACGCTGACTGCTTCAAATGGCAGGAGGTAACCGAACTTGTCTGAGCTTACCATGTGTTGGCCGATGGCCTGGAAGTCTATCAGCTCGTCAGAACTGACCGAGGCTTGTGCAAGAAACTTATGTTTCAAGATGACAAAGAGCACCATAACAGCACCCACCAGACAGGTTACGACAGAAGTCAGCAGCTTGCCAGGTTTTACTTTGGTCACTTTGTCACCGGGGCCACGGGTCAGCAGAATGGAGAATACATATAAGACTACGATACCTCCGGCGTACACCATAATCTGTACTGCACCAAGGAAAGAGTAGCCTAACAGGAAGTAAATGCCGGCTGTAGCCAACAGCACAAACAGCAGGTACGTGGCCGAACGGACAATGCGGCTCGTAGTTACCGTCAAGATTGAGAAAACGGCGATAAAAGCTGCCAGGAAGAAAAATACTACTGTTTCAAGAGTTATTTCCATAATGCTTTAGTTACGATTTTACGGTTGTTTGTTTACCGGTGACTTTGCCGCTTTGGGAAGCAACAGTTTCTTCCTTGGAAGCCGCCGCGCTTTGGCCTGCAACTTTTGGAGAGGAAGCCTCGCCCATTGCAGCGGGAACGCCTTTTGGGACGGCAATTACCGGTTTCTTTTTCTCTTCTACATGACTGCCTGGATGGTTCAACGTCAGAATCAGTTTCGCACGGTCGAACACAGCATGTTCAAATACCTGGTCGAAAGTGATGGCATTGTGCGGGCAGGCATTAACGCACAATTGGCAGAAGATGCACGATCCCAAATTGTATTCGTATTTGGCCAGCACCTTCTTTTTCTTTCCGTCTTCGGTTTCTACCGTTTCGCTTGTCACTTTAATGCTTCCGTTGGGACAAGCAGCCTGGCAGAGCCCGCAGGCAATGCAATGATGTTCATTTTTCTCGTTATGAGGCATCATCAAGGTGCCACGAAAACGATCGAACATCTTTAGCTCTTTCCGGTTTTCCGGATATTGTTCTGTAATTTTGGGAGTAAACAGCTCTTTCAAAGTCACTTTCAGCCCGATACACAAGCTTTTGATCCCTTTGAACAACCCTCCCAAGTATGTGTCTTTCCTTTCCATATTTTGTTTATTGAAAATTAAAGAATCAAGTTCTCCAATGTTTCATTCCCACTGTTTAGAAATGCAATCCGAATGCAACGATTAATGTCATCAGAATTAAGTTTACCAGCGAGATGGGGAGCAGGTATTTCCATTCTAATGTCAGAATCTGGTCGATACGCAAGCGGGGGTATGTCCATCGAATCCACATCATGAGGAACACGACAAAGAAAACTTTGCCGAAGAACCATACCACGCCGGGTATGTAATCCATCACCATGTTGAATCCGTCCAAGCCGGGAATATGCAAAGGCATCCAGCCTCCCAAGAATACCGTAGCTGCAATGGCCGCCACAATAAAGAGGTTCAGATATTCAGTCAAGTAGTAGAAGCCGAAGTACATGCCGCTATACTCGGTGTGATAACCGGCAGTCAACTCGCTTTCTGCTTCAGGCAAGTCGAACGGGCCACGGTTACATTCCGCATTGCCGGCCACGATGTAAACGAGAAAGGCAATGACAGCGGGAATGTGTCCTTTAAAGATAAGCCAGCCATCGGCCTGCCCCTGTACTATACCTGAAATCTGCATAGTACCAGTCAAGAGAACCATTGTCAGAATGCTCATACCGGCCGAAAGTTCATAGCTGACAATCTGCGCACCGCTACGCATGGCACCGATAAGCGAATACTTGCTGTTCGAACTCCAACCAGCCAGCAGGATACCTACCACACCGATGCTCGATGCTGCCAGCAAGAAAAATACGCCAATATTGAAATCCAAAACTTCCAACCCCTTGTTGATAGGCAAGCAGGCAAACGTCAAGAACGAAGCCAGCAACACCATGTAGGGAGCCAAATTATAGAGCAACCGATCCACATGGTCGGGGGTGAAAATTTCTTTGGTCAGCATTTTGAATACATCGGCAAACAGCTGTATGCTGCCGTAGGGGCCTACGCGGTTCGGGCCGAGACGACATTGGAAGAAGCCGCACAACTTGCGCTCCACGTAAATCATTATAATAGCTATAACGGCATACATCAAAATGATGCATACGCCTATCACGACACACTCGATGAAGATGGCAAGCCCTTCAGGCATTAGCGAAATCAGCATCTGATGTATCCAGCTTGTTACAACACTAAAATCAAACATATTCCGTTCAATTATAATTGATGATTAAATATAAAAAGATGAACCTTGCTTCATGCTTTGTATTATCCGTCAGCGGTCAATGTCGGGAATGATGTAGTCCAGCGTCCCGCCCACGGCAATAAGGTCGGCAATTTTCACGCCCCGGCAGATAGTGTCCAAAGTCCCAATCAGCGGCAGGCCTGTAGAGCGGTAGTGCAGGCGGTAAGGAGTCTTGTCGCCCTTGCTTTCCAGATAAACGCCAAATTCGCCACGGCTACCTTCGACCGCTGCATAATAAGACCCTTCGGGGACGCGGATAATCGGCTTCATCTTCTCCTGATAAGAGCCTTCGGGAATGTTGTCAATCAGTTGCTCGATGATGTGGAGGCTTTCCATAATCTCGTCCATACGCACCATATAGCGTGCAAAGCAGTCACCCTCGGTATAGAGTATCTGCTTGAAGTCCACCTTGTCATACATGGCATACGGCATCCGCTTACGTACATCGCAAGCCCATCCGCTGGCACGTCCCGTACCGCCGGTGGCACCAAACGCGATGGCATCTTCACGGCTCAATACGCCCACACTCTTCAGACGATTTTGGGTGATGACGTTGCCGGTGAATATGTCGTGATATTCCTGAATGTTTTTACGCATGAGGGGAATAAATTCTTTCACCCGTTTTATGAAATTGGGATGGATGTCGGCTTGTACGCCGCCGATGGTGTTGTAGTTCAAGATGAGGCGTCCGCCACAAGTTTCTTCAAAAATGTCGAGAATCTTCTCGCGGTCGCGGAAGCCGTAGAGGAAAGCCGTTGTGGCACCCATATCCTGACAAAGGCAAGAGAAGAACAAGATGTGCGAGTCAATGCGTTGTAACTCGTCCATGATGGTACGGATGTATTGCACGCGCTCGCTCACCTCCACGCCCATCGCCTTTTCAATGCACATGCACAACGCGTGACGGCTCTGCATGGCACCCAAATAGTCTAGACGGTCGGTCAGAGCCAGTGTCTGGGGATAGGTGAGGCTTTCGTTCATTTTTTCGATGCCGCGGTGGATGTAACCGCAATTCACGTCTATCTTGCGGATGTTCTCACCTTCGAGCGAAACGCGCAGACGGAGCACGCCATGCGTGGCAGGGTGTTGCGGCCCGATGTTCACTACATATTCACCGTCCTCAAACACGACATTTGTCTTTTCTTTCTCTCTGCCGTTGGCCAGCACGTTCACTTCACGAGTAGTATCCACGGTTTCCTCGTTGGCCATACGCAGAGGATTTTCTTTCGCGGGGTCGTTATCCTTACGCAGGGGGTAGCCCACCCAGTCGTTACGCAAGAACAAGCGGCGCATGTCAGGATGCCCCGTAAAGGTAATTCCGTAGAAGTCATACACTTCCCTTTCAGGCAGGTCGGCTCCTTTCCAGATGTCAGTCACTGAAGGCAGTTGCGGGTTTTCACGATTCAAAGTAGATGTCTTTACCGTCCTGCGTTTGCCGCTGGCGGTGGATTCTAAGTGGTAAACTACTCCTAAGCCCCGCTGTGTGCCTTCTTGGTCTTTTTCGTCAGGAACTCCCCAATCCATGCCGGTTAAGCTTTCCAAGAAGTCCATTTGCTCCTCAGTCCGCAGGCGCAGCATTTCTTGGTGCAAGTTCTGCGGTTTGATGTATATCATTTCTTCCATAATCTGATATTTATTCCGCTTCTTCTCTTTTCTGTTTACGGTTTACGCCTCCAAAGAACTTCTGCACTTTCACTTTACGTTGCAGTTGCATCATCCCATAGAGGAACGCTTCGGGACGAGGCGGGCATCCGGGCACGTAGACATCTACCGGTATGATTTGATCCACTCCCTGCACCACGTGATATGATTTCCGGAACGGCCCTCCACTGACAGAGCATCCCCCGATTGCTACCACATACTTGGGGTCGGCCATCTGGTCGTAGAGGCGCCTCAGCACCGGTGCCATCTTGTAGGTAATGGTGCCACTTACCAGAATTACATCGGCCTGGCGTGGGCTGTTGCGGTTGATTTCAAACCCGAAGCGGGCACTGTCATAACGGGCTGCACATACGGCCATGTACTCGATGCCACAGCAACTAGTCGCAAACGTCAGCGGCCACAGCGAGTTGCTGCGCCCCCAGTTAATCAAGTCGTCCAATACGCCCACGATCACGTTGGTGCCGCTTCCGTTCAACTCATGGACGATTTTCTCGAATGTTTCATTATCCACAAACTCTTCGTAAGGGATATTCTTGATTTTGGGCTTTTTCATCACTTCCATTCCAACGCTCCTTTCTGCCAAGCATATACCAAGCCCAGCACCAAAATGAACAGAAAGAATGCAACGCAAAGCAACGCCTGCGGCCCCATCTGGAGTACGGTAACTGCCCACGGAAACAAGAATACCGTTTCCACCTCAAACATCAGAAACAGAATCGCAAACAGGTAATAGCCCACACGGAACTGCATCCATGACTTACCACGGGTGGGAATGCCACATTCATACGGCTCCATCTTTTGGAAATTGTATGAACGGGGCGAAATCAAGTTGGACAACACGACCACCACCCCCACAAACAGGATTGCCGTTAATACAACGGTTACTAACAATGTAAAATTCATAAATCTAATTGCCTTTTATTAGATATATATTGAGATGATTTTACAAAAATATAATTCCCGGACTGCTGTCCGGTACGGCAGCCGGCAAATGCCCTATGCTTATTGTATAAAAGTTTTTTATGCATCGTTTCATATTATTCTCTTTCATTTTCCTTTTGAGGTGGCAAAGTTATAATAAATCTTCACTTTTTGACAGACGGGCTTTACAAAATGTCTGTCTTTTAGCACTTTTTATGAATGTCCGCATCTTGCCAACCAATGAAATCCATGTTTAAGCTCCCGGTTGGACTTGCAACAGTACTCGCCAAAAGGCGGAGTCGCAGGGATTAAGTGGATGCCAACGTGTCCGCCTCCATATTGGCGATAGGAATCGGGCAGGCTCATCTGATTTGGCAACATGCAGACATCCATTTTTTTGCCCTTGCTTAGCTCTTTCTCCAGAAATCGGGCGTGAAGAGCAACAATACGGTGAAGAGTTCCAAACGGCCCAGCAACATCAGAAACGAGGATAACCACTTGGCCAAATCGGGTAAGGCATTCCACGAATGGGCAGGGCCTAACTCGCCTAGCGAGAGCCCCATGTTGCCCAAGCTGGCAATGACGCAACCGATTGATTCATCAAAGCCTACCCCCATCGCCAGCATCAGCAGCACACTGACACCCGTGATGATCATATAGAAAAAGCTAAATGCCAACACCGTAGATACCACCGAGGGCGAAATCACCTGCCTGTTGATGCGCACCGGCAGCACGGCATTGGGGTGGAGAATATGCTTAAACTCGTTTCTCAGCACTTCGGCCAGCACCACCACGCGGATGCACTTCAGCCCCCCCGATGTGCTGCCCGCGCACGCGCCAACCACCATCAGCACTATCAGCATGCCCCATGCCACCGCCGGCCACGTCATGTAGTCCATCGTATTAAAGCCTGTGGATGTCTGAAGCGTAACTACTTGGAACAAGGCATGCCTAAAGGCCTCCTCGCCCGTGCATGAACTGGAGAAATACAGGATGCAGGTGATGACCACCGTGAAGATGACGACCATTCCGAAGTAGCACTTCAACTCCGTGTCGCGGAAAAACTTGTTGAACCTTCCGGTGAAGATGAAAAGCAGCAACGTGAAGTTGATGCCGCACACAAACATGAAAAAAGTAATGACATATTCAATGTAGGGCGAATGATAGAAAGCGATATTGGACTGCCGTGTCGAGAACCCGCCCGTGCCCACCGTTGAGAAAGCATGGCAGATGCTGTCGAAGCCGTTCATGCCACCCAACATCAACAGCACGACCAGCATGGAAGTGATGCCGACATAAATGCTCCAAATCCACTTGGCCGTGACCCCGATGCGCGGGTGCGCTTTGCTATGGGTGGGGCCGCTTGTTTCTGCCGCAAAGACTTGCAGGCCGCTGACCCCGAAGATGGGCAGCACGGCGATGGTGAACATGATAATTCCCAATCCGCCAATCCATTGCGTCATATTACGCCAAAACAGCATGCTGTGCGGAAGCGATTCAACATCATCGAGTATGCTGGCTCCTGTGGTGCTGAAACCCGACATGGTTTCAAAATAGGCGTTGGTGAAGCTGGGGATGCAACCGCTGAGGTAGAAAGGCAACACGCCAAAGATGGAGAAAGCCACCCACGCAAATGTAACCAGCACATAGCCGTCCCGCCGCGTCAGCTGCAACGAACTCCCCCGCCCCGCAAGCAGCAGCATCAGCCCGACACCCGCCGTGATGCAGGCCGAGCTGCAAAAAGCCACCAGCCCCTCGTCGCGGTAGTAGAGCGAAACGCCCGTGCATACCAGCAGGAAGCCGGTCTCCAACAGCAGCAGGATGCCAATGATACGCGTAATCGCTTTAAAGTTAATCATAGGCTAATTGAAGAACTTCTCTATTTTCTTAATCATCATGCTCAGGCAGAACACCATCACATGGTCGCCCGGCTGGATGGTAGTGTTGCCTGTAACCACCACGCCTTCTCCTTGGCGGATAAGGCCGCCGATGGTAGTGCCCTTGGGAAGCCCCAAATCCTTGACGGGATGGCGGGTGATGCGCGAGCCGGCCTTTACGATAAATTCCGCCACATCCGCATTGGCTACGGTGAGGCATTTCACGTTGCTCACGTCCGCATCCAACATCATTTGGTAGATGTGGCTGGCGGCAATCATCTTTTTGTTGATCACCGTGCCGATATCCAAGCTTTCGGCCATGCCGATATAGTCAATGTTCTCCACCTCGGCCACCGTCTTCAGCACGCCCATGCGTTTGGCGGCCAGGCAAGCCAAAATGTTGGTTTCTGAGTTTCCGGTCAGTGCCACAAAGGCTTCGGTGTTTTTCAGCCCTTCGCTCACAAGCAAATCCATGTCGCGCCCGTCACCGTTGATAATCATGGTCTTGTCGTCCAGCAGTTCGGTCAGGCGGTTGCAACGGTTCAAGTCGTTGTCCACAATCTTCACCTGTATGTAGTCGGGCACATATTGGACTGTGCGTACGGCAATGCGGCTTCCGCCCATTATCATCACGTTGCGCACGTCGGCATAATCCTCCTTGCCAATAATCTTGCGGATGTAGGGCACATACTTGCGGGTGGTAGTGAAGTACACGATGTCGTTCAGCGTGAGCGAGTCATCGCCGCGCGGGATGAGTGTTTCGCTGCCCCGCTTGATGGCCACCACGTGATAAGGCAGGTCGGGGCTTCCCAACTTATAGAGAGGAATATCCAGTATCTCGGCTTTCTCGCGCATCTTGGCGCCAATCAGTATCAAGGCGCCTCCGCAAAACTCCCACCACTGTCTCACCCAGCTCATCTTTACTGACGAAGCGATTTCCTCGGCGGCCAGCATTTCGGGATAAATCAGCGAGTCCACGCCTAATTTGTGGAAGAACTCTTTGTTTTTTGGCAACAGGTATTCGTAGTTGTCGATGCGTGCCACGGTCTTCGCGGCTCCTAAATTGTTGGCAAGCATGCAGGCTGTCATGTTCCGGCTTTCATCGGGTGTGACGGCTATGAAGAGGTCTGCCCCGTCCACGCCGACTTCCTTCAGCCCCTTGATGGAAATGGCCGATGCCACCACCGTCATCAAGTCGAAGTTCGTACTGAGCGGGCTAAGTTTTCCCTCGTCCTCATCCATCAAGATGATGTCCTGCTTTTCGTGAGACAACAATTTGGCTAAGTGAGTGCCCACCGCCCCGGCGCCTGCAATGATAATCTTCATATCGTCAGTCTCCCTTGATTAGTTCCTTGCAAATGCTATCCTCGTCCATGCCGCACAACGAGTAAAGCTCCGGCACGCTGCCATGTTCCACAAAGCGGTCGGGCACGCCGATGCGCGTCAAGCGGGGATGATATCCGTGGCCTTCCATAAACTCCAGCACGGCACTGCCCATGCCTCCGGCGCGCACCCCGTCTTCCACCGTGACGATACGGCTGAAACGTCGGCCTGCCTCCTCGAGCAGGGCCTCGTCCAACGGCTTCAGGAAACGCAGGTCATAATGGGCGATGCTAACGCCTTTTTCCTTTTCGGCCCGCGCAATGGCCCGTGCGGCCAGGTTGCCTATCGGCCCCAGCGTGATGACGGCCATGTCGCCGCCGTCTTTCAGCTTCCGCCCTTTCCCCACGGGGATCTCTTCCAGCGGGCACCGCCAGTCTGTCAGCACGCCCTGTCCCCGGGGATAGCGTATTACAAACGGGCCTTTGCCGGGCAGTTGCGCCGTGTACATCAGCCGGCGCAGTTCGTGCTCGTTGAGGGGCGAAGCGATGGTAAGGTTGGGGATGGGGCGGAAGTAAGCCAAGTCGAACACGCCGTGATGGGTAGGCCCGTCCTCGCCCACTAACCCGGCGCGATCCAGGCAAAGCACCACAGGCAGGCGCAGCAAGGCAATATCGTGAATCACATTGTCGTATGCCCGCTGCATAAAGGTGGAGTAGATGTTGCAGAAAGGTTGCAGCCCCTCCTTGGCCAGGCCGCCCGAGAAAGTGGCGGCATGCCCTTCGGCAATGCCCACATCGAACGCGCGTCCTGGCATCGCCTCCATCAGCTTGTTCATGGAGCAGGCTGTGGGCATGGCAGGAGTTACCCCCACGATGCGCGGGTTTTCCCGTGCCAATTCCACCAAGGTTTCGCCAAACACATCCTGGAAGCACGGCGGCTGTCCGGTCTTGTCTTTCACGAAGCGTTCGCCCGTCACGGGGTCGAAACATCCGGGAGCGTGCCATGTGCCGGGGTCTTTCTCAGCCGGGGCAAAGCCTTTGCCCTTGATGGTGTGCAGGTGCAGCACCCTGGGGCCGCTCATCTCTTTGATGTCGCGCAACACCCGCGCCAGGTTTTTGACGTTGTGCCCGTCGATAGGGCCGAAGTAGCGGATGTTCATCCCCTCGAATATGTTCTGTTGCTGGGCAAGCATTGACTTCAGGCTGTTGCCAAAGCGGATAAGGGCTTTCCGCCTTGCCTCGTTCAGGATGCCCAGTTTGAACAAAAGGCGGGATGCCTTGAAGCGGAGCTGGTTATATTGATTGGAGGTCGTGAGGTTGAAAAGGAATTGCTTCATGCCGCCCACGCTCCGGTCGATGGACATGTCGTTGTCGTTGAGGATGATGAGCAGGTTGTTGGGAGTGGACGAGGCGTTGTTCAGCCCTTCGAAAGCCAAGCCGCCGCTCATGCCCCCGTCGCCAATGACGGCCACCACATGCCTGTCTTTTTCGCCTTTCATGGCAGCCGCCACCGCCATGCCCAACGCCGCCGAGATGGAGTTGGACGCATGGCCGCAGACAAAGGTGTCATACTCGCTCTCCTCCGGCGAGGGGAAAGGGCAGATGCCTTTCAGTTTCCGGTTGGCGTGGAACTGTTCACGCCGTCCGGTCAGCATTTTATGGCCGTAAGCCTGATGGCCTACGTCCCACACGATTCGGTCGTAGGGGGTGTTGAATACGTAGTGCAGAGCCACGGTCAGCTCCACGGTGCCCAGGTTGGAGGCAAAATGCCCCGGGTTGCACGAAACCTCGTCAATGATGGCCTGCCGCAATTCCCTGCACACTTCGGGCAGCTGTTCCGGCTGCAACCGGCGCAAGTCTTCGGGCGAAGATATGGTATTCAGCAAGTTATATGCGTTGTCTTCCGTCTTCATGCCATTTCTAAGGTTTACAATCTGCAAAAGTAAGAAAAGAAAACGATTGCTATCCGGTTTTCCCCGAAAAAATAAAGGGGAAGACGGGAGCGCGAAACGCACCTCTTATAATAAGGTGAAAGATGCGATGTTCCAAGGCAAGCCGTTGAGCCAGAGCACATTGTCTTTGAAGAAAAGCCTCTTGAACAAAAGACTGCAGATGAAGATCGGAGAACCAACCTGATCGCCAGGCGCTTACTCCATACATGCATGAAGCGCGGACGGTACGCGCATGGCGCGCGGGCGGGATGCGCACGGAGC
>CAYSIQ010000014.1:28078-31365 GCA_964431195.1 uncultured Bacteroides sp.
ATGCATGAAGCGCGGACGGTACGCGCATGGCGCGCGGGCGGGATGCGCACGGAGCGAAACCTAATCCGGCGCCATGCCGTGGCTGGCCGCAAGCAGAATCACGCGGCCATAATCCTCAGCACTGAGCCCCGCGAGTTTGCGGGCCATTTTCACCGCCTGTCCGGCATCGCCCATGCCAAGAAGCTGCCCGTAGCGGTCGGCGCCCGTATAGCCGGCACAGCGGCTGCCTCCCTCGCGCCGTTCCTTTTCGGGCGGTAACCCGAAGAAGAGCGGCAGCACGATGAAACTTCCATCCCCATTCCCATGCCCACAAAGAGGCGGCTCAAATCGCTCATGTGCCGTTGCCCGGCCGCGGGATAAATGCGGCCGTAAACACGGGCGCGGGGTTGCGCAAGCAACAAACTTTGCGTGCCTTGAGGCTTGTTTTTTCGGGTTACAATGGAGTATAAGTGATAAAAACAACGTATCTTTGCGCCGATTTTCCAGATTATTAAAGGGATATAACATATATGTTGACTGCAAACGAAATCAGGGACTCATTCAAGAGTTTCTTTGCAAGCAAAGGGCACCAGATTGTCCCCTCCGCTCCGATGGTGATTAAGGACGACCCCACGCTGATGTTCACCAACGCGGGGATGAACCAGTTTAAAGACATCATCTTAGGCAACCGCCCCGCGAAATACAGGCGGGTGGCAGACTCGCAGAAATGCCTTCGGGTGAGCGGCAAGCACAACGACTTGGAAGAGGTGGGACACGACACGTACCACCACACCATGTTTGAGATGCTGGGCAACTGGTCGTTTGGCGACTACTTCAAGGAAGAAGCCATCTCCTGGGCATGGGAATACTTGGTGGACGTGTTGAAGCTCAGCCCAGCCGACTTGTACGCCACCGTTTTCGAGGGCAGTCCCGAAGAAAGCCTGGGCCGCGATGACGAGGCCGCTTCCTATTGGGAGCAGTTCCTGCCCAAAAGCCACATCATCAACGGGAACAAGCACGACAATTTCTGGGAAATGGGCGACACCGGCCCCTGTGGCCCTTGCTCGGAAATCCACATTGACTTGCGTCCCGCCGGAGAAAAGTCCAAGCTGCCCGGCCGCGAATTAGTGAACCGCGACCATCCGCAGGTCATTGAAATCTGGAACTTGGTCTTCATGCAGTTCAACCGAAAGGCCGACGGCTCGCTCGATGAACTGCCTGCCAAGGTGATCGACACGGGCATGGGCTTTGAACGCCTCTGCATGGCCTTGCAAGGCAAGACATCCAACTATGACACCGACGTGTTCCAACCCCTCATCACGGCCATCTCCCAAATTGCCGGCACGCCCTACGGCACCGACCCGCAAAAGGACGTGGCTATGCGCGTCGTTGCCGACCACATACGCACCATCGCCTTTTCCATCGCCGACGGGCAACTGCCGGGTAACGCCAAAGCGGGCTATGTCATCCGCCGCATCCTGCGCCGCGCCGTGCGCTACGGCTATACGTTCCTCGGCCGGAAGCGTGCCTTTATGTACAAGTTGCTGCCGGTGCTGATTGAAGACATGGGCGCTGCCTATCCCGAGCTGAAGGCACAGGAGAGCCTCATCTCCAAAGTAATCAAAGAAGAGGAAGAAGCTTTCCTGCGCACGCTGGAGACCGGCATCCGCCTGTTGGACAAGACCATGGCCGACGCCAAGGATGCCGGGCGCGCCGTAATCGACGGCAAGGATGCCTTTACGCTGTATGACACTTTCGGTTTCCCTTTGGACCTGACCGAACTTATCCTGCGCGAAAACGGCATGACAGCCGATGTCGGGACGTTCAACGAAGAGATGGAACGACAGAAACAGCGCGCCCGCAACGCCGCCGCCACAGAAACCGGCGACTGGATTACGTTAAAGGAAAGCGCCACCGAATTTGTGGGTTATGACTACACCGAACATGAAACGTCCATCGTGCGTTACCGCCAAATCAAGCAGAAGAACCTGACATACTACCAGATTGTATTAGACAAAACACCATTTTATGCCGAAAGCGGCGGTCAGGTGGGCGACACCGGCGTGCTGGCCAACGGAGAGGAAACCATTGACATCATCGACACGAAGAAAGAGAACAACCTCCCCATACACATTGCCAAGAAGTTGCCCGCACGCCCCGAAGCATCGTTCATGGCTTGCGTCGATGCCGGCAAGCGTGCCGCCTGCGCCGCCAACCACTCTGCCACCCACTTGCTGGACGAAGCTCTGCGCACCGTGTTGGGCGGGCACGTGGAGCAGAAAGGTTCACTCGTTACGCCCGACTCGTTGCGTTTCGACTTCTCGCACTTCCAGAAAGTGACCGACGAGGAACTCCGCCGAGTAGAGCATTTGGTAAATGCGAAAATCCGTGCCAACGTCCCATTGAGCGAATACCGCAACCTTCCCATCGAAGAAGCCCGGAAACTGGGCGCCATCGCCCTCTTTGGCGAGAAGTACGGCGACCACGTGCGGGTCATTCAGTTCGGTTCGTCCGTTGAATTCTGCGGCGGCACTCACGTGCCTGCCACGGGTTGCATCGGCATGATGAAAATCATCTCGGAAAGTTCGGTGGCTGCCGGCGTGCGCCGCATCGAGGCCATTACCGGTGCGCGAGTAGAGAAGATGCTCGATGCCATGCAGGATACCATGCACGACCTGAAGGCACTCTTCAACAACGCCCCCGACCTAAGCGTGGCCATCCGTAAATATATTGACGAAAACGCCGAGCTGAAGAAGCGCGTGGAAGACTTCATGAAAGAAAAGGCCAAGCAGCTCAAGGAAGCCTTGCTGAAGGAAATGAAAGAGGTGAACGGAGTGAAACTCATCAAATGCGTGATTCCCATGACGCCGCCTGAAATGATGAAAGACATTGCTTTCCAACTGCGCGACGAAGTGGGCGACCATTTCTTCTTCGTGGCAGGCAGCACGCATGAAAGCAAGCCCATGCTGACCGTCATGCTGAGCGATGACCTGGTGGCTTACGGCCTCAAAGCCGGCGCCTTGGTGAAAGAAGCTGCCAAACTGATTCAAGGCGGCGGCGGCGGACAGCCCCATTTCGCCACGGCTGGCGGCAAAAACACTAAAGCACTGACTGTGGCTGTTGACAGGATTGTGGAGTTGGCGGGGATTTAAAGCCTCTTTTAGCGGATATGAGCTTCCTATTCCTGTCTAATCCCTATTATCAATAAAATACTCCGAGGCGGTCACCAAATGAATGGTGGCCGCCTCGGAATCTACTTAATATGTATTATATCGAACTCACGTTGGGATTAGGCCTTTCTTATCCTA
>CAYSIQ010000015.1:0-30943 GCA_964431195.1 uncultured Bacteroides sp.
TTGGCGGTTCATTTCTTCGGGCCAGGGCGAAAGGGGGTTGTAAGTGCGCAATCCGGCTTCCACGTGCCCTACGGGAATCTGGCAGTAGTAAGCGGCCAAGGCGGCAGCCAGCGAGGTGGTGGTGTCGCCATGCACCAGCGCAAGATCAGGCGTATAGGTACGGAATACACCGCGAAGTCCCTGCAACACCCGCGAAGTAATGTCGTAAAGGTCTTGGCCAGGCGACATGATGTTAAGGTCGAAGTCGGGAACGATGCGGAACACTTCCAATACCCTGTCTAACATTTGGCGGTGCTGTCCGGTGACGCAGACACGGGTGTCAAAACGGTCAGGCTCGCATTGGAGGGCTTTTACTAACGGAGCCATCTTGATGGCTTCGGGACGGGTACCGAATACAAGCAGTATCTTCTTCACTTTCTTGGGTTCTCTTCTTGTCGTTAGTCTTTTTTCTTCTGTGCCATCCATGTTGTTATTGTTCCTCTACCTTAAAGAAGTCAACGGCAGCAACGCTCTCTACCTTGTTTTCTATCTCATCGGGCAGGGCAGGGAAGAAATCAATGCCGGTAATGCGTTCCACCTGGTCGATGGTGTTGACATAGCTGTCTAAAGGATGGTTGCCTGCTGTGTTCTTGTAAAGGAAGCCGATGCCGTGCGGCGGTTGGCTCGCGGAGCACAGCACGACTTTAAAGAATGCATCAGGCACATCGATGCGGTGTTCGCGGCCGATGGCGCGATGCGGCCCGCGGCTGTAGAAGATAGGCCCGCAGCAAATGTAGATGCTTCCCGTTTCTTCAGCCCAGCGGCGGCAGGCCTCTTCCAGTTCGCGCCAGTCGCCACGGTTCAGTTCATGGTGCTGGGGACAGATGTTGGTCATGTAGAAACTCTCTTGCATGGCACGCCAATGCCAGCGGTTGTCGGCAGCTGGGCACATGTGCCCTCTGTCCCATCCCGAGCCGGAATAGTCTTGTGTGGTCACGGCTTGCGATTCGGACAGGTCGGGGTCAGGCAGGAATTTGTTGCTGCGGCTTTCCCGTTCCACTAATTTTTCAGGTGTCAGTTCCCACGCCACCCAATTCGGCACATTACGGCCGGCATTGAACGAAACGGTAAAAGTCCGCCGATGTAGAATATGTTCGGACACGCCTTGCAACGGTGCAGGGCATTCAAGTCCTTTCACATCGTCCGCCGTTGCCGTCTTTTCTATCGTTGTCGGTTTGCCTGTGGCATCAAACAATTTTCCCAGCACTTTCGGCAGGCTGATGCCATTGGTTTCCAAAGCTTTCGTAATGGGTTTATAACTCAGGAAAACGGCACATAGCAACCCTAACAGGTAGAACAGGTTGCTGCGTTTCAGCACTTTTTTTCGTCTTGTTGCCATTACTGTGCAGGCTTAAATAAAGGCCTGATGCGAGAAAAGGCATCAAGCCGGCGTGTAAACCACTGCAAGGATACGCGCGGCCTTTCCTTGGTAGGCATGTACGTGGTGGGGCACTACAGAGTCGTAGTAGATGCTGTCGCTGGGGTTGAGCAGGCAGGTGTCCTGGCCGTAGCTGATTTCCATTGTGCCTTCGAGTACATAGATAAACTCTTCGCCTTCATGGGTGGACAGGACAAAGTCGTTGTCATCGGTCGGGGCAACGTCAATGATGAAAGGCTCCATGTGGCGGCCGGCTTTGGAGCGTGCCAGTGCATGATATTGCATGTGGCGGCGGCTTTGGATGGCATTGTTGGAGAAACTGATGGCATTGTCGTCTTCCACCCCTCGGCAGATGGCCGGGCCTGCTTCGGGATGCTCGTCAAGGAAAGTTCCCAAATGCACGCCTATCACGCGGGCAATCTTGATAAGGGGAGCCAGCGAGGGAAGGTCGATGTTGTTTTCAATGCGTTCTATCTGTTCTATGCTGAGCCCCGAACGCTCAGACAATTCTTCGCGGCTGATGCTTTTGCTCTCGCGAAGCGATCTGATTTTCTCGCCTACAAGCTTAGTGGTATCCATGGCTGTTGAATTTGAGTTTGGACGATGTGTGTTGGTGCATGTTTCAGCCAAGCAGCGCTTTCACCTTGGCAGAAATGGTGCGACCTTCAGCGCGGCCGCCTAATCGCTTGGTGGCTACGCCCATGACGCGTCCCATGTCTTTGGCCGAAGTAGCACCTGTTTCAGCAATGATGGCACGCAGGGAGGTTTCCAGTTCCTCGTCGCTGAGGCGGGCGGGCAGGTAGGCTTCCATCACACGCACTTGAGCCAATTCGCCGTCGGCCAAGTCTTGACGGCCTTGTTTCGTATAGATGGCCGCCGAGTCCTTGCCCTGCTTCGCCAATTTGCGAATGATGCGTACGGCATCTTCGTCAGCCAGAGTGTCGTTGGCGCCCGGGGCTGTCTTGGCTTCGAGGAATGCTTTCTTGATGTTTCGCAATGTCTCGAGGGCTATCTTGTCTTTCGCCTTCATGGCGGCTTTAATGTCTTCGCTGACTTTATCGAATAAGCTCATACTTTTTGTTTTTTATAATCTGTTCGATCGGGATTTGTCAATCAAAATAAAGGTTCGTGCGCGGGATTAGAATGTGATGACGCCCGGCTGCGCATTGCCGGATGCCTCTCCGCTTCCGGAGTTGCCTAAGATGCCGGGCGCTGCTTGTGCCCTATCGGTTTCAGCTTCTGCTCGGGAACGGATATTGGCCAATGTAGCTTTGTCACGCAGATAGGTGGGCGATGCTTCTACCAGCGAAATGATGTCGGCGTTGTCCATCACGGCAGGTTCGAACAGGAAAATCTGGGCGCGCCTGCGGACAGGGCGGTTATGCCCGTAGATGCGGTCGATGCGTTCCTGCTCGTGAGCTTCTTCTTCCTCGATGCGTTCCTGTTCTTCCTTGGTGCGTTTATTGATCATTTCGGCCATGCCGGGCACGCTGTCGGTGCCAAAGCCTGTGGCGAGGATGGTGATTTTCACCTCGTCTTCCAGCGTGGGGTCATCGGCCTGCCCCCAAATCACTTCGATGTTAGGGTCGAGGCTGTCCATGAAAGCATCTATCTCGTTCATCTCTTCGATGAGGATAGGTGACTTGTCGCTTGCTGAGATGTTAAACAAGATCTTTTTTGCGTTGACAATATCGTTGTTGTTGAGCAGGGGCGAGTGCAGCGCGTTTTCGATGGCACGCTTCAGCCGCTTTTCGCCTCGCGCCTGCCCCATAGACATGATGGCCACCCCGCCGTCTTTCAAGATCTTCTTCACATCGCGGAAGTCAAGGTTGATGATGCCGTCCATGGTGATGATTTCGGCAATGCTTTTGGTGGCAATGGTCAGGATGTCATCGGCCTTGGCGTACGATTCTTTCAGCGTGGTCATGCCGTCAGTGTAGATTTCGCGCAGGCGCTCGTTGTTGATGACCAGCAGGGCGTCAACGCTTTTGCGCATTTCTTCCACCCCCTCGAGAGCTTGGATGATTTTCTTCTTCTTCTCAAACAGGAAAGGAATGGTCACGATGCCAACCGTGAGCAGCCCCATTTCCTTGGCTGTGCGCGCTACGACGGGGGCAGCTCCCGTGCCTGTCCCGCCGCCCATGCCGGCGGTGACAAACGCCATCTGCGTGCCGTCGTTGAAGAGATTCTTGATTTCCTCAATGCTCTCTTCGGCCGCTTCGCGGGCCACGGCGGGGTCGTTTCCCGCGCCTAACCCGCCGGTTGTCTTGCGCCCGAGTTGGATTTTGATGGGAACATCGGACTTGCGCAAAGCTTGGCTGTCGGTGTTGCAAAGCACGAAAGTGACATCGTGTATGCCTTGTTTGTACATGTGCTTTACGGCATTGCCGCCGCCGCCGCCCACGCCAATCACCTTGATGATGCGCGGGCTGTCGGTCGGCACGTTTAAATCGAATTGTACTATGTCGTCCATAATGAGAGGTTTGTTTTATGGTTGAAGAATAAAAATCCCCGCTTTCCCCGTTTACGAGTCCATCGAATCGCTTTCATCGTTTAAGAACGAATTGAAGAAGTCTGTAAATCTATTTTTCTTGTTTTTTTTGCCGCCCTCGGTACTCGGCTTCGTAGGTTCGCCGTCTGGGTTAGTTCCACCATTCTGTTCGTTGCCAAACAAAAGGGTTTGCCCGGTATTGTCCGTTATGGGTTTCGAATTCTCTTCCACTTTGGGCGGTTTAGCGCAGTTTTCTGTGCCGGCAGCCAGCAGACCATATAGGGTGAGGCATCTGCTTTCCTGCGGCAGGCAATTTTCGCAGCCTTTCACGGCAATGCGCGGGGTGTGTACGGTCTTGATTTTGCTCACCGTCTGCTGCACCTTGCGGAAAGCTTCTTCCAAGTTCTTCAGGTTGGAGGCGCCTCCGGTAAATACCACGCCGGCATACAGCTGGGTTTCGTAGCCAGACAGTTGCAACTGGTGCCATACGTTGGCCAAGATTTCTTCGGCACGCGCCCCCACGATAGCGTTGAGCTTTGCCAGTTCTATGTCGCGGCCGTCGGGCAGGGAGCAGGCGGTTTCATCGTCCTCCTCCTCGTAACAGGCGTCGGCGTACTGCAACTTCAGCTGTTCGGCTTCCTCTTCCTCTAACTGGAGGGTGGCGATGTCGCGGGTGATGTTGTTCCCTCCCAGCGGGATGACGCTGAGATAACGCAGCAGGTTGCCTTTATACACGGCTACCGTGGTCGTTTCTGCTCCGCAGTCCACCAAGGCGCATCCGGCGCGCATTTCGCCGTCGCTCAGTACCACGCGCGCTAGTGCCACGGGCGAGACCAACAGGTCGGCAATGGAGATTTTTGCCTGCTCAAAGCTCAGCTCCACGTTTCTCTTCAGCGCGGTGCGTGCCACAATGTTGAGGAAGCGGCCCACAATGTGCTTTCCTGTCACCCCCACGGGGTCTGCCTGCAAGGTGTTGTCTATGTCGTATTCCTGCGGGGCCACGTCGAGGATGCTTTGGTCGGGCCACGTTGCCTGTAAGTTCTCGTCGCCGATGGCATCCACCAGCTCTTGCGAGATGACGCTTTCTTCTTTCAAGCTGCGCGTCACGCATCCCGCCAAGGTACGCAACGACCGTCCGCCGATGCCCACGTACACTTTGTTGATGGAACATTTCAGCTTATCTTCCAAGCTGCGAATCACGCTGGTCAGTGCTATCGCTGTCTTGTCGATATTGTAAACGGCTCCCTTGCGCACAAAGGCCGTGGCGTCTTCGTCGGCGTAAGCCAGCACGCTGATGCTTCTATCGTGGTTCTTGCGGCCGGCAATGCCCGCCAGCCTTGTAGAGCTCAACTCGATAGCGGCGATAAATTCTGTAATTGCCATAGTATGTATCTCTTTTATCTGTTGTTCCTACCATTTCGTACAGACAATCTGGTTGTCCATCTCCACGCTGATGCGTTTGTATTTGTTCCACCCGACTTGGTTCAACGCCTTGCGGCAAAACTCGTTCACGCGTTCCAGTTTGCTTTCGTAGTTTTCCAGCTTGCCGAGGAAGATGATGTAGTTGCCTACCCGCGGCACTATTTCCACGTCCCGGTTAGCCAAAACATTCAGTTGTTCCACTTGGGCAGACCAAAAGGGATTGTGTTGCAAAAATACGGCAAACTTATATAAATTCCTCGTGGCGAAGGATTTTTCTATGCTTCCGGTGGCTATCGGCACACAAGCCACGCATTTCCCGTTCGCCGGGAGGGTCGTGCCTTTGTCGTCCACGTAGTAGTCGTCCCCGTTGTTGCTCATGACGTGCAGGATGGGGATGCGCTGGCTTACCTCCGCGCGGATGTTGCCGGAGGGTGTCTTGTAGCATTCCGCCCGGTCGATAAGCACGTGGCCGGACAGAGCCTTTTCGATGGCAGCCAAGTCTATCTCGTCCAACGGCTTCCCTGCGGGGTCAAGCCCGCTGCGTGCCAGGATGCCGCGCACTTCTTCGGGGGTGATGAAGCCCGCGCTGGCAGAATCGCTGATGGCCAGCTCTATGCCAACGCACGTCTGTCCCGCAGGTTTCCCGTTGAAAACGGTGACTGCCGCCACCAAATAAACAAGGACGGCCAGCAAGATTATCGACAAGAATATCCGCTTTATCATAAATCCAATAGCCCAAGCCCGGTCTGTTTGCAAAATACAACTGATTGTAGCGGCAAAGATACGTTTTTTCCCCGACACTTTGCATATTTATTTGCAGGCAATTGCTTTTTTTGTTAACCCGTTTTGCAGGAAGTCGGGCTCGTCCCGAAAGGGCTTGGGGAGGGCGGAAACCCGCCTTTGCCCCGCGCGTGCGCGGAGCGCGCTCCATGCGCGCACGGCTCTTGCTCCGCACGCGCACGCGGCACGCGGCGTACGGGCATGAAGCAAAAGCCCTGTCCGCAGGCTTCCAAGCGGGGGGCAAGGCCGTATTCCTCGGCATATAACTTCATCCGGGAAACTCTCAACCGGCGCAGGGAACGGCAATGAACGGGAAAGGTCTTCCGGCTGGGCCGGAAAGTTTTTCGCATTCATAAGTCCGGGCGGCCGTTATTCCTGTAGTTTTTCCGCAAGGACAGGCACCAGATCATCGATGTCGCCGGCGCCCAACAACAGCAATACATCTACAAGATGGCTTTGCAGGAAATCGGGCAGGGAACCAATCGGGCAAAGGTGCTTTTCCACGTTCGGCGCGAGGCGGTCGTAGATGAGGCGGCTGCTGACGCCGGGAATGGGATCTTCGCGGGCGGGATAAATGTCTGTCAGGATTACTTCGTCGGCCGAAGAAAGGCTGTCGGCAAAGCTGGCATAGAAATCGCGCGTGCGGGTGTAGAGGTGCGGCTGGAACACGGCGGTGAGCCGGCGGCCTGCATACAGGGCACGTACCGAACGCAGGCTTTGGGCAATCTCGGCAGGGTGGTGGGCATAGTCGGTGATGATGGCCAAGCCGGGCGTGTCGAGGAAAACATCGAACCGCCTCCGGACACCTCGGAAGCTCGCCATGCCCTCGAGAATCTCGGCATCGCTCACGCCGCATAGGCGCGCAAGGGCTATGGCGGCAATGCCGTTCTCTATGTTAATGTCAATGGGTACGCCCAGGCGGACATCGGGGATGCGCGTGTCTGGTGCCACGAAGTCGAAAAGGATTTTACCTTCCCCGACGCGGATGCGCTCGGCGTGGAAATCGCCTGAGTGGCGGCCATAGGTGTAGGTACGCACGCCGGGGACTACGTCCGGCTTCAGCGCAAGGCCGGTGTGCAAAATAAGGGCGCCGCCGGGACGGATGAGGGTGGTGTAGTGGCGGAAGCCCTCAAGGTAGGCTTCGGGGGTGCCATAAACGTCAAGGTGGTCGGGGTCGGTGGCGGTGATGACACTGATGTAGGGCGACAGCCAGTGGAAAGAGCGGTCAAACTCGTCGGCCTCAATGACGGTGTAAGGGCTCTCGGCAGAAAGCAGCAGGTTGGTGCCGTAGTTTTGTGAGATGCCGCCCAAGAAAGCCGTGCACCCCACGCGCGACTGGTGCAGCAGGTGGGCTGCCATGGTGCTGGTGGTGGTTTTGCCGTGCGTGCCTGCCACGCAGAGGCCGAGGCTGTCGCGCGTAATCATCCCCAGCGCTTGGGCGCGCTTGCAAACGGTGAAGCCGCCGTTGCGGAAGTAAGCGAGTTCGGCATGGTCTTGGGGTATGGCGGGGGTATAGACCACTAAGGTGGCATCGGGATCGCGAAAGGCTTCGGGAATGGCTTCCACGTCTGTTTCATAGTGAAGCCGTGCGCCTTCGGCTTCAAGGCTGCGGGTAAGTTCGCAGGGAGTGCGGTCGTAGCCCGCCACTTGTTTGCCTTTGGCAAGGAAATAGCGGATAAGGGCGCTCATGCCGATGCCGCCTGCACCGGCAAAGTAGATATTCCGGAATGTACGCAAGTCTTTCATTGGGTTCGGGGGATTAGTTTCAATACTTCTTCAGCGATGCGGTCGGCAGAATGGGGCTGTGCAAACCGCGCGATGTTCTCGCTCAGGTTATGCAGCCGTTCATCGTTGGATACAACGGACAAGGCGGCGGGCATCAGCGTATCCGGCGCGTCGGCATCGCTGATGCGGATGGCGGCCTGTTGCTGCTCGAGGGCGACGGCATTCTTGGTCTGGTGGTCTTCGGCCACGTTGGGCGAAGGCACCAAGATGACAGGCTTCCGCAACAGGCAGAACTCGGAAATGGAGCCTGCGCCGGCACGCGAAATGACAAGGTCGGCAGCGGCATAGGCATGAGCCATGTTGGAGATGAAATCGGTGACGTAGAGGTTGGGGAGGGTCGCCACGCCCGTAACCCGCAGGGGCTCGCCTGTAAAGGTGGTGACGGCCTCGCGCACCTGCTCGATGTAGATTTTGCCAGTCTGCCAGATGAACTGCACCTCGGGATGCCGGCGGATGAGGGGCAGCGCGCTTTGCATCGTCTGGTTGATGGTGCGGGCGCCTAAGCTGCCTCCGAGGACGAGGATTGTCCTCTTGCCGGGCAGAAAGTTGAAAGTGGCAAGCGCGTCCTCGCGCGAAACATTCGCGTCCAACAGGTTTTGCCGCACGGGGTTGCCGGTGAGGATAATCTTTTCTGCCGGGAAGAAACGTTCCATGCCGGAATAGGCCACGCAGATGGCGGAAGCATTGCGCGCAAGCAGTTTGTTGGTAACGCCTGCATAGGAGTTCTGCTCCTGGATGAGCGTGGGGATACCCATCATGGAAGCCGTCTTGAGGATGGGGCCGCTGGCATATCCTCCTACGCCGACAGCCACTTGCGGGCGGAAACGGCGGATGATTTGCCGGGCTTTCAGCTGGCTGCGCAACAGGCGGAAGAGCACAGGAATATTGTTCAGCAGATGGTGGCGGTCGAAACCGGCAACGGGCAGGCCGATGATTTCGTAGCCGGCATCGGGGACACGTTGCATTTCCATCCGGTTCTCAGCACCCACAAAGAGTATCTCGGCTTGGGGATTGGCCCGGCGGATGGCATTGGCTATGGAAATGGCGGGGAAGATATGGCCGCCTGTTCCGCCGCCGCTGATGATGACGCGGGGTGAGTTCATATCAATTTGAGGATTATAGGATTAACAATCAGATTTGGTTAAGCATGAAACAGACGTCGTCCTTTATAGAAAAACAACCATGCCGTGCGGAGGATCAAACCATCTCGTCGTCGCTGTTGAGAGCCTTTGAGGTCGGCTCGGCAGCCGACTGCGCCGGCAGCGGGACTTCGGGACTTTCCGTTGCGGGCGCGGCAATGGCGGCGGCTCTCTCCTGTTCGAGCTGGGCGGTATAACGGCTCACGCTGAGGATCATGCCGATGTATGCACAATTGATAAAGATGGATGTCCCACCCTTGCTGATAAACGGCAACGGCTGGCCGGTGACGGGCGCGAGCCCTACGGCTACCATCATGTTGAACAGCGCCTGCGTCACCAGCAGCAGGGCGATGCCCATAATCAGGAAAGCGGGGAAAGTGCGGTTGCATTTGCGCGCGATGCGCCCCACGCGCACTAACAGGCAGATGTAGAGGAACACCACCACCGCGCCGCCCACCAAGCCGAGCTCTTCGATGATGATGGCGTAAATGAAGTCGGAAAACGCCTGGCTGAGGAAGTCCCGCTGCACAGAGTTGCCCGGCCCTTTGCCGATAAGATTGCTGGTAGCCATGGCAATGCGGGCATGAGCCACTTGGGCGTTGTCGTCAATGTCGTATTTGGCGGCGGGCACTTGACGGTTGTCGGTGAAGTCGGCGATACGAGCCTTTACAGTGGTGAAGCGGTGCCCCAGCGGGATTTTGCGCAATGTGTCATCGGGCGTTACCCGCAGGAAACAGACAAACGCCACGGCAACCGCCAGGATGCCGCCGGCCAGCAGCAGCAGTTTACGTGCCTGCACCCGCCCGATGATCATCATAAGGAACACCGTGCCGAAAAGCAGCATGCCGGTAGAATAGTTCTCGGGTATGATAAGGCCGCACACCACGCATGCTATGCACATGATGTGCTTGAAAGCTTTCGGGGCGGCTCCTGTCTCGGTCTGCCCTTTAGAAAGTATGAAAGCGGTGACAATCACCATCGCCATCTTGGCGATCTCGGAAGGCTGGAACTGCACTCCCATGAATGTCATCCAGCGGGCCGCCCCGTTGACACGCCCGTCCCCGAAGATGCCCATGATCATGACGAAGGCGAGCAACGCCACCGACAGAGGCAGGAGGAACACAGGAAAGACCTGAAACCACTTATAGGGGATGTTGTGTACGAACACGACGATAATGGCGCCTATCATAAGCAACGTGCTGTGTTGGGTGATAGGTGCCCAATGGTCGCCGCTCTTATAGGTGAGCGTACTGGCGGCGCTGAACACCTCGATGATGGAGATGAGGCAAAGCAAAAGGAAGATGATCCAAATCACCTTGTCGCCTTTAAATATGATTCTTAGCAAGTCCACGGCTCGATAATGTTGTTGGGTTGTCTGGTTTACAATTCTCTCACATACTTCTTGAACTGGTCGCCACGGTCTTCGTAGTTGTTGAAAAGGTCGAAGCTGGCGCAACAAGGGCTGAGCAGCACGGTTTCATCACGCTTGGCCAGGCGGAAAGCGGCTTCCACGGCATCTTTCATGCCTGTGTTGACATCGGCCACGGGCAAGCCCAGTCGGTCGAAGAAAGCGTGAAGCTTCTCGTTGTGCAGCCCGAGGTAAACCAAAGCCGAACACTTTTGGCGCACCAAGTCCTCAATCTCGGTGTAGTCGTTGCCTTTGTCTTTGCCGCCCAAGATGAGGACGGTCTTGGTCGTCATGCTTTGCAGGGCATACCAGCAAGAGTTCACGTTGGTGGCTTTGGAATCGTTGATGAAATGGACGCCGCGCACGTCGCATACTTTCTCGAGGCGGTGCTCCACTCCCTTGAAGTCCGACAATGCTTTACGGATGTATTCTTTTTGGATGTTGGCTAAGTTGGCGGAAAGCCCGGCAGCCAATGAGTTATAGAGATTGTGGGTGCCGCGCAGGGCAAGCTCTTCCAATTCCATATTGATGGCGATGGGAGTGTCGATGTGAAGCTTGTCGTCCTCCGCGTAGGCGATGACGCCGTCTTCCTTGATGGCGGCAAAGGGGTAGAGCTTGGCTTTCAGCCCGTGGCGAGCCAGCTCGCGGCGGATGATAGGGTCATCGTTCCAGAAGATGAAGGCATCATCGGGAGTTTGGTTGCGGGTGATGCGGAACTTGGCATCAATGTAGTTTTGCATGCAATGGCCGTAGCGGTCTAAATGGTCGGGAGTGATGTTCATCAGCACGGCGATGTTGGCGCGGAACTCATACATGTTGTCAAGCTGGAAAGAGCTTAGTTCAATGACGTAATAGTCATGCTCCTCGGTAGCGACTTGCAAGGCAAGGCTGCGGCCGATGTTGCCCGCCAATCCCACGTTGAGGCCTGCACTCTTGAAGATGTGGTAGGTGAGCGAAGTCGTGGTGGTCTTGCCGTTGGAGCCGGTAATGCAAATCATCTTGGCATGGGTGTAGCGTCCGGCAAATTCTATTTCGGAGATGATGGGGATTCCCCGTTCCTTGAGTTTCAGCACTAAAGGGGAATCGTTGGGGATGCCGGGGCTTTTTACCACTTCATCGGCATTGAGGATGAGAGATTCGGTGTGCCGGCCTTCCTCCCAAGCGATGCCATATTGATCCAACAAAGCCTTGTACTTGCCTTTGATGGCCGACATGTCCGACACAAACGTATCAAAGCCTTTGACGCGAGCCAACACGGCAGCGCCCGTTCCGCTTTCACCGGCGCCCAGCACCACGATACGTCGTTGCCCGCTTCCCCCCGTTCCTCGGCGGGAAAGATCGGAAGCATTGTCCTGTTTGGCATTCATTTCCATTGTTCTTGTTATATCCGGTTAGAGTTCTTATCTGATTTTAAGTGTAATAATGGTAATCGAGGCCAGCACGATGGTTGCAATCCAGAAGCGGACGGTGATTTTGGCTTCATGCAGCAGCCTGTCTGGTTTCTGGAAGATGACTTGGCACCCCTGCTCCACTAAGTTCATATTTGTGCGGAAGTGGTCGTGGATGGGCGCGCGCTTGAACATGCGCCGTTTCAGCCCTTTCTTTTTAGCTGCCTTGTAGCATATACGCTGCAAGATGACCGAGAGACTTTCCACTAAGAACACGCCGCACAAAATGGGTATCAGCAATTCCTTGTGGATAACGATGGCGAATACGGCGATAATGCCTCCGATGGTCAGGCTGCCCGTGTCACCCATAAACACCTGTGCCGGATAGGCATTGTACCACAGGAAGCCGACAAGCGCCCCGATAAAGGCACAGATAAAGACTACCAGCTCTTCCGACCCGGGTATGAACATAATGTTGAGGTATCCCGCAAACCCGATGTGGCTGGACACGTAAGCCAGTATGCCCAGCGTCATGCCGATAATGGCCGAATTGCCGGCTGCCATACCGTCCATGCCGTCGTTGAGGTTGGCACCGTTTGAAACGGCTGTCACCACAAAGATGGTAACCATCACAAACAGCACCCATCCTGCCGTCTGTGCATGCTTGCCCATAAACGACATAATGTCGGCATAGTCTAAGTTATTGCTCTTGAAGAAAGGGATGGTGGTTTGTGTGGCCTTGATTTCCTTGGCCGCATACACGACTTCCACCTGGCCGTTGGGCTGTTTCACTTCAATGTTTTCGCGGATAACGACTTGCGGGCTGAAGTAGAGGGTAAGGCCTACAATCAGTCCCAATCCCACCTGGCCAATAATCTTAAACTTGCCGTGCAAGCCCTCCTTGTCTTTCTTGAAAGTCTTGATATAGTCGTCGGCAAACCCCAATGCCCCCAGCCATACGGTGGTAATCATCATCAGAAACATATAAATATTGCCTAACCTGCCTAACAGCAGGCAAGGTACCAGTATGGCAAAGATGATAATGACCCCGCCCATGGTAGGCACTCCGGCCTTGCTCACGCCAAAGGGGTCTATTTGGGCATCGCGCTGTGTTTCGGTAATCTGTTTCCGCATCAGCAAGTTGATGAAGCGGTCGCCGAAAATACTGGATATTAATAAAGCGAGAATGACGGCCATCAATGCGCGGAACGAAACGTATCCAAACATTCTCGCTCCCGGGAAGTCGTAGCGTTCAAGCCATTGAAACAAATAATAGAGCATAACGTCTGTCGTTTATTTTACGGGTCATTTGCCTGCCGCTTGCTTTTAGAACGGCTGATGGTTCTTTCTTATAGGTTAGGTCTTTATTTCTCAGATAGCGTTTTCTCCTTAAAGGTTCATCGCTTTTCTCACTTCTTCGCGGTCGTCGAAGTGATGTTTTACGCCTTTCACTTCCTGATAGTCTTCATGGCCTTTGCCTGCCACTAAGATTACATCGCCCTTGTGCGCCATCATGCAGGCTGTGCGGATGGCTTCGCGGCGGTCGGAGATGCAGAGGGCCTTTTGCCTCGCGGCATCGCCAAGGCCCGCCATCATGTCGGCAATGATATCGTTCGGTTCCTCGTTGCGCGGGTTGTCACTGGTGATGATGAGGCGGTCGCTCTGCCGGGCGGCCTCCTGCGCCATTAAGGGGCGCTTGCCTTTGTCGCGGTTGCCTCCTGCGCCCACCACGGTGATGACTTCCCCTTTGCCCTCCAGCACGCCGTGGATGGCTGTAAGTACATTGTCTAATGCGTCGGGCGTATGGGCATAGTCTACAATGGCTGTGAAGCCCTTGGGCGAGCGGATAGCCTCAAAGCGTCCTGCCACGGGATGCAGGCTGCTGAGTATGACCAGCACGTCCTCTTTAGGCACTCCCAGCAAGACGGATGCGCCGTACACGGCCAGCAGGTTGGAAGCATTGAAGCGGCCTACGAAAGTGACGGCTACTTCGCGCCCGTCTATGCCAAGCAGCATGCCGTCGAAATGTGACTCCAATACGCGGGCTCGGAAGTCGGCCATGGAGCGCAGCGAATAGGTGCTGACGTGTGCGCGGGTGTTTTGTGCCATTACACTGCCGTTGCGGTCATCGGCGTTGGTCAGACAGAAAGCTTCCGGCGGCAGGTCATCAAAGAACTTTTTCTTGGCGCGGAGATAATTCTCCACGGTTTTATGATAGTCAAGGTGGTCGCGTGTCAGGTTGGTAAAGATGCCTCCCGCGAATTGCAAGCCGGCGATGCGCTTCTGCGCCACGGAATGTGAACTGACTTCCATAAAAGCGTAATCGCAACCTGCATCGGCCATGGCGCGTAGCAGACGGTTTAATGTTACGGGGTCGGGGGTGGTGTGGTCGGCAGGGATGGGCTGGCCGTCGATATAGTTGCATACGGTCGACAGCAGGCCTACTTTGTGCCCCAAACGGCGGAACGTATGGTAGAGCAAGGTGGCGATGGTAGTCTTCCCGTTGGTGCCTGTCACTCCCACCAGTCGTATGCGCCGTGTCGGGTTGCCATAGAAAGCGGTTGCCACCTTGCCTGCGGCATCTTCCGTGTCAGCCACCCGGATATAAGTAACAAGTGAAGTGGCTGGTGCCTCTTGGGAAATTTCTTCGCAAAGTACTGCGACGGCACCTTTCTCAATGGCTGCCGGTATGTAGGCATGCCCGTCTGCCTGCGTGCCGCGCATGGCTATGAACAGGCTGCCCGGCACTACTTGCCGCGAGTCGATGCAGACGGCGGCGATGTCCCTGTCCGTCCGCCCCACGATGGCGGAGGCTTGTATCGCTTGTAATAACTGGTCTAATTTCATATACATATTGCAAATGGAGAATGGGTCGTTTCGTTTTATTCCCGTTTATCAACTCTTAGCCTGATGGCAATCGTCTTTCCTTTCACGGCTTTGCTTCCGGGCGGGATCGATTGCCTTTTTACGCTGCCTACGCCCGCTATCTGTACGCGCAAGCCTTGTTTCTGCAACAGGTAGACGGCATCTTTGGCTCCCATGCCTATGACGTTGGGCACAATGCCATCGCCTTGGGAGGGCATTTCAGTCTTCGACGGCATATCGGTTGCGCTGACGTCCAGTTTCGCCATCAGCGCGCGGGCTTCATCCCAGTCGCCCGTTTTCACGTCTGGCACGGGCGACGAAGCGGAGTCTACCGCCATGTCGAGGTCGAAGCGGAGGTTTTTGGCATAGACCCGCTCGGCGATCTTTCCAAACACGCTGCCAGCCATCAAGCCGCCTGAAGCAGGCAATCCTATCTTTTTAATGGCCACAATGCAACTGTACTGCGGGTTGTCGGCGGGGAAATAGCCACAGAAGCTCACCAGATAGTGCGTTCTGCCTGTCTTATAGCCGGCGGAGCCTTGCGAAATCTGTGCCGTTCCTGTCTTCCCGGCCACGGCAAACTGCTTGCTGCCGGCCTGTTTGCCCAGTCCGTCAGACACCACGCGGCGCAGTATCACGTGAATGCGGTTCAGTGTCGTGTCCGAGCATATTTTCGGGTTGATTATTTCCGTGGGGTATTCCTCCACGATGTTCCCGTTGCGCACGGCAGCCTTTACCAGTTTGGGCCGTACCATTACGCCGTTGTTGGCAATGGCGTTGTAAAAAGTTAGAGTGTTGATGGGAGGCAGTTGCGTTTCATAGCCTATGCTCATCCACGGCAGGGTAGTCTTGGCAAAATAACGTTCATTGGGGCCTTTGATGTTCGGCACTCCCTCGCCCGGTATTTGCAGGTGCAGGGGCTGGTCGAGGCTCATGCGCTTCAGCCCGTCCACGAAACGTTGCGGGTTGTCCTTGTAGTAGCGGTTAATCAGCGTGGAGATGCCTACGTTGCTGCTCACCTCCATGGCTCTTGTCACGTTGATGAGGCCGTTGCCGCCGTGGGCGTAGTTATGGTCACGCATTCTGCTGCCGTACATGTTCACTTCTCCGTTGCCTGTGTCCACCTCCGTATCGGGCGTGATGTAGCCATCTTCCATGGCCACCATCACCGATGCCGTCTTGAAGGTTGACCCCGGCTCCAGCATATCGCTGATGGCATTGTTGGTCTGTTCTTCATACACTCCTTCGGCACGGCGCGACATATTTACCATTGCTTTCACTTCGCCCGTCTTCACTTCCATCAGCACGGCCACGCCTGCCAGCGCTTTCAGCTCTTTCAGCTTGTCAACCAATGCTTTTTCGCAGATGTCCTGCATGTCCACATCCAAGGTGGTTACAATGTCGCAACCGTTCACGGGCGGCCGGTCGGTGATATCCAGATAGTGGTTCATCACTTTCTGGCGGTGGGTGATGCCGTCGCGCCCTTTCAGCAGCGAGTCAAAAGCCAGTTCAATGCCGTTTTTGGCTCCCAATGCCGTGTCGGGATAGAGGTCTCCCAATGTGCGTGCCGCCAATGAGCCGAAAGGCTTCTGCCGTTGGTTATATACTTGTTCGTGGAAACCTCCTCTGTATTTGTTGAGCGAGAAGACAGGCAGCTGTTTAGCCTCCTTGTATTGGATGTACGAGATGCGTTTGGGGTAAATCAGGTAATTCCTGCTGTTCTTCCTGCGCCCTGCCAGCAGATGCGTTTTGAACTGTGCCGCCGTCCGGTCGGGGAAAATGCGGTGCAATCCCCGGCAGATTTCGTCTAAGTGGTTCATCAGCATGGTGTCTTTCCGCTCGCCCCCTGCTTTGAAGTCCATGTAGATGCGGTATTCGGGCAGCCAGCAGGCCATCAGTTTCCCGTCGGCCGACAGGATATTCCCCCGGTTGGGCTTTACTCTTACGTTTTCGCGCACGAAGCGGGCTGCCACATCTTTCCAATATTGGCTTTCGGGGAACATGATAATACCCGCTTTCACCACTATCCCCACTCCCACCAGGGCGAGGCAGAGCACCGTCAGGGTATAGCGGTTCATGATACTTTTCCTGTTCACAGCCATTGTCTGTTCCTCCTTGCAGTCATTTCGCTTTTCAGTCTTTTATAACGAACGGCGGCTGGGTGGCGGTTTGCAGGTCGCTTTCCTGTGAAGCCACATACTCTTCGATGCGCGACTGCCTGCTCCGCTCCATCAGTTCGGAGCTGCGTGTCAGTGCGTCGTACTTTATGTCAGTCAATTCCTTTTTCAACTTGTCAATCTCTATCAGTTGTTGCAGGCATGCATAGCGGTTGTGGATGTAGAAAATCGCCAGCAGCACCAGCAGCACCAGCAGCTTGGCCTGCCGGCGGAAGAAGTCGGTCGCCAAGATGTCTCCTCCCACGATGTCTTTCCAATGCGCCGTGTGGCTTTTAATCTTATTTTTCTTCTCCTCTTCCATTGTCAAGTTCCTCCTTTGTCTTCACCCGTTCGGCCACCCTCAGCTTGGCGCTTCGCGAGCGTGGGTTCCTTTCCAGCTCTTCTTTGTCCGGCACTCGCGGCTTGCTGCCGCCCACCGCTTTCAGCGGCACCGACAGGTTGCCATAGAAGTCCGTGGCCACTTTTCCTGCCACGTTGCCTGTCTTTACCACATTTTTCACCATGCGGTCTTCTAACGAGTGGTAGGTAATCACCGCCAGCCTGCCTCCGGGCTTGAGCGCCTTTATGGCGGACAGCAGCATTTTGGCCAGCGCGTCCATTTCTCCGTTCACCTCTATGCGCAATGCTTGGCAGGCCTTGGCCAGCTCCTTGTGCTCGCGGCCGCGCGGCAGCAGCGGCCTCAATGCTTCCGCCAATGCCGGCATGGTTCCCAGCGGCTTTTTGGCTCTGGCTTTCACCAATGCCTCAGCCAGCTTGCGGGCGTTTTTCAGTTCGCCGTACAAGTAAAACACGTTGGCCAGCCGTTCCTCGTCATAGTTGTTCACCACATCGGCGGCTGTCAGGCGCGCGCACGTATTCATGCGCATGTCCAGCGGGCCTTCCAAGCGGAAAGAGAATCCCCTTTGCGCCTCGTCCAAGTGATGCGACGATACGCCCAAATCGGCCAAGATGCCGTCCACGCGGCTGATGCCGTAGTAGCGCAGGAAATTCGTCAGGAAGCGGAAGTTGCTTCTCACGAATGTCAGCCTCGGGTCGTCCGCGCGGTTTTGTCCGGCATCGGCGTCTTGGTCAAAGGCCAGCAGCTTGCCTTCCGGCCCCAGCCTCCGCAAGATTTCGCGCGAGTGCCCTCCCCCGCCGTATGTCATGTCCACGTAAATGCCTTCCGGGCTTATGTCCAGCGCATCGACGGCTTGTCGCAACATCACCGGCACATGATATATCGATACCTCTTCGTTGGCCATTCCTGCTTGTTTTTTACCAGCTTCGCCCGGGGCTTCCGGATTCCGTTGCCGACGCATAACAATGCGGCGGTAAAAATACGCATTTCTTCATAATTTGCGGCCATTTCCCAAATAAAATCGCTGGAGAAGTTTTCAACACCCCAAAGGGCGCGCAGGCCGCCCGCCCGGGGAAACGTCCAGGCGGCTGCCCTCTTGCGCCGGGAGGGAAGAACCGGGAAGCGAATCCGGCTGCAAGCTGCCATAAAAACGCCTTGCGGAAGATGCTTGTGCCGCGTTTCCTCCATGCGCGCACGGCGTTTCCGCCGTACTGCACCGCCCGCGCCCCGCACGTGCATGGAGGAAGCCCCGGGATGCCGGATGCGGCGCGAGGCCGAAACTTGCGGCAGGACTCGCCGAAAGTAAAGTCGGGGGATTAAAATTAAGCGGATGCCAAGGTCGCTGCCAAGCGGATATTGGCGATAGGAACCGGGCAGATCTGATATGGCGGCATGCGCGGGCTTTCATAAACCAAAAACAAATGCTACCTTTGCCCCAATGAAAACCAAGAAAGATGAACAGCAGGTTCTTATCAGTCAGCGTATTCTTCGCATTGATGTTTTCTTCCTTGTTGGCAGGGCGTCACGGGTATTGCCGTACCAAGGAAGCCTTGGAAGCTGACTTAAACCAGGCTTTGTTGCATACGTTGGAAGAGAAGCGGGACAATATCGTTACACAGGATTCCATCCGGGCGTACAAGCGGCTCCGGCAGGAATCAGACGGGCCTGTGTCGCTTGCCATTGCCGACAGGCGGCTATGCCGGAACTTGAAAAGCGAAAAGCTCAGGCCGCGTACCTTTCTCTCTTTCACCGTCATCGACGCGGGACACCCGGACAAGCCGCAGGCGTGGGGCATCCTCAGCAGCGATACGGTGATAGTCAACAACAAAGCAACGGGCACGACACTCGCCGTCAAGAGTTACGCCCGCATCTCAAGGGCAGCCATATTCCGTATGTCCGACCAACGCCTGTCGTTCCTGCTGGCTTTCGCCGCGCTGTTGTGGGCGGCGGGGAGCTTTTTTGCCCGTAGCAGGCAAGCTGCAAGCAATGAGCCTCAAAGCTACGGGGGGCTTACCTATTCGGCGGAAAGCCGTTGCTTCTACGACGCGCGCCGCATCCCGGTACGGCTCACCCCGATGCAGCGCCAACTGTTGCTGATGCTTTGGCAGGCTCCTTCACATTCCTTGCCCAAAGAAGAAATCTGTGCCGCCCTTTGGCCCAAGAAAGAAAGTCCGAACGATACGCTCTACACCCTTGTGCGGCGGCTGAAGCCTATCGTCGAGCATTCGTCCGAACTTAGGATCGTGGCATACCGGGGGCAGAACTATGCGCTGGAAACCAAAGAGAAAGGCAATTGCCAGGAAAATGCCAGGAAGATGTCAGCCTCGTTTCCCGCCGGCCAATAAACCGGGCCGTATCTTTGCGCCGGACTTAAAAGCAAAGCGCAATGAAACGTGTCAATCTCTTTTTTATCTTACTGGCATTCGCCGCCGCCGCCCAGGCGCAAGGCGATATGAAAGAAGTCCAATTGCAGGAAGTGGAAGTAAAAGCCGCCAAGGTAACCCGTAAGCCCGGCGGGCAGGCCATTTACCCCACCGAGGCGCAAAAGGACGCTTCGCATTCGGGATACAGCATCCTGCAGAAATTGTCCTTGCCCAATATACGCGTTGACGAGGTTTCACACAGCCTGTCGGCCATCGATGGAAGAGGGACCGTGCAGTTACGCATCAACGGCATCGTCGCCGGCAGGGAAGAAATGTTGGCCATCGACCCCAAACGCATCAGCCGGATAGACTTCATCGACAATCCCGGCGTGAGGTATGGCGAAGGCATCGCTTACGTCATCGACATCCGGACACGGCGCAACGAGAACGGTTATGCGGCGGGGGCGGACTTGACGCATGCCCTTACCGCCTGGACAGGCAACGACTTGATATACGGGAGATGGAATGCGGGCAAAAGCGAACTGTCGTTCAGCTACGGCTTCGGTTACAAAGACTTTAAGCGGAACCGTGCCAGCGAGACGGCTCATTACCGGCTCGCCGACGGGTCTGTTTACACCATCAAGCGCGACGACACCGCCTCGCGCAGCCGGAGCTTTGACAACAATTTGCAGCTGAAATACAACCTGGCAGACTCTGCCGGCTACGTGTTCCAAGCTGCCCTAAGCGCCGGGTTCTCTCATACGCCGCACGACTATAAGCGCAGGCAGATAGCCGACGGGAAGAGCCGCTACACCGCTACCCAAGAGGAACAAAGCCTGAGCGGAAGCCCCGTGCTCGACCTCTATTTCTTCAGGCAATTCACTCCGCGCCAATCGTTCGCCCTGAATGCGGTAGGGACTTACATCAACTCTTCGTTCCAAAGCAGTTACAATGAAGGCGCGCCCTACGCCTACAAGGTTGCAGGCAAAACCTATTCGCTGATGAGCGAAGCCATTTACGAGAACCAGTTCAAACCTTTTGCCCTGACAGCCGGCATCAATTACAGGCAGAAATACACCGGCAACGCCTATACGGGAGATGCCGACGCAGACAACCCGATGCATAGCCGGCAAGTCTATGTGTTCGGGGAAATAAAAGGCGCCGCCGGCCCGTTCCGGTACACGGCGGGAGTGGGAGGTAGCCGCTTGGACTATCGCCAGCAGGCGCACACATACCATTACTGGCTATTCCGCCCGAAAGCCTCCATCGCCTACAATCCGGCTTCCGGCATCCAATTGGAATATGACTTCCAAATCAGCGAGCACGTCTCGCAAGTGGCTATGACCAGCAACACCACAGTCCGCAACAACAGCATGGAATGGACGCAAGGAAATCCCGGCATCAAGCCCAACCGCCAGCAGGAGCATACGTTCCAGTTGTCCTATGACCGCCCGCAGTTCCAATCTTTTTTCCAAGCATACGGGAAACTTTGCCCTCGCCCCAATATGGCAACCTACCTGCGCACCGGCGACAACCGGTTTATTTATACCCAGCTCAACCAAAAAGAGATCGACCTGCTCTACCTGATGCTTTACGCCAACTGGCAGCCTATTCCCGGCAAGCTCTCAATAGCTGCTTCGGGCACCTTGTTCCGTTGCTTCAACTTCGGCGAAGACTACACCCATTGTAAAACCTTTTATTTGGGGACTGCCGGCATCCAAGCCTATCTGGGGCGGTTTGCCCTTTCGGCATCTGTTGACAGCGGCTTCCGTTTCCTCGAAGGCGAAACGGAAGGTTTCAACGGATCCTTTGCCCGGCTGGAAGCAGCTTTCCGGTACAAAAGCCTGAGCTTGTCATTCGGTTGGCAACAGCCATTGGTTCCGAATTACAAGCAATCCCAAAGCAACGTGTACAACCGCTACGTGCGGAAGGCCACCGTGCTCCATTGCCCGGATCTCGGCAACCTGATTAGCATCAACATCGCTTGGAAGTTCTCGCGGGGACGCGCATACGGGGACATCCGGCGGAACATCATGCAGAAGGCGGACAAAGATGCCGGCATTTTGCGGTAGCATCTTCCGCAAAAGTTACAGGCTAATGCCGTTGCGGAAAGGCTTCCCGGATGAAGCCTTCGCAAGATATTGTGACCCTGCCTTGAGGCATAGGCCAGCGCCCCGAAAGCCGTGCCCAGCGGAGCCCTGATGGGCACGGCTGCTTTATACCACAAAGGTTGCAGGCTTATACTTTAATTGATAAAAGTCATCAAGCATGGATGCGTTGGAAAAGACAATGCCTTCATGCTCCTCTTTCCCGTGTGCTTCATGGGCATGGCCGAAGAGATGATAACGGGGTTTGGCTTCAAACACCCGCTTCCTCAAAGGCGCGTTTCCCCAATGGATCCCGTTCGTCTCGTCCATTATCATGACAGGAGGCTCATGGGTGACCAACACATCCACATCTTCAGGTATGAGCCGCTCGGAATGGTTATATGCCAAGCCGAAGAACTTCACTCCGTCAATCTCGCATCCGCAGTCTTGCAGGAAATGAACGTTTCCCGGCAGATCTTCAATCCCTGTGGCATCCCAAAGGCACAAGTCGTGGTTGCCCGTAACGAAAATCTTGTGCTTGTAAGGCAAAGCGATATACCAGTTGAGGAAATCAAGGACTTCCTGTTCTGTGCCGTTGTCTGTGAAGTCGCCGCAATGCACGATGACATCAGCATCCGGCATGGCTTTCAGCAAGTGGTGCCGGTTGTGGGTGTCGGAGATCTGGAGGATTTTCACCGGATGGTGATGTTTATGTCTTGAATTATCGTATCCTCTGTTTATCGGTGCCTTTCCAATATCCATCCCACATGGAATACAGCAAGGCAGGTTCCTCGTCCGTGTATATTTGGGTCAATGCCCGGACAAGATATTCACAACTGCTGCGAACAGGCATCAGGAATCCTCTCCGCTTCATTTCTTTCACGACACTGTCTTTCTTGATGTGGCTAAAATCCCAAAGTTCAAAGGTCTTGAGCGAGAGCGTCTTACTTGTTCAATAAGACACGCTCACCTCCAGCCCCGCTTCCCTTGCCAACCGGCCGATGCGATCCAGTTCCTCGTGGGTAGCTTTGCGCAAGCCAGGGGCGGGAGTCCCGCGGTCGATGGTGTAAACCATCACTTGGCGCGGAGCGATTTCCTTGACCGCCTCCAGCCAGGGAAGCACGTACTTGCTGGAAGTATTGTCCATATCCATTCCTTCAAAGCTGCCTTTCAGGAATAGGGATTGGATGACGCAACGCCCGTTGAAAGCCTTCATGCCTGCGATGATGTCCGCCACGGAATAATGCCCTGCGGGGCGGTTCAGGCGGCGGATATAATCTTCGTCCACCGTGTCTAACTTTAAGATATTGTTGTCCACCCTTTTCAAAGCCTCGAACACGGCAGGGCGGTGAATGAAAGTAGAATTGCTCAACACGCTGACTTTGGCATCAGGGAAATAGCTGTCGCGGAGCGCCAACGCATCCCCAATGATTTCGGGGAAATGCGGATGTACGGTAGGTTCACCATTTCCCGCAAACGTCAACACGTCAGGAGCCGTTCCCTCCTGCCGCATTCTTTGCAAGCGGGTTTCGAGCGCGACGCGCACCTCTTCGCGGGCGGGCAGGCGGAGGCGGGGGCGGCGGTCGCGGTTGAAGCCGCATTCGCAATAGATGCAATCGAAAGTACATGCCTTGCCGTCGGCAGGCAGAAGATTGATCCCCAAGGATGTCCCTAAACGGCGGGAATGGACGGGGCCAAAGATGGGAGACGGGTAAATGGCTGTCATGGCTGGTTTAGAATATTGTCCGCACTTTTGAAAACACGCGCAAAGATAGCGCAAAGAAGCCAATGTTGAACTGCTTGGAGATGATTTTGAACCTGTTCCTTTTCTTCCTGCGGGAATGTCCTGCTTGCTTACGCCGGGGGGATGCCTGCCGGTTCACTTCTTCTCCGCGCAATAAACCCCGCACAGGATGCACGCGATGCCCAGCATAGCCATCCACGTAAGCCGTTCGCCGAGCAGGCAGGCCGAGCCCATCAAGGTGAAAAGCGGGTTAAGGTAAATGTAATTGGAGGCGCGCACCGTGCCCAACCGCTTCAATACGGCATTCCACACCGCATAGCAAGCCAACGAAGCCAATGCGCCCAGGAACAACAGGTTCATCCATACCGCAGGCTTCAGGAAACCGTCCAGGGGGAATTGCCACGGATGTATAAAAAAGGCGGGAAGGATGGTCAGCACGCCATAGAAGAATATCTTGCGCGTAATGAATGCCGTGGAATAACGCCCGCCCATTTTCTTCATAACCAAGCTGTAGAACGCCCACGAAACGGCAGCCGCCAACGCCAGAAAGTCGCCGAGCGGCGAGAGCTTTAGCACGAACCGCCCGTTGCACACGACCAATGCGACCCCCGCCAAGGCAAGCATCGAACCTGCCATCAGCCCGCGCGAGGCTTTTTCTCCCTTATAGGCCAAAAGGGAAAGCAGGGCGGTAATCAGCGGGGCGGTGCAGACGATAAACGACACGTTGGTGGCCAGCGTAATGCCAAGGGCCGTGTTTTCAGCCAGGAAATAGAATGAACCGCCCGTCACGCCCCCTGCCAACAGCCAGAGCTCGTCTTTCCAGTCGCCGGCAAACCACTTGCGGGGAGAAACAAGCCAAATGCCCGCATACGCCATGAGAAAGCGGAGCAGGAAGATCTCCTGCGGAGAAAGCCCGTTCCCTATCAGCACTTTGGTAGAGATGAAAGTCATCCCCCATACGGCCACCACGCAGACGGCGACAATGTGATACCTGTAATTGCCTGCGGCTTTCATGATTGCAAAAGGAAATAAACCGGCGCAAAGATAGCCTTTTTCCCATAGCGGGGAAACCCTGTCTTTTTGATGCGCGAGGCCAGGATAACATTTTTGGGCTTTTCCCCCTGCAATTCATCGCATGCCGCGCGGCGTTCCCTCCATGCGCGCGCCGTTTCCCATAGGCTCAAGATAGAAGCGCCGCCTCATCGAACTTGCCACGTGTGCGGCATTGTCTTTCCCGGTTTTGGAATAATTTGTATGGGACTGCCGTTCTCCTGTTAGCCGAAAGAATCGCTACCTTTGCCGTTGCAACCGATAATTACTAATCTGCCTATTATGCAACACGAAAACCAACAGGAAATCTTCCCCTTAGTTGACGAAGAGGGAAACGTCACCGGCTCTGCCACGCGGGGCGAGTGCCACAACGGCAGCAAGTTGCTGCATCCCGTAGTCCACCTTCATGTGTTCAATTCGCGCGGTGAGCTCTACCTGCAAAAGCGTCCCGGCTGGAAAGACATCCAACCCGGGAAGTGGGACACCGCCGTGGGCGGCCATGTGGATTTGGGCGAAAGTGTGGAACAAGCCTTGGAGCGTGAAGCACGCGAGGAATTGGGCATCACCGGTTTCGTGCCGCATGGCGTGGCGCGCTACGTCTTTGAGTCGGCCCGCGAGCGCGAGCTGGTGTTTACCTATAAAACCGTGTACGATGCCCCCATCCATCCCGGCAGCGAACTGGACGGAGGCCGCTTTTGGAGTGCAGGCGAGATAAAGGCTCATATCGGCAAGGGCGTGTTCACTCCCAATTTCGAAAGTGAAATAGCCAAGGTGCTTGGCGGGTGCGCTCCGTTGCCGGAGGGTAGCCGCTGACCTCCTTGCTTTTCTGATTATGCCCGGCCGCCGCACGTGTACGGAAGATGCTCCGTGCACGTGCGGCGGTTGCTCCGCACGTGCGTCCGCCGCGCTCCGTACCGGCATGCCCTTTGGACTCAATGTGGAATGCCTTGTTGCCTGGCGCATGGCAAATTGAAGAATCCCATGGAACGAAAGGAACGCGAGGGTGGGGTGGAAAGCCTTTCACCCCGGTTTCTCTTCCCTTTCCCGCTTCTTCCACAGCTGCCAGCTGTTGATAATGTTTTGCCACAACACATACGATCCCGGCCCCACCGAGGCCAACGGATTGAGGTAGGTATATGCCATCCAGATGGCAAGCACGGTATTCTTTTGCCCCAAAGCCTGCCCGGCGCTGATGCGGTCGTGGTAGCGTCCGCCGATGCGTTTTCCCAAGTAGAATTGCAGGCAGCAGGTCGCCAGCCCGGCGAGGGCAATCAGCCACTCTGCGGCAGGCGGCGCCGTGCTGTTGGCCAGCGAGCGCACCGTCTGTCCCGATACGATCGCCAACGACACGGCCCAAAGGTAGAAGGCGGCATTGTGAAACTCAGCCAGGAAGCGGTGCGCCTTAGGGAGGAACGCCCGCAGCAGCAGCGCCAGGAAAAACGGGAAAAGCAGAAGCGGGAATACCTTGCTTAGGATCTTGAGGAAAGCGGCGAAGAAGCCGGTGCCTGCATGCGGCTCCACCCACGGAAAGGCCAACGGCACGGCCACGGCTGCCAGCAGGTTGGAGAGCAACGTATAGGTGGTGAGGGTGGATGCGCTTCCTCCCAGTTTGCCGGTGATGACGGCGGCGGCCGTGGCAGTGGGACAGATGAGGCATACCATGGCGGCTTCGAATACCTCGCGGTAGGTTTCCTCCAGCGGCAGGGAGGTCAGCAGGAGTGCCATAGCCAGGCAGGCCGCCGCCTGGAATGACAGCAGCCACGCATGCCAGACCCGCGGCTTCAGCTCGCGCGTCTCAATCTTGCAGAATGTAAGGAGCAGTTGGGCAAATATCAGGGAAGGGGTGAGGAAATCAATCAACCCGTTGATGAACGGCTTGGCTGGCGCTGCCAAGCCGGCGTTGGCAAAGAAAAAGTAACCGATCGTACCTGCCAGCATGGCAACCGGTAAAGTCCAGTCTTTCAGAAAACGCAGAATCATGATGCCGATGTTGTTTCAAAACCGGGCGCAAAAGTACTGCAAAATCGCGGAATATGTGCAGCCTTCCCGAAAATCGCTATGCAGCCGGCAAGCCAGCCAGCTTAAAATGCCAGCTGCCAAGCAGATGCCGGGGCGGCATAGTTTAAAGCCTTTGTCCCGTTCCCTGCTTGGACAGGCGTGAAAAAGTAGTGGACGCCCGCTTTGGCAACAGATACCAAAGGCAGGCAATGTCCCGTCCAATTGCCATTCGCATAGGCTATGAACGATTGTCCGGCTTGCCGTTCGCCTGTCTGAAGCCTGTCCGGCGGAAGACCCTTATCCGAATTCTTAACCACAGCTGCCTTGCCGTAGATTTCCTTTCCGTGCTTCCCGGATTTGCCATCGGATGCGCTTGCGGCAACCGTCGGGACAGGATACCTGGCATTGGCGCGCCACTGGCGGCATGCGCATGGGGCGGGCGGATTGTGGCTTCCCCGGGAACGGCTTCTTTTTGTTCCCGTGCAGACAAAACTTCGGCAATGCATAAGTTTTCATGAAAAATCCATTAACTTTGCAACGACTTAGCTGTTATGGACTGGTTGGGCACACACATAAATAGGATTGGGATAGGGCTGGCAATGTTGTTGTCGCTCTTCCAGACGGGAGGCGCGGAAGCCCGCGATTTTGTGGTAGTCATCGATGCTGGACACGGCGGGCATGACCCGGGCGCCGTGGGCAAATCCTCGAAAGAGAAAAACATCAACCTGCAGGTGGCACTCAGCCTGGGGCGTCGCATAGAGGCCGGCTGTCCGGACGTGAAAGTAATTTATACGCGCCGGAAAGACGTGTTCATCCCCTTGAACCGCCGTGCCGAGATTGCCAACAATGCCAACGCTGACCTTTTCATTTCCGTCCACACCAATGCCTTGGCCTCCAACCATACCGCCTGCGGCTCGTCTACATGGACGCTGGGCCTGGCAAAGTCTGCTGAAAACCTGAATGTGGCCAAACGCGAAAATTCCGTGATCCTGTATGAAGACGACTATCGCGAACGCTATGCCGGATTCAATCCCAATTCATCGGAATCGTACATTATCTTCGAATTCATGCAGGACAAATACATGTCGCAGAGCGTGCATCTGGCGTCGCTGGTGCAGCAACAGTTTAAGGATGCCTGCGGGCGCAGCGACCACGGCGTGCACCAGGCAGGCTTTCTGGTGCTGAAAGCCAGTGCCATGCCCAGCATATTGATAGAGTTGGGCTATATCTCCACGCTTTCCGAAGAGCGTTACCTCAACTCCGAAGAAGGCATATCTTCCCTGTCCGAGGGCATCTATCGGGCTTTCCTTGCCTATAAAGAAGAGCAGCAGGCGCAGCAACAGGCCGAAACGCTTGCCGGCGGCGCCAAGGCCTCGCAGCAGGCGGGAGCGGCGGAGGGCGGGCTTGTCTTCAAAGTGCAGATTGTCGCTTCTGCCAGCCGGATAGACAAGGACAGCCGGCTGTTCAGAGGCTTGGAGGAAGTGGACTCTTATGAAGAGAAAGGGTGGTACAAGTACACCTGCGGTTCCACTCCCGACTATGAGGAGGCGTTGCGCCTCCGCCGGTCGTTGGCGCCGCGGTTTAAGGATGCTTTTGTCGTCGCTTTCAAGGACGGCAAGAGGACGGACATCAACGCGGCCATCAGAGAGTTTAAGCGCTCAAAGAAATAACGGACGAAAAACAATATTGTCATGAAGTATATTACCAAAGAAGTTAAAATCGGAGCGGCAGCCATCGCTGCCTTGTGCATCCTGGTGTATGGCATCAATTATCTGAAAGGCATAGACTTGTTCGAGCCGACGAGCTATTATTATGTGAAGTTCCAGAACGTCAACGGGCTTACCAAATCAAGCCCCGTCTTTGCCGATGGTTTCCGTGTGGGCATCGTGCGTGATTTGCACTACGATTACGGGCATCCCGAAAACGTGTTGGTGGAGATAGAAGTGGAACCTGACTTGCGCATCCCCAAAGGCAGCAGCTCCGAACTGGTGTCCGACATGTTGGGCGGCATCAAGATGTCATTGCTTTTGGCAAACAATCTGCGCGAGCGATACGAAGTCGGCGACACCATCCCCGGCGGCCTGAGTAACGACCTGATGGGCAAGGCTGCCAGCATGCTCCCGCAAGTAGAGCAGATGCTGCCCAAGCTGGATTCGATCCTTTCGTCGCTCAACGCCCTGCTGGCCAGCCCTGCCATCCCGGCTACTTTAAGCAATATGCAACAGATGACCGCCCATCTGGCCGCCTCCACGCAACGCATAGAGGCCCTCATGGATAAGGATGTCCCGCAACTGGCCGGCAAGCTGAACGCCATTGGCGACAACTTTGCCATAATCAGCGATAACCTAAAGCAGGTGGACTATGCGGCTGCCATGCAGCGCGTCGACTCTACGCTGGCTAGCGTGAAAATGATCACAGACAAGTTAGGGCAGGCAGGCAGCACCGTGGGATTGCTGCTGAACGACCCATCTCTCTATAACAACCTTGACGCGACCGCCGCCAATGCCGCCAGCCTGCTTGAAGACTTAAGGCTGCATCCCAAGCGTTATGTGCATTTCTCTCTTTTCGGGAAGAAAGATAAGTGAGGATTTGCCGCTATATAGATTCCGTCTAAATAATGCGGTTGGCGGGAGCGGAACGGCGAAAGAGCCAACCAGCCAATCCAGTCAGGGGAAAAGGCCGTTTGCCTTTCATCCCACGCGTGAGGAAAGGAAGCCTTTGCGCCCTCCCAAGGCCTTGATAACCACGTGGTTCGAAAAAAGCAAATGCAAAAAAATGACTTATATCGAAGCTCTTTTTTAAGCCTTTGAATATAAAACACTTGCCGAAACAAGGAAAAACGCGGGATAAAACTTGCTTGTTTTTCCCGGATAAGATTGCCAACTTTGCATACACAGAAGTTTTGCATAATTAAATCTATTGAAGCCGTATGAGTGCAGTTGATCATGCCGGGCTGTGGAACCGTTGCCTTGAAATCATTAAAGATAATGTTCCCGAGCAGGCATACAAGACATGGTTTATCCCCATCGTGCCTTTAAAGTATGAGGGCAAGGCGCTGTTCATACAAGTACCCAGCCAGTTCTTCTATGAATTTCTGGAAGAGAAGTACGTGGACTTGTTGCGCATGGCTCTTTATAAGGTGATTGGCGAGGGTACAAGGCTGATGTATAACGTAATGGTGGACAAGAGCTCGTCTCCCGGGCAAACGGTGGACTTGGAATCGACCCGGCGGACGATTATCCCGCATAAGCCGGTGGCATCGGGGCGGCAAGTTCCCCAAAATCCCGCGCCGGACTTTGACTCGCAGCTGAATCCCGAATATAATTTTGATACCTTCATCGAGGGGGAGAGCAACAAGCTGTCGCGCAGCGTGGCCGAGGCCGTGGCGATGAACCCGGCCAAGACGGCATTCAACCCTTTGTTCATCTATGGCGCGTCGGGAGTGGGGAAGACCCATCTGGCCAATGCTATCGGGACGAAGGTTAAGGAGCTGTACCCTGAGAAGCTGGTGCTGTATGTGTCGGCTCATCTGTTCCAAGTGCAGTACACGGAGTCGGTACGTACCAACACGATCAATGCCTTCATCAAGTTTTACCAGAAGATGGACGTGTTGATTATCGATGACATACAGGAGTTCACAGGGGTGACCAAGACGCAGAACACGTTCTTCCACATATTCAACCACCTGCACCAGAACGGGAAGCAGCTGGTCTTGACTTCCGACCGTTCGCCCATCTTGCTGCAAGGCATGGAGGAACGCCTGATCACCCGGTTCAAGTGGGGCATGGTGGCCGAGCTGGAGAGCCCTACGCTGGAGTTGCGCAAGGGCATCCTGCAAAACAAGATCCATCGTGACGGCTTGCTTTTCCCGCCGGAGGTGGTCGATTACATCGCTGAAAACGCGGGCGACAGCATCCGCGACTTGGAGGGGATTGTCATCTCCATCATGGCGCACTCCACCATCTATGGCAAGAAGATCGATCTGGAACTGGCTCAGCGCGTTGTCCATAAGGTGACCCTTGCGAGAAACAAGCAGCTGACGATTGACGGCATCATCAACACCGTCTGCAAGCATTACGGGCTAGGCACGGACGACATCTGCTCCAAGTCCCGGAAACGCGAGTTGGTGCAGGCGCGCCAGATTGCCATGTATTTGGCCAAGAACAATACAGACCTGCCTATGGCCAAGATCGGCTTGCTCATCGGCCAGAAAGACCACGCTACCGTGGTATATGCCTATAAGACTGTCCGTGAACTGTGCGAAGTGGACAGGTCGTTCAAGGCCGAAGTGGATAGGATCCAGGCGGAGCTGAAGAAGGCATGAGATCGCGCTCCCTCCCGCGCGGAATCGCAGGGGGGCGGGAAAAGAGAAGCCGGTTGGTTCGCTGCCAGCCGGCTTCTTTGCATTTCCCGGATGTCCCCGTTTGCGGCGGGGCGCCGGTTTGTCACTTAGGATTCCCGTTCTCGTCGAGGCGTACCGTTATTTCCCTGT
>CAYSIQ010000016.1:0-30879 GCA_964431195.1 uncultured Bacteroides sp.
TTCATAATAAATTGTTCCGTAACTTTGTGGTATCCAGCGAATATGAAAATATTTTGAGCTGAGTGTAACTTTTGGAAGCGGTTTTGCACCTAACGTTACAAAACATCAAGAAAATGAAAAGTCCACCAAGCACAAGCAAGGAGTTTGCATCTTTCGTTAAAGAGCATTCCCGTATCATCAACAAAGTCTGTTGGGTCTATGCAACCCCGAAAGTTCCTTATGAGGATATACGTCAGGAAATCCTCATCAACCTTTGGTTGGGGTTAAGGCAATTCCGGGGAGCGAGCGAGCTATCCACATGGGTTTATCGCGTTGCCGTCAACTCGGCTTTGATGGCAATTCGCAAGTATAAGCCGAAAGTAGAAACGCTTCCCTTTGAACTTTCGGTTGCCGATATTTCTTCGGAATCCGATGATAACAAAGCAGAACAGCTTTTGGCACTTCACGAACTGGTCAACATGCTTCTCCCGATTGAGAAAGCGATTGTACTCTTGTGGATCGATGAATATTCATATGAAGAAATCGCTGAAATTATCGGCATTGAAAGAAACAACGTGGCTGCCAAACTTCACAGAATCAAAAACAAACTCATTTCAAAATCAAAATTAATATGAACTTAGACGAACTCAAAAAAAGCATGTCAACCCTCGATGACGTACTTGCCCAAAAGGGCAATGAGCCTATAATGCTCAACACAGGGAAGTGCAATGCGGCACAAGGCCGAATTGCCAAGCAATACCGTAAAAGCACACGAATGTGTGCCGTTCTCGCTATCGTTTTCATAACTATGTGGCTTGCAGGAATAAACGACAGCTCATTCCCATCCGTGCTCAAAGGATTCTTGGGCATATACATGGCACTGGCAGCCGTATGGTTTTCGTTTTTATACTTCAAGACGAAAAAGATAAACGTGGCAACGGACACCCCGATACGGATTATGGGACAAGTGGCATCCCTTCGGCTTTACGCATTAACTGGTGAAATCATACTCGGGGTAATACTTGCCGTATTCTTCACAATTTTCCTATCAAATCTTTGGGTTGTCGGACAATACAAATTCTGGATTGTCTGTGGAGCATTATTAATCTGCCTTCTCATAGGAGCGGTACTCTTGCCAGGGAAAATCAGAGATTTCAGAAACCTTACCTCAGTCGATTAAATTCTCTCTCTAATTTTGTACAACGCGCGTTCACATAAATTTGTGGGCGCGTTTTTGTCGGGATGCTCGGCATTCGCGGAATAATTCGTACTTTTGCCCCGTTGTTTAATTCATGGAGAGACAGTTATGGCTGAATCCAATTTTGTAGATTACGTGAAGATATATTGCCGTTCAGGAAAAGGCGGCCGGGGTTCCGCCCACATGCAGCGAGCCAAATATCAACCCCATGGCGGTCCTGATGGAGGCGATGGAGGGCGGGGCGGAAACGTCATCCTGCGCGGCAACCGCAACTATTGGACTCTGCTCCACCTGAAGTATGACCGCCACATTCTGGCGGGACATGGCGGGAACGGTTCCAAAAGCCGCAGTTTCGGCAAAGACGGTGAGGACAAGGTGATAGAAGTGCCCTGCGGCACGGTGGCGTATAATGCCGAAACGGGCGAATATCTTTGCGACATCACCGAAAACGGGCAGGAAATCATCTTGCTGAGGGGGGGACGCGGCGGGCTTGGCAATTGGCATTTCCGTACTGCCACCCGTCAGGCTCCCCGCTTCGCTCAGCCTGGCGAGCCAATGCAGGAGATGACCGTCATCCTTGAACTGAAGTTGCTGGCCGATGTGGGATTGGTGGGATTTCCCAATGCGGGAAAGTCCACGCTGCTCTCTACCGTGTCGGCTGCCAGACCCAAGATTGCCGACTATCCATTCACCACATTAGAGCCGAATTTGGGCATCGTGCCTTACCGTGACAACAAGTCGTTTGTCATGGCAGACATTCCCGGCATCATAGAGGGAGCCAGCAAAGGCAAGGGACTGGGGCTGCGTTTCCTGCGCCACATCGAGCGCAATTCGCTCCTCCTCTTTATGGTGCCCGCCGACAGCGGCGATGTCCGCCGCGAGTATGAAATTCTACTTAACGAGTTGCGCACTTTCAATCCTGAAATGTTAGACAAACAACGTGTTCTGGCTGTCACCAAGTGCGATATGCTTGACCGGGAACTGATGGACGAGATCGCGCGCGCTCTGCCGGAAATCGTGCCTCATGTGTTTATCTCTTCCGTCACGGGGTTGGGTATCGATGAGTTGAAAGACATCCTGTGGAAAGAATTGGATCGGGAAAGCAATAAAATAGAAGAGCATACGGCAAGCATCGTCCATAGCCACAAGGATATGAACAGCCTGCCGGAGGAACTGAAAGAAGAGGGTGAGGACGAAGACCTTATCGTGGAATACATGGACGATGGCAATGCCGGGGATCTGGAAGATTATGAATACGGAAGAGACAGGGGAGGCCGTTAGCGTGCGGCAAGCAACCGTGCCATTTGTCGCTGCATTTCTTTGGCGGCGTGGCGGGCTGTTTCGGCAAAATCTTCGTCCCTGCTTGCATAGATGATGTTTCGGCTGGAGTTGACAAGCAGGCCGCAGTCTTCGGTCATGCCATATTTGCAGACTTCTTCCAATGAGCCGCCCTGTGCGCCTACGCCAGGCACGAGCAGGAAATGGGTGGGAGCAATCTTACGGATGTTTTCAAAGGCACGTCCCTGTGTGGCGCCTACGACATACATCATTTGTCCGTCATCGGCCCATTCCTGACTTTTGCGCAGCACTTTCTCGAAAAGACGTTCGCCATCTGTGTCCACCGTCATCTGAAAGTCGTGCGAACCCTTGTTGCTGGTCAATGCCAGCAGGATTACCCAATGCCCTTGATAAGCCAGAAAAGGCGTTACGCTATCCTCGCCCATGTAGGGAGCCACGGTAACGGCATCGATGCCCATCTCCCCAAAGAACGAGCGGGCGTACATGGCGGAGGTGTTGCCGATGTCGCCCCGCTTGGCATCAGCGATGAGGAACTGGCCGGGATAGTTTTCCCGGATGTATTTCACTGTTTTCTCCAAAGATTTCCAACCGTTCACGCCTAAGCATTCATAGAAAGCTAAGTTGGGTTTATAAGCCACGCAGAGGTCGGCAGTGGCATCGATGATAGCCTTGTTGAAAGCGAATACGGGATATTCTTCTTTCAACAAGTGCGCAGGGATTTTCTTGATGTCGGTATCCAGCCCCACGCATAGGAAAGATTCTTTGCGGCGGATGTTTTCGATGAGTTGTTGTTTATTCATTGTTTCTGTTTGCTTGGGTTTTATTCATTGTAAAAGAGATAGCCGTTGATGTCAATCTCCGTGTTTCCCGTTTCGTCTTGCCTTAGATTGAAATAAGTGGAAATGAACGCATTGCCTTTCCGTGTCTTGAATAGGGGAGGGGGCAGCTTGCTTCCCCCGTCTCTTGCATTCAGGGTATCGAGGGGCAGGCAGAGGGTATCTTCCTGTCCGTCGAGGGGCAAGCAGAGCGTGTCCTGTGCGGAAGCTATGGTATGATGCATTCGGACGGTGCGGAAGCGAAGGTAGCCTTCAGGTACGGTCATGGCTGTTTTGTGCGAAACGTATAACCGGCTGTTTTCGTCTTTTCGCTTTTCCTCTCTGTCAGCGCAGGCAGCAGGCAGGCGATTGGCATAATTGTAGAAAGCAATGTCTTTGTCCACCAGGTCGCTTATGGTTTCCTTGCCGAAGTAATTGCTTAGATAGTCGAGCTTGTCGTTCATTTGCCAGCGGGTAGCTTCGGGGAGTGTGGAGAGCCACTGTTCATATTCGGCTTCGCTCAAGGGGAGGTTGTAGGAACCGTTTTGCGCAAGCTGTTGTGCCACCTCGTTGTGCAACGCGCGTTTCGTGATGCTTGCGTAATTCACCGGCAATGCCGATGTTAGCAGGAAAGCAGCGGAGAATGAGACAGGTATCCAACTGATGCGCCGTGCCCTGCCCGCTATCAGAGTGACGCACACAAAGTAGAACCATACGTTCAGCGTCGCTAAGTATAGGCGGTTAATGGTAATGCCGTAATCCATGAAACGGCGGGCGATGCCTACGCTCATCAGCAGAAGCAACGGTAATGTCAGCGCAGGCAGCAGGCAGGCGATGCGTTCGTTGTCGCGCTTTTTGTCTTGCATGCGTGCGGGGTAAAGCCCGAACTCAATGGCGATGCAGCCGGCCATCAAGGTCACCACTAACCACGACACCCAACCGTCGGGCAATTCCCATCGCACCAAAATGCGGGTTGCATAAATGTAAAGTACCAGCAAATATCCTCCGGCCAACGGCAAAAACAAGTAGCGGATAATGCCGTTGACGAACGGGCTGTTCTTCGGAATGTTGTCGTGCTTTTGCGCCCCTTGCGGCAGCAGTCCCAAAAACATCAGCAACGGCAGGCACACGCTGCACAATGCCAAGATATAAAGGTAACATTTGTAGCTCACCTCCATGCCGAACAGCTGATGAAGGGAGTAAGCCAGCAGGCACAGGCCGCCGCTCATCACCATCCCCACGATTATCGCCAGCGCGAAGCTGCCCAATACGTTTTGGGCGAAGTTCCACGCAGCGATGTCGTTCTTCTCCTTTAGGAAAGACAAGTAGAAGACGGACAGCCCTACGGCAAAGACTCCCGCTGCATGGGCGATGAAGATTTCGATGAAGCGCGTTTCCGTGGCACAATAGTAGAGGAACACGGCATCGGCCGCCAGCAGCAGATGCACGGTTGCTTGGGCAAGCAGTCTTGTGCGCCTGCGCTTCACTTCTTCGCTCCACAGGTGGAGGCTGAGCGAAAGCAAGATGCCCATAGACAGGTAGTAATTCCACGTGGCAAGCAGACGCATTCCAACGATGTTCCTTTCGGTGGCAATCAGGTAGAACAAGAAGCCCGTCAGCGCGAAGACGAAGCAGACGGTCACGGGAAAGCGCACGGCACAGTTGCGGAAAGTGGCGCTCACGGTGAGGAAGAGTTTTTGTAGGGGGCGCATGGTATAAAGAGGAGTAGAGGGTAATGTTTACAGCTCGTTTTCTTTCAGTCTCTCTGCATTTTCGGCTACGATGAGACGGTCAATGCAGTCCTGTATGTCGCCGTCCATGAAGGCAGCGAGGTTATAAAGGGTGTAGTTGATGCGGTGGTCGGTGATGCGTCCCTGCGGATAGTTGTAGGTGCGTATCTTGGCTGAGCGGTCGCCGGTGCTCACCATCGTCTTGCGTTTGGAGGCGATGTCGTCAATGTATTTCTGATGTTCCTTGTCGTAGATGAAAGTACGCAGGCGGCTGAGGGCGCGTTCCTTGTTCTTGGGCTGGTCGCGCGTCTCGGTGCATTCGATGAGGATCTCCTCTGCCACGCCCGTGTTGGGGTTCTTCCAGTTGTAGCGGAGGCGCACGCCGCTCTCCACCTTATTGACGTTCTGCCCGCCCGCGCCGCCGCTGCGGAAAGTGTCCCACTTGATCTCGCTTTCATTGATTTCCACATCGAAAGGTTCAGCTTCGGGCAACACTGCCACTGAAGCGGCGGAGGTGTGTACCCGTCCCTGCGTTTCCGTGGCAGGCACGCGCTGAACCCGGTGCACGCCCGATTCGTACTTCAGTGTACCATAGACGTTTTCGCCTGTCACCGAACAGATGATTTCCTTGAATCCTCCGGCTGCTCCTTCGTTGGCATTGGACACTTCTAACTTCCAGCCCTTGCGCTCGCAGAACTTGAGGTACATGCGGAACAAGTCGCCGGCAAACAGGGCCGCTTCATCGCCGCCCGTTCCGCCGCGTATTTCCAGAATGGCGTTCCGGCTGTCCTGCGGGTCGGCGGGGATGAGGAGCAGTTTGATTTCTTCTTCTAATTGCGGGCGGCGTGCTTCGCACGCGTCCAGCTCCTCGCGGGCCATGTCGCGCATTTCCGCTTCGGTTTCATTGGCGATAATGTCTTTTGCCTCATCAATGCTTGAAAGCACCCGTACATATTCCTTGCGGGCTTTCATCAGGTCGCCTAATTCTTTGTATTCTTTTGCCAGTTTGGCGTACCGCTTCCGGTCGGCGATGACGGTCGGGTCGGTAATCAGTGTCGATACTTCTTCGAAGCGGGGCACGAGGTCATCAAGTTTTTCGAGTAGGGTATTGGTTTCTGCCATAGGCCGTTCTTAAACAATACTTAATAGTTATTCGTTTCAACGAGTGTTTGTTGTACTCTTCGCTTTATTTGTAAGTTCAGCTTTCCTCTTCTTCCTCCTCCTTTTTATTCCTGTTCACCCATTTGGGCTGCATCAGGTCTTTGAACAGGAGGTAGGCGGCTGCCGCCCAAAGCCCCACGGTCAGGCCACGAATCAGCGGGTCGGCATGGAAATACTCGTTGATGCAGTTAGCCAAAATCATGGTCACGAACCAGATGATGAAAACTATCAGGTATTTACGTTTCTTATTCCTTTTCATTTCTCCCGGTTTTTTTATCTTGTCGTTGCCTTATTCGTAACGGAACTCCCCGAATTCAGAGCGGATGACTAGTTCCCGCTGGCTGCTCTCTTCGATGCGGCCGATGACCTGCGCGTCAATGTTAAAGGATTTCGAAATGGCGATGACTTCTCCGGCATGCTCCGGTAGAAGGTAGATTTCAAAGCGATGCCCCATGTTGAATACCTTGTACATCTCGTCCCAATCCGTGCCGCTTTGCTCCCTGATGGCGCGGAACAAAGGAGGCACGGGGAAAAGATTGTCCTTGATGACGCGGCAACGGTCGTCCACGAAGTGCAGCACCTTGGCCTGTGCGCCGCCCGAGCAATGCACCATGCCGTGAATCTGCGGGCGCATCGTGTCAAGCAATTTCTTCACCACCGGCGCATAAGTCCGTGTGGGTGAAAGCACCAGCTTGCCGGCATCCAGCGGGCTGCCCTCCACGGCATCCGTCAGGCGCAGCCGCCCGCTGTACACCAGCTCATCGGGCACGGCGTGGTCGTAGCTTTCGGGGTATTTCCCGGCCAAATACTTGGCAAAGACATCGTGGCGCGCGGAGGTCAGCCCGTTGCTGCCCATGCCGCCGTTGTACTCCCTCTCGTACGTGGCCTGCCCGTAAGAGGCAAGCCCCACAATGGCATCGCCCGGGCGGATGTTGGCGTTGTCGATGACATCGCTGCGCTTCATGCGGCAGGCCACGGTCGAGTCCACGATGACGGTGCGTACCAAGTCGCCCACATCGGCTGTCTCGCCGCCCGTGGCATAGACACCCACGCCCATCCCGCGCAGTTCGGCCAGCAGCTCGTCGGTGCCGTTGATGATGGCCGAGATGACTTCGCCCGGCACCAGCAGCTTGTTGCGGCCGATAGTGGACGACACTAAGATGTTGTCAGTCGCACCCACGCAGAGCAGGTCATCGATGTTCATGACGAGCGCGTCCTGCGCAATGCCTTTCCACACGGAGAGGTCGCCCGTCTCTTTCCAGTAGATGTAGGCCAGTGAGGACTTGGTGCCTGCGCCGTCGGCGTGCATGATGTTGCAATATTCGGGGTCGCCGCCCAGCATGTCGGGTATGATTTTGCAGAAAGCACGAGGGAAAATGCCCTTGTCGATGTTCCTGATGGCATTGTGGACGTCTTCCTTCGTTGCGCTCACGCCGCGCATCATGTATCTCCGGTTGTTCATGGGAGTGAATGTGTGTTTAGTCTTTTATAACAAAAGGATATAATTCGGGTTTGTCCCGCAAAGATAGTGATTCTTTGCCGGAAGCCCTGTGATTATGCTTCGTATTTTCTTCTTTTACAGGCGTGAAATGCGGCCTGGAATCCGGATTCTTCCGTGTGTGCACGGAGCGTCCTCCATGCGTGCACGGAGCGTGTCCCGTATGCGCATGGGGCAAAGGCCGTATGGGCGCGGGGCGGGGCGGGAATATCTTGGCAAGGGATAAAAAAGAGCGCGTCAAAAATATTCAACGCGCCCTTGCTTTTTATGCTATCGGAATGGAGCTTGGATTATTCCCATTCAATCGTTGAAGGCGGCTTCGACGAGATGTCGTAGGTAACGCGGTTCACGCCTTTCACCTTGTTGATGATGTCGTTCGACACTTTGGCCAGGAAGTCGTAAGGCAGGCGTGCCCAGTCGGCGGTCATGGCATCGGCTGAGGTTACGGCGCGCAGGGCCACGGCACGCTCGTAGGTGCGTTCATCGCCCATCACGCCTACGCTCTGCACGGGCAGAAGGATGGCACCGGCTTGCCATACTTGGTGGTAGAGGTTGGTTTCGCTGCCATCGGAGCCTTTCGCTTTCCAGTCCCGGAGCCCGCGGATGAAGATGTCATCGGCATCTTGCAGGATGCGCACTTTCTCGCGCGTGATGTCGCCTAGGATGCGCACGGCCAGTCCCGGCCCCGGGAAAGGGTGGCGGCCGATGATGTGCTCGGGGATGCACAGCTCGCGCCCCACACGGCGCACTTCGTCCTTGAACAGCCATTTCAGCGGTTCGCACAGCCGCAGGTTCATCTCCTTGGGCAGGCCGCCTACGTTGTGGTGACTTTTGATGACTTTGCCCGTGATGTTGAGGCTCTCGATACGGTCGGGGTAGATGGTGCCTTGCGCCAGCCAGCGCGCATCGGCAATCTTGTGCGCTTCGGCATTGAACACTTCCACAAAGTCGCGGCCGATGATTTTGCGCTTCTGTTCGGGGTCGGTCACGCCCTCCAGGTCTTTGAAGAACTTTTCGCTTGCATCTACGCCGATGACGTTCAGGCCCAGACATTCGTAGTCGTGCATTACGTCTTTGAACTCGTTTTTGCGAAGCAGGCCGTGATCTACGAATATGCACGCCAGGTTCTTGCCGATGGCACGGTTCAGCAGCACGGCAGCCACCGATGAGTCCACGCCTCCGCTCAGCCCCAGGATGACGCGGTCGTTGCCGATTTGTTCCTCCAGCTCGGCAATGGTGGTGTCAACGAAGGAGGTCGGACTCCACGTTTGCCGGCAGCCGCAGACATCTACTACAAAGTTGCGCAAGATCTGCGTGCCGTCTTCCGTGTGGAACACTTCGGGGTGGAACTGCACGCCCCACATCCGCTCGCCTTCCGCTTCATAGGCGGCAATCTCCACCTTGTCAGTCGAGGCAATGGCGCGGAATCCCCGGGGTACGGCGGTGATGGTGTCTCCGTGGCTCATCCACACCTGTGTGCCGGGACGCACGCCTTTGAAGAGCACGTTGCCCGCCTCAAACCGGCTCAGGTGGGCGCGCCCGTACTCGCGGCTGCCTGCGGGCTCCACGTTCCCGCCGTTGTCGTAGGCCATGAATTGTGCGCCGTAGCAAATGCCGAGTATGGGCAACCTGCCTCGGATGCGGCTCAGGTCTACCTTGAAGGCACTTTTGTCGTACACGGAGAAAGGGCTGCCCGAAAGGATGACGCCCCGCACGCTTTCATCGCCTTGCGGGAACTTGTCGTAGGGCACGATTTCGCAATATACGTTCAATTCGCGCACCCGCCGGCCGATAAGCTGGGTGGTCTGCGAGCCGAAGTCAAGAATGATGATTTTCTCTTGCATAGCTACTGTATGATGTGTTTGTAATAGTCGGGCGCTGCACGCGTGCAAAAGTAGTCAAAATAAGTATTACGGGCAATGAAGCCGTTCTGAAAAACAAGAAAGGGGGACTACCTCGCGGCAATCCCCTTTCGCAAACTAAAAACAACCAACAAAAGAAATATACCTTATCCGTGCGAATGAGGCGCATTTCTCGCAATGTTCCCGGCTTACCGGATGAACAGCAGCTCGCGGTACTTGGGCAGCGTCCACATCCGGTTGTCGACAATCAGTTCGAGCTTGTCGATGTGGTAACGGATTTCTTCCATGGCGGGCACGATGGTGTCGTGGTAGGCGATGGCTTTGGTCCGCTCGCACGGAATTTTGTTGGCCACCTTGCGCGCCTCGATCATGGAGTCTACATGCTCCTTGATGAAAGCGGTGCGCGTGGCGATTTCCTCAATCAGTTCTAAGTTCTTCGCCGAAAGCTGCGCGGTCTTGTCGGCGGGGAACAATTCTTTCAGCTTATATACGTTGTCGATAAGCACAGTCTGGTATTGGGTGGCCACGGGGATGATGTGGTTCATGGCCAGATCGCCCAGTACGCGGGCTTCAATCTGGATTTTCTTGGTGTACATTTCCCACTTCACCTCGTTGCGGGCTTCCAGTTCTTTCTTGGTCATAACGCCGGTCGATTCGAACATCTTCACGCTGTCCTCTTTCAGGTAGTTGTCGAAGATGACGGGCACGCTGGTTTCGCAGTCTAAGCCGCGGCGTTCGGCCTCGGCCTTCCACTCGTCGCTGTAACCGTTTCCATCGAAGTGGATGGGTTTGCAAATCTTGATGTATTTGCGGGTAACGTCAAGGATGGCCGAAATTTTCGGCTCGCCTTTTTCAATCAGTGCGTCCACATCGTGCTTGAAGTCGGTGAGCTGTTCGGCCAGTGCCGTGTTCAGTGCAATCATGGCACTGGCACAATTGGCTTCCGAACCTACCGCACGGAATTCGAAGCGGTTGCCGGTGAAGGCGAAAGGCGAGGTGCGGTTGCGGTCGGTGTTGTCAATCAACAGTTCGGGTATTTGCGGGATGTCCAGCTTCATGCCCTGCTTGGCACTGAGGCTGATTAGGTCGTCCTTGTCGCTTCCCTCAATGTGTTCCAGCACTTGCGACAGCTGTTTGCCCAAGAACGAAGAGATGATGGCTGGCGGTGCCTCGTTGGCGCCCAGGCGGTGGGCGTTGGTCGCGCTCGATATGGAGGCTTTCAGCAGCCCGTTGTGGCGGTACACGGCCATCAGGGTGTTGACCACAAAGGTGATGAAGCGCAGGTTCTCTTCGGGCGTCTTGCCGGGCGAATGCAGCAGGATGCCCGTGTCGGTACCCAGCGACCAGTTGTTGTGCTTGCCGCTGCCGTTTATGCCCTTGAATGGCTTCTCGTGCAGCAACACGCGGAAGCCGTGGTTGCGGGCTATCTTGCGCATCAGAGCCATGATAAGCATGTTGTGGTCTACCGCCAAATTGCACTCTTCAAAGACGGGAGCCAGTTCAAACTGGTTGGGGGCGACTTCGTTGTGGCGTGTCTTGACGGGAATGCCCAATTTAAGAGCCTCAATCTCCAGCTCTTTCATGAAAGCGGCCACGCGGGGCGGGATGGCGCCGAAGTAGTGGTCCTCTAACTGTTGGTTCTTGGCACTGTCGTGTCCCACCAAGGTGCGGCCCGTCAGCAGCAGGTCGGGACGTGCGGCATAGAGGCCTTCGTCTACCAGGAAGTATTCCTGTTCCCAGCCTAAGTAGGCATATACCTTCTTCACTTCGTGGTTGAAGTAGTGGCAAACGTCCACTGCGGCCTTGTCGACAGCATGCAGAGCTTTCAGCAGAGGCGCTTTATAGTCCAGTGATTCGCCCGTGTAGGCAATGAAGATGGTGGGGATGCAGAGCGTGTCATCCACGATGAAAGCGGGCGAAGAGGGATCCCATGCCGAATAGCCGCGCGCCTCAAATGTGTTCCGTATGCCTCCGTTGGGGAAACTCGATGCGTCAGGCTCCTGCTGTACCAGCACTTTGCCGGTGAACTCCTCCATTACGCCGCCCTTGCCGTCATGCTCGATGAAAGAGTCGTGCTTCTCGGCGGTGCCTTCGGTCAGCGGGTGGAACCAGTGGGTGTAGTGGGTGGCACCCATTTCAATGGCCCATTTCTTCATGCCGGCAGTCACTTCATCGGCGATGCTGCGGTCTAATGGCGCACCGTTATCAATGACGTCAATCAGCTTCTCATACACCTTGCTGGGCAGATAGCGGAACATCTTCTCTTTGTTGAAAACATACTTGGCGAAATACTCCGACGGACGTTCCCCAGGAATTTCCACCTTAACGGGCTTTTTCATGAAAGCCGTTTCTACTACTCTAAATCTAAGTTTCGACATAATTCTTTTGTTATTTGGTCTTTAAGCATTGTTCACTTGTATATTTATATGAAAGTTCGCGCCTGGGTCGCAAGTCCCGGAGGCACGCGGGACGCGTCTGCGTCCGGGCGCATCCACTTGGTATCCGCCTTGACATCCGCTTGGCAAGATGCAGGCATTCATATATTTAATTATATCGCACATATTAGGCAGGACTTTGCAGGCTGTTTAGTTGTAGGCGGATTCGCCATGTTCATAGATGTCCAATCCTTCTTCCTCCACGCGCTTGTCTACGCGGATGCCGACCGTCTTGTCCACTCCTTTGAACAGGATAAAGGTAATGGCGGCACTGAACGCAATGGATACCGCCGTAGCCGTCACCTGTACCCACAGCTGATGCCAGTCGCCGTAGAGCGCGCCTTGCACGCCGTCTTCGCCGGTGATGTAGCGTGTGGCAAACACGCCCGTCAGGATAGAGCCGATGATGCCGCCCACGCCGTGTACGCCGAAAGCGTCAAGCGCATCGTCGTATTTGAACATCGGCTTGATGGTTGCCACCATAAAGAAGCTGATGATGGGCGTAATCAGCCCGATGAAGAATGCGCCCAATAGGTCCACCGTTCCCGCTGCGGGGGTGATGGCCACCAGCCCGGCTACGGCGCCGGTGCATGCACCTACGGTGGTAGGCTTCTTGTGGAAAAGCCAATCGATGGACAGCCACGTCACGGCTGCCACGGCAGTGGCAATGTGCGTCACCATGAAAGCGTTGGCTGCCAGCCCGTCGGCTGCCAGCCCGCTGCCGGCGTTGAAGCCGAACCATCCCAGCCACAGGAATGATGTGCCCATAAACACAAACGTTATGTTGTGTGGCAGGACGGGATGCCCTAAGCGCACGTCTTCGCGCTTGCCCAGCATGATGGCCATGACCAATGCCGAAATGCCGGCATTGATATGCACCACCGTCCCGCCTGCGAAGTCGATGGCTCCCATCTCTTGCAGGAAGCCGCCGCCCCATACCCAGTGAGCCATGGGGAAGTATGCCAGAATGACCCATAGCACGATAAATACCACATAGCCCGAAAACTTGATGCGTTCGGCAAACGCGCCCAGTATCAGCGCCGGGGTGATGATGGCGAACATGCATTGGAACATCACAAAGGCGAGTTCGGGAATATTTCCCGTTGTCAGCGTGTCGGGCGAGATGCCGTGGAGGAACGCCTTGTCGAAGCCGCCTATCACAGTTCCCAGCGGGTTGCCCGAGTCCATGAAGCCTGTGCCGAAAGCCCAGCTGTAGCCGAAGGCCACCCAAAGAATGCTTACCACCCCCACGATGAAGAGGGTCTGCATGATGATGCTCAGTATGTTTTTCTGACGGACTAATCCGCCGTAGAACAGCGCGATGCCGGGAATGCTCATCAGCAGCACCAAGATGGTGGCTGTCATAATCCAAGCGGTGTTGCCGCTGTCTAATGTATAAATCGTATCCATATTGTCCTTTGCTTTCTGTTTAGTTGCGGTTTGCTGTTTGTGTCATACTTCCTGTTCGGCATTATAAAGTGCAATGTCGCCCCGCTCGCCTGTCCGGATTCGCACGGCATCCTCCACGGGGATGATAAAGATGCGCCCGTCGCCTATCTGCCCCGTCTGTGCGGCATGCAGGATGCCTTGCACGGTCTTTTCCACATTTTTGTCGCGCACTACGATGGAGATTAGGATTCGCTCGATGGAGCTGGTGTCATAGAGCACGCCCCGGTAGATGCGTGCCTGTCGCGATTTCCCGATGCCCCTTACGTCATAGTAGGAGAACCATTCGATGTCTGCCGCCAGCAGGGCTTCTTTCACGTCCTCAAACCGTGACTTGCGGATGATTGCTTCGATTTTCTTCATGCTTCGTTCGTTTTTCTGTTAACTATATAAACCTATTAAGAACTGATTCCTGCCGTATCCTTTTCTTCCCTCACAGCAGCCACTGCTTGATTCGCCTCATGGCTTCCTTGCAATCTTCGTGCCTGCCGAAAGCTGTCAGGCGGATGTAGCCTTCGCCGCTGGGTCCGAAGCCTGCGCCCGGCGTGCTTACCACGTTGGCCTCGTAGAGCATTTGTTCAAAGAAAAGCCAGGATGAAACGCCCTTTGGAGTCTTCAACCAAATGTAGGGGGAGTTGACGCCGCCATACGCTTTCAGCCCCGCTGCTTCGAGCGACTCTTTCATGGTGCGGGCATTCTCAAGATAGTAGTCGATGTTGGCTTTCACCTGTTCGCGGCCTTTGGGGGTATAGATAGCTTCGGCGGCGCGTTGGGTGATGTAGCTGGTGCCATTGAACTTGGTGCACTGCCGTCTGTTCCACAGCGGGGTGAGGGGCACACGCTCGCCTGCCAGCGTGGCGGCGGTCAGTTCCTTGGGTATCACCGTGTAGCCGCACCGCACTCCGGTGAATCCTGCCGTCTTCGAAAAGCTGCGGAACTCGATGGCGCACTTTTTGGCTCCCTTGATTTCATAGATGGAGTGGGGTACGTTGTCTTCGCGGATGAATGCTTCATAGGCAGCGTCAAACAGGATGAGGGCATCGTTGGCCAGAGCATAGTCCACCCACTTCTTCAGCTCGGATTTGGCCAGCGTGGTGCCCGTGGGATTGTTGGGGTAGCACAAGTACACGATGTCGATGCGCTTGTCAGGGATGGCGGGGATAAAGTTGTTTTCCTCCGTGCAAGGCATGTAGGTGATGTTGCTCCATTGGCCGTTTCCCTCCAGTGCGCCCGCCCGCCCGCACATCACGTTGCTGTCGATATAGACCGGATAAATGGGGTCGGTCACTCCCACGCTGTTGTCGTGGCGCAGGATGTCGCCGATGTTCCCCGTGTCGCTTTTGGCTCCGTCGTTGACGAAAATTTCCGTGGGGCTGAAGTGGATGCCCCGCGCGGCATAGTCGTGCTTCAAGATGGCGTTAATCAGGAAGTCGTACCCCTGTTCGGGCCCGTATCCCCTGAAAGTTTCCTCGTGAGCCATTTCCTCCACGGCTTTGTGCATGGCCTCGATGCAGGCGGGCGGCAGGGGGCGGGTCACATCGCCGATTCCCAGCCTGATGAGGTCTTGCTTGGGATGCGTTATCTTGAATGTATTTACCTTTTTGGAAATGTCGGAAAACAGGTAGTTGCCCGGCAATTTCAGGAAATGTTCGTTTGCCAATGCCATATTCTATTGTTGTTTTAAGTTTGTCGTTCCGTTTCAAGCATCCTCGTCAAGGGCGATTTCGCCGTCGAACACGCGGACGGCATCGCCCGTCATGAATACATGCCCCGATTCCTCGTCCCACTCGACGGCAAGTGCGCCCCCGTCCATCACGATGTCCGATTTGGCTCCGCCCCGTCCAGTCAGCTTGGCCGCGACGGCCGTGGCGCAGGCTCCGGTGCCGCAGGCTTGCGTGATGCCCGAACCGCGTTCCCACACCCGCATCCTTATCTTTCCATCGCCCAGCACCTGCGCGAACTCTACGTTGATGCGGCCTGGAAACCACGGGTGACGTTCCAGCAGCGGCCCCACGGAGGGGAGGCTGATGCCGGCGATGTCATTGACAAAGATAACTAAATGAGGGTTTCCCATAGAAACAGCAGTGCCGCGGAAGCACAGGCTTCCTGCGGCAATAGGGGCGTCAACCATCTTTTTGTATCCGCTTCCGTCGGTGTCCACCGGTTCGCAGGCAGGCTTGCCCATGTCTACGGTGACGGTCTCCACCTTTCCTTTCCCGTCCGTGTGCAGGCGCAGAATCTTGATGCCCGACAGCGTGTCGAGCGTTATTTTCGTTTTGTCCGTCAGCCCGTATTCATACAGGTACTTCCCGATGCATCGGCTGGCGTTTCCGCACATGCGTGCCTCCGATCCGTCGGCGTTGAAAATCCGCATGCTGAAGTCAGCCCTGTCCGAGCGGCCAATCAGCACCAGCCCGTCGCTGCCGATGCCCGTGTGCGGAGCGCTCCACGCCACGGCTAACCTTTCGGGATGGCTCAGGGGGAATCGGGCAGTGTCCACATAGATGTAATCGTTGCCTGCTCCCTGCATCTTTGTGAATTTTACAACTTTTGTCATTTTGCGCCTGTTTAATTTAATAAGTCTGTCTTTTTATTTAAATGCGCTGCAAATATACGTCGTTTTGACTGATAAATTGCAAGAAATGCTGCCATTTTATAGTTCTTTTTATATTTGCTTTCAGTCTTTGAGTATATAGCGTTGGTATGTTTCAACTTGAAAGTTTGCGGGGCGGCATTGCGTGTGAATCGTAAGTTCCTTTCATGAGCCTTGTGCATGCGGAATGATAAAAGCGCATTTAAATCCTGCTAAATGATGTTGCGAAGACAGGAAAAACTGCGCAAAGTTGACAAAATGATTTGCATTTCATGGAAATCCTTTCTTTCTGAATAGAATGGAGATCCGTGCTTTCGATTCGCGGGCACTTCTCTGTTGAATGCTCGCCCGCTAATTTTTCGGGAGCAAAATCAGCCGGTTTGTCAGGCATGCTCCGTGCATATGTCCGCTTTGCTCCGTGTATGCACGGAGCGTCCTCCATGCAGGCATGCGCCATGCTCCGTGTATGCACGGAGGGAAGCCAATGCCAGCCCCCTCCGGATAGCGTCCCTTGCGGCTTTCCCCGGCCATTCCCGAAAAATGCCCCGGAGAGAATCGCGGCATTCTCATGATTAATCCGTAAATTTGCGCTCTTGTTCAAGATTATCCTTATCTCCATGAAGCAATATTTAGACCTGCTGGGCCGCATCTTGGCCGAAGGCGTGCATAAAAACGACCGGACAGGCACGGGTACCGTCAGCATTTTCGGCCACCAGATGCGTTTTGACTTGGAAGAAGGCTTCCCCTGCCTCACCACCAAGAAACTGCATTTGAAGTCGATCATTTATGAGCTGCTGTGGTTTCTGAGGGGCGACACCAATGTGCATTACCTTCAGGAGCACGGCGTGCGCATCTGGAACGAGTGGGCTGATGCCGATGGCGGGCTGGGGCACATCTACGGCTACCAATGGCGCTCGTGGCCGGACTATAAAGGCGGCTTTATCGACCAAATCAGCGAAGCCGTGGAGGCCATCAGGCACGACCCCGATTCGCGCCGAATCATTGTCAGTGCCTGGAACGTAGGCGACTTGGGCAACATGAACCTGCCGCCCTGCCACGCCTTTTTCCAGTTTTACGTGGCAAACGGACGGCTGAGCCTGCAAATGTATCAGCGCAGTGCCGATGCCTTTTTGGGCGTGCCTTTCAACATCGCTTCATACGCGCTGCTGCTGCAAATGATGGCACAGGTAACGGGGCTTTGCCCCGGCGACTTCATCCATACGCTGGGGGATGCGCATATTTATCTGAACCACCTTGAGCAGGTCAGGCTGCAACTCACCCGCGAGCCGAGGCCGCTGCCCCGAATGAAAATCAATCCCGAAGTAAAGGATATCTTCGGTTTCAGCTACGAGGACTTTGAACTTGCCAACTATAACCCGCATCCGCACATTGCCGGAAAGGTATCTGTATAATCCGTCATGAGCATCCACATCATTGCAGCCGTTGACCGCCGCCGTGGCATCGGCTTTAAGAACGAACTGTTGTACCGCCTGCCCGGAGATATGAAACGCTTCAAGGCGCTGACCACCGGGCATACGGTGCTGATGGGGCGGAAGACATTCCAATCGCTCCCCAAAGGGGCGTTGCCCAACCGCCGCAACTTGGTACTCTCCCGCCAGGCGGGATTGGAATACCCCGGTGCCGAGGTGTACGCTTCGCTTGAAGAGGCCTTGCGGCACTGCCGGCCGGACGAGAAAGTCTATGTAATAGGCGGGGAAAAGGTGTACCGCCTTGTCCTTCCGCTGGCCGATGAGCTTTGCCTGACCGAAGTAGATGCCGAGGCTTCCCAAGCCGATGCGTTTTTTCCCGAAGTGCCGATGGGGGAATGGCACGAAAAAAGCAGGGAGCTCCATCCTGCCGATGAAAAGCATCCCTGCCCGTATGCGTTTGTTGATTATGTGCGCCGCCGCTGACGGCCGCGTTACTCCTCCCCGCCGCTGTCGCCCGTGATGGGCATTTGCCGCTTGATGGCTTCGTGAAAAGAGATAAGTGTCTCCGTGCGCGAAAGACCGAGCGGTTGCAGCTTGTCGTGTATGATGCTGAGCAGATGGTGGTTGTTGCGTGCGTAGAGTTTGATGAACATGTCGTACTTTCCCGTTGTGAAGTGGCATTCCACCACTTCGGGAATGGCCTCCAATGCCTTTAGCACCCGCTCGAAAGAGGCAGGGTCTTTCAGGTAGATGCCAATGTACGCGCACGTTTCATAGCCTATCTTTTCCGGGTCGATAATGTATTCGGAACCTTTCAGGATACCTGAGTTGGTAAGTTTCTGTATCCGTTGGTGGATAGCTGCCCCCGATACGTTGCAGGCCCTCGCCACTTCCAAGAAAGGAATGCGGGCATTGTGGGCTATCAGTTTCAAGATTTGCTCGTCTAAAGCGTCTAATTGATGATGTCCCATGTTATGTTAATGATTTAAGTTCGTCAGCCTCTTTAGTGGCTATGCTCTGCAAAGTTAGGCAAATATATGACACCTTGCGAATAGGCTATTACTTTTTGCGCAAAAAAAGCGGCGGCAAGGCAGGAGTGGGGAAAGATGCTTATCTTTGCCTGCATAAAGAAAAACAGGAAAGAGATGAAAAAGTATGCATTATTCGTAGTCGGCCTGTGCCTGGCGTTGTCGGCACGCGCACAGGTGTTCGAGGATTATTTTGCCGACAAGACATTGCGGGTGGACTACCTGTTTGTGGGCGATGCCGATGAGCAGGCCATTTGCCTTGACGAGTGCTCGGCGCTTCCCTCATGGGCGGGGCGGCGTCATCGCCTGGGCGAACTGCCGTTACAAGGAAACGGCCAGGTCATCTTGCGCGACATAGTTACGGGAACGGTGATTTATTGCACTTCGTTCTCGTCGCTGTTTCAGGAATGGCTGGAAACCGATGAGGCGCGTCAGGTGAAGAAAGGATTTGAAAATACGGTGCTCTTGCCTTTCCCGCTCAAACCTGCCGAGGTGGAAATCACCCTTTTCACTCCGCGCAGAGAAGTCCGTGCCACCTTGCGCCACACGATAGACCCCGGCGATGTGTTGATTCGCCGAAAGGGAACTTCGCACGTTACCCCGCACCGCTATTTGTTGGAGAGCGGCGATCCTGCCGACTGCATTGACGTGGCCATTTTGGCCGAAGGCTACACGAAAGCGGAAATGGAGGCTTTCCATAACGATGCGCGGATTGCCTGCGAAAGCCTGTTCTCGCACGAACCTTTCAGGCATGAAAAGGATCGTTTTAATATAGTGGCTGTGGCCAGTGCATCCGAAGACAGCGGCGTCAGCGTTCCGCGCTTGGCGCAATGGAAGCGCACGGCTTTCGGCTCGCACTTCAGCACGTTCTATTCAGACCGCTACCTGACAACGTCCAATGTCAAAACCATCCACGATTTGCTGGCGGGCATTCCCTATGAGCACATCATCATCTTGGCCAACACGGATGAATATGGCGGCGGAGGCATCTACAATTCTTATACGCTAACTACTGCCCGCCATCCGCAGTTCGCTCCCGTGGTGGTGCATGAGTTTGGCCACAGCTTCGGGGGGCTTGCCGATGAATATTTCTACGATGATGACGTGATGGCCGGCACTTATCCCTTGGACACAGAGCCGTGGGAACCGAATATCACGACTCTCAAACGTTTTTCGACCAAGTGGGAAGACATGCTGCAAAAAGATACGCCCGTCCCCACCGCCGGCAGCGATGCCAAACGCTACCCGGTAGGCGTGTACGAGGGAGGAGGCTATTCGTCGAAAGGCATCTACCGCTCTGCCGAGGACTGCCGCATGCGCACCAATTCTTACCCTGCATTCTGTCCGGTGTGCCAGCGTGCCTTGCAGCGCATCATCGACTTTTATGTGAACGAATAAGATAACAAGCGCTTCACTCACGCTTGCTGGCAGCGTAGCTGATATTCAACGCATTCACCTTGCTGAGTGCTTCTTTGATGTCAGCTACGGTGCCCATCTTTATATCCCGGTCTATTTTCAGTGATACCACCATGCGCGGACGGTCGGCAGGGGTGAGGGAAGCCTGCTCGCTGGCAATGTAGTCGGGAATTTCGGAAAGCTCGACGTAGGTGTCGTTCAATTGGATGAGCGGGCTGTCGATGCCTAAGCGGCTGCGGGAGCCTTCGGCGGGTTTGCCCACATAGATGGAAGTCACAAGCGATGTCTGCTCCAGTTTCTCCGGTTCGGCGGCGTGAGGGAGGGTAAACTTTACTTTCAGTGGCTCATCGCGCATGTTTGTCGCAAGCATGAAGAAAAACAGCAGCGTAAATATCAAGTCGGGCAATGAAGAGGTGTTCAGCCCGGGCACTTCATGCCGGCCGCTTCGATTAAATCTTCCCATCATTTTCCCCTCCGTTGGTATTTAACAGCTTTTCCGAAATCCGCTGCGGATAGACTTGCCGGACGGCAAGGCGCTGTTCGTCCGACAGTGAGGCATACTCTTTGTGCCACTTCTGTTGCGCCAGTTCGTTACGCAGTTCGTTGTAGGCGGCTGTCAGTTCGCTTTGCACTGCAATGTAGGCGTCGTAAGTCGTTTCGCGATCATATTGCAGGGAGATGACGTGCTTGTCTGAGACTTCCACCGCGCCTATGCCGGGAACGTCTTTGGCAACTTTATCGGGCAGGCCGGGGGCATTGCCGGGATTGGCGATGAATGTCTTGGCACGCTGCCTCAGCCGGGACAGTTCCAGCGGCTCGCCGTTGCACGTCAGACGGTTGTCGCAGTCTAAGCACAAGCGCAAGATGTTGTGTTCTTTCAGCTTCACGGGCTTCGTCTGCTTCGCCTGTTCGTCCGACGGAGGCAGCCGGCGCTGGATGCTCCATTCCGGGCTCATCGAAGTCGTGACGAGAAAGAATGTAAGCAGCAGGAATGCTATATCTGCCATCGAGCTGGAATTTATTTCTGGAATATCTCGTCTGAACCGCATGGCTTGAACACTGTTTGGGAATGGACATTATTGGAAACGTTTCCGGATGGCGTTGCCCGCGATAAGCAGCAATAATACCGCCATCAGCATGTAGATGGTGTAGAGGAACATGTCAATGAGGCGAAGCCAAAAAGGCGTGTTCCCTGTCCCCTCATATCCCGGCATGGGCAAAGGCTTTGTGCTGCCTGCCCACCAGCTCACGCCCAACAACGCAGCCAACAGCAACACACCGGTGAGCGACTTGAGCGCCACGAAAGGGGCATCGGCCAGCAATGCCGCAAAGTGCCACGCCACGCAGACGATGCAGACCGCCACCGCCGCCGTCACGAGGAAGTAGCACCAGTAGAGCAACAAATCGGTGTATGCCGGTTCGCGTAATAGGGAGTCGTCCGGCACCTCGCCGGCGTAAGGCTTCTCCCCGCCGAAGAAGAAGAAAGCCACCACCGCCACCGTCACAATCAGCAGGGCATAGAGCACCGTGGCCGAAACGTTTTGAATGCGGAGTTTCATACGGCAGGCGAATTAAGGGGGGGGTATTTCCGGCGGTATTTTATTACCATGTCAAGCAGGTTCACGGTCGCGTCTTCCATTTCGTTGGTCAGGCTTTCGATGCGCGACAGGATGTAGTTGTAGAACAATTGGAGAATTAATGCCACTATCAGCCCGAAGATGGTGGTGATCAGTGCTACTTTCATGCCTTCGGCCAAGATGGCGGGTGAAATGTCGCCTGCCATTTGAATCTTGTCGAAAGCCTGCACCATGCCGATCGCCGTGCCAAGAAACCCCAACGATGGAGCCATCGTGATGAAGAGCCTAATCCATGAGCAACCTTTCTCCAGGTAGCCCGACTGCACGCCGCCGTAGGCCACCACCGATTTTTCCACCACATCCACCCCCTCGTCGATGCGCAGCAGCCCTTGATAGTAAATGGAAGCCACCGGCCCGCGCGTGTTGCGTGCAATGTGCTTGGCGGCTTCCACGTCGCCGTCGTCCAGCGCCGCTTCCACGGAAGCCACAAACTTCCCCGTATTGATTTCGGCCATGCTCAAGTAGATGATGCGCTCGATGCAGAACGCAAGCCCCACTATCAGGGCGATGGCCACGAAACTCATAAAGAAAGCAGAACCTTCCACGAACTTAATCTTCAGTGCCTGATGCACGCCGCCTGCCGCCATCCCCATGATGTCGGCCGCAGCAGGCTCATCCGCAGAGAAAGCTTCATCAAGGGCGGTTTGCCCCGTAGCGGGCTGCTCGCGCGAAAGCGTGTCTGCCGCGTCTTGGGCGGACAGGGCAGGGCAGAGGCACAGCCCTGCCGTCAGAGCCATAGCGGCCAATATCTTTTTCATCGGCTTGTCTGGTTTATGGTTTTTTCATTAATGCCGCAAAGATATACATATTTCCCCGCAAAAAAAAGAAAATGATGCCGCCCGTTTGCTCCGTGCCCATACGCCGCCTGTCCCGCGCGTGCATGGAGCATGCTCCGCGCGTGCATGGGACGTGCTTCGTGCGTGTATGGAACAACCGCTTGATTCCCAACGTGAAAATACGAGTCAAGAAGCGCGCTCCTTTTCAGGCGGAACGGCAAGTCGCCGGTGTTTCAGTCCATGAAATGAAAAAAATGCTTAAGCTTGTTATCAATGTTGAGAAAATATGGATGTTTGAAACGGAATCGCTACCTTTGGAACAATTATGCTCGAACTCTAAAACGGATAATGCGTATGAAAAGAATGTGGGGAATCTGTGGCGCATGCTTGTTGATGCTGCTGGGAGGCGCGGCCGTCCGGCTGCATGCACAATCGTATGAGAGCTTGTGGAAACAAGTGGAACAGGCTCAAAAGAAAAACCTGCCTCAAACCATCATCAGCCTGACAGGACAGATCGTGCAGAAGGCCGGGCGCGAAAGCAACGCCGCCCAGCTGCTGAAAGCCTACCTCTGCCGCGACGCTTACCGGGAAAAGCTGACTCCGGACAGCCTCTACACCCACTTCCAGCAATTGGAGCAGTGGGCGGAGCGTGAAACAGATGCCGCCGGCAAAGCCATTCTCCACTCCATCCTGGCAGAGAAATATGCCGGCTACGTGCAGCGCAACTGGCGCACTTTGCGGCAGCGCACCGTACTGGACACGGATCTCGTGCCGGGCGACCTGCGCGAATGGAGCATCCGGCAGTTTTTTGAACAAATAGACCTGCACTGCTTAGCCGCCTTGGAAGACTGTGATATGCTGATGCGGGTTTCCACCGATTCCTACGTTCCTTTTGTGGAGCAGGAAGAGGGCAGCCGCTTCTACGGCCACGACCTTTACCACCTGCTTTCAAACCGTGCCATCAATGCTTATGAGAGCTGCTTGGGCAGCGCCGATGATTCGCTGTGCAACGCCCGCATCCAAACCTTGCACCGGGTGCGCATGGATGCCTACCGCAACTTTTCCGGCAAGGAGGATGCCGCCCTGCTGAGCACGCTCGATTACATCCGTTGGCAAGAAAGGCAAGGGCTTAATGCCGGCTCGCGTTCTTCTTCCCTTTCGGGGCTTCCGGCCTACGTTCCCGTCATCGACAGCCTGATTGCGGCCAACGCCGGACGTGACTTGTGTGCCGAAGCCTACATCGCCAAAGCCGAATTGTTGGGAAACGGCCGTTCGCGCTTCCTTGCCGAAGCGTTGGCTACTTGCGATGAAGCCATCCGCCGCTACCCATCCTACCGCCGCATCAACTGCCTGAAGCAGCTGCGCACGGAACTGTTGCGTCCCCAGCTGAGCATTCAGTTGGAACAGGCCGGCTATCCGGGCGATACTGTTGACCTGCACGTGGGCTATTCGCAGCTCACAGGTTTTACGCTGAACCTCTATTCCACTGGTTTCAGCGAAGCGCCGTGGCAGTGGGCCGACGTCGCTCCCTCCACTTACCGCAATGTCCGCAAGCATTCGTCTGTCCGCTACGATCTCACGCCCCTGCCGGGCAATGGCAAGCGGGCGGAAGACCTCCCTTACCTGCGATCCGATACCGTGCTGCGCCTGCCTTTGCCCGACAGCCTTGGCGTATACATCCTGCAAGCCGTGCCCGATAAGGGGAAATACAACGCGTCAGATGATCGCTACATCTCCGTCACCCGCCTCAAGGTGCTGGCATTGGAGGTAGGGGACGGCTCGGATGAATTTACCGTTGTCGATGCCATGAGCGGGCAGCCCGTGGCGGGAGCTTCCCTCCGCTTCTTCTCGTCCGATCCCAGCGAAAAAGGCCGGAAAGTAGTGTCCGCCCTCACCGCCAATGCCGAAGGAAAAGCCATCCTGTCCGCCGGCCAGACCGGCATCCGCAGTTATTCGGCATCCAAGGGGAACGATACGGCCATGCCGCTTCAATACTTCTACCGCCAGCCGGACAATAACTCCGCATCCGGCGAGGCAGACGGGGAATCTTCCTCCGTACACCTTACCCTGCTGACCGACCGTTCACTTTACCGGCCTGGGCAGACCGTCTATGTAAAAGGCATAGCCTACCGGAAAGGGCATGACGAGGCGGAAGTGCTGAAAGGCACCGATTATGAAATTGCCTTGTTGGATGCCAACCGGCAGGAAATCGCCACGCGCAAGGTTCGCACCAACGACTTTGGCTCGTTTGCCGCTGATTTTGCATTGCCCGCCGCCTGCCTGAACGGACAGTTCTGGGTGAAGAACAAGAACGGGAAAGGCTCAGCCGCCATCCGGGTGGAAGAGTACAAGCGCCCTACTTTCGAACTGGCTTTCACCCCCGTGCAGGAAGCCTACCGCTTGGGCGACACGGTGCAGCTGCATGGACAAGCCAAGACCTACAACGGGCGCACCCTGCAAAACGTGCCGCTGGCCTATACGGTGACTCGCCGCAACCCGTTGCTCAGTTCTTGGTATCCAAGCGAGAAGCCGTTGGTAAGCGATACCGTCCTGTCGGATGCGGAAGGACGGTTCGCGTTGCCTGTCCGCTTGGAAGTGCCCGGCGAGGGCTCCCGGCTAATGCTCTATTCCTACCAGATAGAAGCCTCGCTGACCGATGATTCGGGCGAGACGCAGACAGCTTCCTACAGCTTGATAGCGGGGCGGAATGCCTATACTTTCTCCATCGGCTTGCCCTCGCAGCTTTGCCGGGAAGACAGCCTTGTGTTCAACTTCGGGGTGAGCAATTCCTCCGGTATCAAGCAGGCAGTGGAGGGGCATTATCGCCTCTTGGCGGAACAAGGCGGCCGAACCGTGCTGCAAGGCCGCTTCACGCCTAACCGGCCGGAGAACTTCAAAGACTGGCAACAATTGCCATCAGGACGTTACCTGCTGCAACTCTCCGTGCGCGACAGCTTGGGGCGGGAAGAGGAATTCAACGATGGAGAGGGCATCTCTTTCCTGTTTTTCTCGCAGGAAGACAAACGTCCGGCTGCCTTTACCGACTTGTTTTATTATAGCCGGGAGGAGCAGTTTGATGCCGGGCATTCCGCCGTGTTCCTTTTCGGTACTTCCCATCAGGATGCTTATGTGTTGATGGATGTGTTCAGCGGGAGGCAACGCATCGAAAGCCGCGCATTGGCATTGGCCGACAGCATCGTGCGCTTCGAATACCCTTATCAGGAAAGCTACGGCATCGCTGCGTTGTCTTTCTCTTTCCGCTTTGTCAAGAACGGCAAGGTTTACGCTCATCAGGCTTGTTTTGAGAAGCGGCAACCCGACCGCGCACTCGGATTGAAGTGGGAAGTTTTCCGTGACCGTCTGCGTCCCGGACAGGCGGAAGAATGGAAAATCGCTGTCAAGACACCGCAAGGCCTGCCTGCCGTCGCCGAACTGCTGGCACTGATGTATGATGCTTCGTTAGACCGGCTCTATCAGCGCATGCAGGAATTGCAGGTCATCTTCCCGCGTATGCGCCATTATATTCGCTGGAACGGCAGCAGTGGCGGCAATGTATTCATCTCGCCTTATTTCACGGTGCCCGATTGGGCAACGCCGGCAAACTGGATGTACGATTACTTCACGGTAGTATCCCTGCCGGGGATAATGGCAAGGGGCATGGACATCAAGCAAATGCGAAGCATTGCCGCAACCAGTGCAGACGTGGAAATGTTTAATTCCGTTGCTGGGTCTGTAGAATTGGAAGAAAAGATAGTCGAGACAGAAGATGCCAAGGCCGCCGTGCCGGAAGTGCCGGAAGAAAGCGGAGCGGATGCGGGCGAGATGCTGCAACCTTCGGCTGCCGTGCGGAGCAACTTTGCCGAAACGGCTTTCTTCTATCCGCAGCTGCACACCAACGGGCAGGGAGAAATAGTCTGCTCGTTCACCATGCCCGAAAGCGTGACCCGCTGGAACTTCCAAGCCTATGCCCATACGCAGGACATGATGACAGGGCGGCTTGATGCTTCGGTGGTTACCGCCAAGGAATTTATGCTGACACCTAACTTGCCGCGCTTTGTTCGTGTGGGCGACAAGACGCAAGTCGCCGCATCCATTGCCAACCTTACGCAAGAACCGTTGGAAGGCACCGCCGTCCTTACCCTCTTCGACCCCGAAACGGAAAAGGTTCTCAAAACCCAAGAGCAGAAGTTCTCTGCCGAAGCAGGACAGACAACCGCTGTCCGCTTCGGGTTTGAAGCCGAAGAACGCTACAGCCTGCTGGGTGTACGCTTTGTGGCTGATGCCGGCAACTTCAGCGATGGTGAACAGCATTTGTTGCCCGTATTGAGCAATAAAACCTGCCTTGTCGAGACGCTGCCGATGCCCATTCGCGGGCGGGAAACCCGCACTTTCAGCCTCGATAGCCTGTTCAACCGCAACAGCCGTACTGCCACCGGCCGCCGGCTGACCGTAGAGTTTACCGGTGCTCTGGCTTGGTATGCCGTGCAAGCCTTGCCTACCTTAAGCGAGCCTGCTACTGACAACGCCACCGTTTGGGCTGCGGCTTACTATGCCTACAGCCTGGCCGGGCACATTGCCAACAGCCTGCCGCGCATCAAGGCTGTGTTCGACAGGTGGAGGGCGCAGGGTACATCGCAGGAAACTTTTCTCAGCCGCCTGCAGCAGAATCAGGATGTGAAAACCATTCTGCTGGCAGAAACGCCGTGGCTGATGGAAGCCGCCACCGAAGCCGAACAGCAGGCTCGCATCGCCACGCTGTTTGACCTCAACCAATTGGGCAACCGCAACATATCCGCTCTCACAAAACTGGAAGAATTGCAAGGCACGGACGGAGCATGGAGTTGGTACAAGGGAATGCCCGGTAACCGGCAAATGACCAGCTACATCACTGCCTTGTTTGTCCGTCTGCCTCTGATGACTGGCACCGCCCTTTCCGGCACTGCCCTTCGGATGAAACAACGGGCATTCGGCTACCTGCACAAAGAGGCGTTGAAGGAATATCAAGCGATGCTCCGTGCCGAGAAGCGGGGCATCCGGCAAGACCGCCTTTCCGCACAGGCGTTGGACTACCTCTATATGGTTGCTTTGGACGGCAGCAGCGTACCTGCCGAGAACGAGAAAGCCTACCGCTATTTCCTTGACCGTGTAAAGAACGAGTTGGAGAGCAACAATATGGCTCGTATGTCGCAGGCCTCCGTCATTCTCTGCAAAGCTGGACGTACCAATGAGGCTGCCGACTTCATCGCTTCCATTCGCGAACATCTGATACAAGAAGATGAATTGGGTGCTCACTTTGCTTTCAACGACACCCCTTACGACTGGGACATGATGCCCATGCGTACCCATGTGGCCGCCATGGAAGCCTTACAATTGGCGGAAGGCAACGAAACACTGACGGAAGAAATGAAAATCTGGCTTCTGAAGCAAAAGCAGGCTAACAGCTGGGATTCGCCCGTAGCCACCGCCGATGCCATCTATGCCCTGTTGTGTCAAGGCAACGACCTGCTGGCCGACAAGGGTGATGCGCGCATCACCCTCGGCAAAGTTACGCTGGAGACCCAACCGCAAACTGCCGATGCCATGCCCGGGCTCGGCTATGTAAAGCAGACCTATACGGGAGACAGCCCAGCTCTCAAGGTCAAGGCCGTTACCGTAGAGAAGCGGGATGAAGGCATTGCTTGGGGAGCTGTCTATGCACAATACCTCACGCCCATTGCCGATGCTGCGGGGCAGGGCGGGGCGTTGAGCATCAGCAAGCAACTCTATGTGGAGCGCATCGCTCCTGATGGGCGGAAATCGCTGCAGCCCGTTGAAGGCGGACAGGCACTGAACATGGGCGACAAGGTAGTGTCGCGCATCACTCTCCGGTTGGATCGTGCCATGGACTTCCTGCAATTGAAAGACCAGCGGGGCGCTTGTTTCGAGCCGGCGGGCATGCTGTCCGGCTACCGTTGGCAGAACGGCTTCGGTTGCTACGTGGAAGTAGAGGATGCCGCCACCAATTTCTTCTTCGACCACTTGGGCAAAGGGGGCTATGTATTGGAATACAGTTACCGCCTTGACCGGCAAGGTTCATACCAGACGGGATTGGCAAGCATCCAATGCGCCTATGCCCCGGAATACGCCGCGCACACGGCGGGCGGCACGCTAACGGTGGAATAAAGTTCGTCAGTGCTTGGACACATGAAAGGGTGGGAATGCAATGCATTCGTTGCTTATCTCACCCTTTCTCTTTATCTTTGCTCGCCTATTTATATTAATGAATAACAGTAAATGCATGAATCGTAGATTATCACTGCTTGCTTTTTTGATAACGGCTGTGGCAACCGCCTGCTTCGCCCAGCCGCGATTTGCGTCCAACACCGAAACACAAGAACTGGGGCAGATTGAATGGAAACACCCTGTCAACGTGCAATACATTGTGACCAACATAGGCGACAGTCCATTGGTGATGACATACGTGGAACCCGACTGTGCCTGCACCGTTGCGCAATGGACACAAACCCCTATCGCTCCGGGTGAAAAGGGCGAAATCAACGTTACTTTCGATGGCGAAGCCCTCGGCCACTTTTTCAAGTCGGTTGCCGTGTACACTAATGCCGAACCCAACTTGGCGTATCTCTATTTCAATGGTGAAGTGGTGCGCTCCGTCACCGACTTCAGCCAGACACATCCCTACCAAATCGGGCAATTACGCATTGACCGGAACAGCATTGAGTTTCCCGATGTCACCGAGGGGCAACGCCCCACCGTATCCATCGGCGTGGTCAACCTTTCCGACCAGGCTTATGAACCCGTGCTGATGCACCTGCCACCCTACATTGAGATGGAAACAAAGCCTTCTGTCCTGCAAAAGGGCGAGAAAGGTACCATCCGGCTTACCCTTCATTCCGAACGTTTCGCTGACGTGGGCCTGATGCAGACTTCTGTCTATCTCTCCCGTTTTGCCGGCGATAAGGTAAGCGAAGAGAACGAATTGCCCGTTTCGGTTGTCCTGCTGCCTGACTTTTCCGCCCTCAGCGAGGACGGCCGCCTCAACGCCCCGCACATACGCACCGACAGTACCGACATCGACCTTAGCAGGGAACTGGCCAAGAAACACCGTGCCATTAGGAACATTGGGATTACCAACACAGGCCGCTCGCCACTCCGCATCATCAAGCTGCAGGTGTTCCATCCCGCCGTTGGCGTACGGCTGAAGAAAGACGTATTGCAACCGGGCGAAACGGCTCGCCTGCACGTTACCGTCAACAAGAAGAGCATCCGGCGCATCCGCCGGCACCTGCGCCTGCTGATGATTACCAATGACCCGCAACATCCCAAAGTGGAGATTAACATCAAAGCCCAATAACTCCAGCTGCCATGGAACATCCGGAAAACAACGAAGCCTACAAAGGCCTTACGGTGAATGCCGGCATCGACCAGCCTTCCTCCGTCAACCCCTATATGAAGTCGAGTCCCCGCCGTAGCCGCCCGCCGCTGTCGGTTGCCGACTACGTGGATGGCATTCTCAAGGGCGACATTACCATGCTGAGTCGTGCCGTCACCTTGGTGGAAAGTACGCGGGCCGAGCATGAAACCATTGCGCAGGAAGTCATAGAACGCTGCCTGCCCCATGCCGGACGTTCCATCCGCGTGGGCATCAGCGGTGTGCCAGGTGCCGGAAAGAGCACGAGCATTGATGCTTTCGGCATCCACATTCTGGAGCGCACCGGTGGCAAACTGGCCGTGTTGGCCATTGATCCCAGCAGCGAGCGCAGCAAAGGCAGCATCTTGGGTGACAAGACCCGCATGGAGAAATTGGCCGTGCATGCCAACTCTTTCATTCGTCCCAGTCCTGCTGCGGGTTCATTGGGTGGGGTGGCACGCAAGACGCGCGAAACCATCATTCTCTGTGAGGCGGCAGGCTTCGACAAAATCTTTGTGGAAACCGTGGGCGTGGGGCAGAGCGAGACGGCAGTGCATTCCATGGTCGACTTTTTCCTCTTAATCCAGTTGGCGGGGACGGGCGACGAGTTGCAAGGCATCAAGCGTGGCATCATGGAGATGGCCGATGGCATTGTCATCAATAAAGCCGATGGAGACAACCTGCAACGCGCCAAACTGGCTGCCAGCCAATTCCGCAGTGCCCTGCACCTTTTCCCCGTCTCAGAGAGCGGATGGGCACCGCAGGTGCTTACCTATTCGGGCTTCTACGGCATTGGCATCAAGGAAATATGGGACATGATATACAGCTACATTGATTTCGTGAAGCAGAACGGTTATTTCCAGTACCGCCGCAATGAGCAGAACAAGTATTGGATGTACGAAAGCATCAATGAGCAGTTGCGCCACGGATTCTACCATAACCCGCAAGTCGAAGCACTGCTTGCCGTGAAGGAAGCCGAGGTGCTTCAAGGCAGAATATCATCGTTTATGGCTGCCAAGTCATTGCTTGACACTTATTTTGCGGCTATGAAGAAATGAATGCCGCTGCTGGCAAGAGGGGAGGAGATAGCCGTATGCTGGTTTTTCCTCCTTGCCGTTTTTACATGATGGACTTGTTGGTTGGATTTAACCAAAAAGATGGTTTTATC
>CAYSIQ010000017.1:0-10633 GCA_964431195.1 uncultured Bacteroides sp.
AATCCTCCATGCACATACGGGGCGCGGGCGGTGCAGTACGGCGGAAACGCCGTATGTGCATGGCGGAAACGCGGCGCAAGCATCCGCGCCACGCTTTTCATGGCTGCTTCCTTGTCCCAAACTCACTATACATTGTTTCAGTTTGATCTTGATGAACGGCGCATCCGTCAACGCCGGCAATTATGCCGACTTGTATTGCGTCCATACCCTCAAGGTGGAACTTTGGGATGTCAATAAGGTTCTCTCTGCTGGAAAGACTGCCGGAATGGCTGCCGTAGAGATGTGCTCCGGCCCGGTGCATACGCCTGCTTTTGGCAAGCGCATTATGCAGCCGAGCCGGTTGTCCTTGTTGCCGTTTGGCAGATAAGAGGAGAATTATTGTCCCAACCAGATTTCGGGATTCAGTTTCTGCTTCTCTTTGCGCAACTGGAAGTGCAGTTCGGTGCGTCCGCTGCGGGCGGGGTCGGAATAGACAGGCCCTAGCGGCTGTCCGGTTTCCACATTGTCGCCGGACTTGACCGTGGCGGAAGACAAGTTGCAGTAAACCGAGATGTAGGCGCCGTGGCGGATGAGGATGTTGAACAGTCCGTTGAGTTTGAACACGGCTGCCACTTTCCCTTGGAAGATGGCACGCGCCTGTGCGCCGGGTTTCCCTCGCAGGTTCATGCCTTTGTTGTCCAGCCTGACGTTCTTCAGCCCCTCCACCGAGTACTGCCCATAGTGGCCGGTGATGACGTAAGGGCCGGTGATGGGCACGGGCAGCTTCCCTTGGTTGGCTGCGAAGTTGTCCGAGAGTTTGCGGTCGACGGAGGTGTTGGGATTGTAAGCCTCGACGGGAGCGTTTTTGGCTTTGTCGCTGTTCTTGTTCTTGCTTTTGGCTTTGGCGGCGGCTTCGGCTTCGCGGCGGCTTCGTTCCAGTTCTTCAGCGATTAGGCGGTCGATGCGCTTGTTCAGCTGGTCGGCCTCACGGCGTTTGCGGGCGATTTCGTTTTGCAAGTTCCGCTGGCGTTTTTGCAGGTTGGCGATGAGGGTGCGTTGCTGCTTTTCTTGGGTTTCCAGCTTCTTCTGTTCGGCTTGCTGTTCTTTTAGCAGGCTGTCTTGGGTGGTTCGTACCTGTTGCAGCTCGGTTTGCTTCAGGCGGGTTTCTTCCTGTTTCCGCATGATTTCCTGTCCCTGCTTCTGCTGATAGTTGGCGTATTCACGGATGTATCTCATGCGCCGGTAACTTTGTTCCAGTGTCTTGGCAGAGAAGATGAACAGCAATTTGTCTTCGATGGAGCGCGTCTTGCGCATGAACTTAAGCGATGCGGCGTAATTCTGCCGCTTGTCGTTCAGCTCGTTTTCCAGCTGGTTCAAGTGCTGGTTCAGGCGGATTATTTCGTTGTCGATGGCTTGAAGGCCTTCGGCCAGGAGGCTGAGGTAACGCTGCCGTTCCTCCATTTGCCCGGTCAGCAAGGCGAGGTTGTTCAGTTGGCTGCCTACGTCACGCTTGGTGGTGGCCAGGAGCGTTTCCGTTTCGGCCATCTGTTGCTGCAAGGTTTCCCGTTTGCTTTCTAAGTCTTTAATCAGTTTGTTTGTTTGGGCAAAGGCGGGAAACGAAAGACAGCAACCGAATATCCATGCGCAGAGCAGGCGTTGCATCATAGGTTGAGGTTGATTAGCAATTCCATGATCTCGGACAACTTCACCTGTTTGTAGCGCGGCGAGAGTTGGGTGGCTTCAAGGTTGAATGCTTCGTTGGAGAAGTCAGACAGTTCCAGCCGCCCGCGTTCCAGTTTGCGCAGGCCCAATTCTTTCCCTTCGAAGACGCGTTTCCCGCCCGGTGCGGCGGCTTTGTAGATCAGCTTTTCCAGAAGGGCAAAGTCAGCCTTTTGCGGCAGGATGCCTTTCAGCTCCTCGCGGGTGACTTGGACGTATCGTTTACCCATGCGGTCTACCAGCAGCACTTCATCGGGGGTGACATCGATGCGCGCTACTTCGTTGCGGAGGAGAGGCATCAGGAACGATACCTGCATGCGTTCACCGTTTTTCAGCTTGAGCGTGCCGTTTACGGTATATACAGCGTTTTTTTGCGGGATGGTCAGCTGTACTTTCGATGAAAGGCAGCCCGTGTCGGCCATAGACTTTTCTGCCTGGCGCGATGTGCGGCAGCCGCTCAGCCCTGCCAGCAGCAGGGCGCAGAGCGCGAGCGTGAGAGCATGTCTTCTTTGTTTCATACGGATGGTTGTTGCATTGTTTATTTGCCGTCCTTGTCGGGGGCAGGGGCGGGGATGTATTTCTTTTTCTCGATTTTTTGTTTGAGAGTCTTTGATTCGCTGCCCATTTCGAGAGCCTGCTCCCAATGCTTCAAAGCCCCTTCCATGTCGCCGGTCATGTAGTAGATGTCGCCGCAGTGTTCCACCACGTCGGCACTCTTGCCTCCATCGTTCTTCATGGCGTCATCGATGTAGAGCCTTGCTTCGGCATAGTTGCCTTTCTCGAAAAGAATCCAAGCGTAGGTGTCGAGGTAGGTGGCATTGGCCTGCTCTGCCTTCACGGTGCGGTAGCTCATTTCTTCGGCTTTGTCAAGGTCGCGGCGTTCTAATGAAAGGTAGTAGGCATAGTTGTTGAGGGCGCTTACATTGTCGGGGTTGCATTCCAAGGCCGTTTCGTAGGCTTCGTAGGCTTCGGCATTCATGTTCTTGGCGTGATATAAATCGCCAATGACAGCGTAGAAGTCCGAAACCATTTCCTTTTTACTGTCTTTGTTAACGTGTTTCAAGGCACGTTGGCAGATATCAAGCGCATCATCGATGCGCCCAGCCTGGTTGTAACCAATGGCCAAGTAGAAGTAGAACTCCAGCAGGTCGGGATTGGCTTCCACGCCCGCCTCGCATAAGTCAATCACCTCCCGATAATCTTCCTTGCGGATGGCTTCTTCCAAGAGGACAAGGCGTGCTGCGGTATTAGTCGGGTCGCGTTCCAGCACTTCTTTCAGCACGGGGATGGATTCCTTGTTCATGCCTTTGGCTGTGAGGTATTGTGCGTAGAGCATAGGCAGGGAAGCGTCTTCTGTGTCCACTTGCAGTATGCGGTCAAAGAGGTTGATGATGCGCAGGCTGTCTTTGCCTGTCTGTCCGTTCCCGATGATGAGCTGGCGCATGATGCCCATCTTGGTGTCTGGCTCTACCTTGCGGTTCAACAGGAGCGAATCGATTTGTTGTTCGTATAAGGCTTTCTGCCCTGTGAGGTCGTAGTAGTTGGCCATGGAGTACATGGCGAGGGCGTTGTCCGGTTCTTCATCCAGCACTTTACGGTAGAGCCCGTAGGCTTCTTTCTTCTTGTTGCTTTGCAGGTAGGCGTCACCCAGCAGGACTTGATAATGCAGGTCGTTGGGATATTCGGCAGCCAATGCCTCTATTTCGCGGAAAGCCATTTTGCGGTCGTTCTTCTGCTGGTAGATACGGTACTTCTCCATGCTGATCTGTTCGTTCTTGCCGAAGCGGAGTTCCAGGCTGTCAAGGAGGGTTATCATGTGGTCGTATTTCTCCTGTTGGTTGTAGAGGCTCAGCAGGTTGTAGGCCGGGTCTGTCTTGTCGGGGAAACGGCGAGTCATGTGTTCGAGCAGGGCGATGGCTTTGTCGTCCTCGTGCTGTTGCCGGTAGAGGTTGACGAGAGCCTGGCAATACCAATAGTTGCCGGGAGTTTCCCGCACGGCCTGTTCCATAGCAGCTTCGGCTTGGCCGGGCTGGTTGAGGTACAGGTAATACTGGGCCAGCTCATAGTGCGCGGCAGCATCGTGGGGGCGGATGGTGAGGCAATGCTGGAGCAACTCGAAACCGGCATCATATTTATCTTGCATCTTTTGGCGGATGGATTCGAGGAAGTAGTAGTCAAACTTGCGTTGCATCGCTTCATCGGAAGCCGCCTGGTCGGTTTGCGCCCTGCCTGTGCAGGGGCATAAGCCGAGCAATGCCCAAAAGGCGGTGATGATTTCCCGTTTGATATTCATTAGTTGCTATGCTTGTTGTTCGTTGAGGGTTGGCAAGAAAAATCGGGCTTGCAGCCCCGGTTCGCGTTTCATTTCGTTCCCGTGTGCCCGAACCCGCCGGTTCCGCGCCGGGTTTCGTCCAGCGTGTCTGCGGCAGTCCATGCGATTTGTTCGTGGCGGGTCGCCACTAATTGGGCGATGCGCTCGCCGTCTTCGATGACAAAAGGCTCCTGGGAGAGGTTGACGAGGATGATGCAGATTTCTCCCCGGTAGTCGGCATCGATAGTCCCAGGCGAATTCAGCACGGTTATCCCCCGCTTCAGCGCCAGCCCGCTGCGGGGGCGTACTTGCGCTTCATATCCGGGAGGCAGGGCGATGTAAAGCCCGGTGGGCACCAGGCAGCGTTGCAGGGGCTGCAGGGTGAGAGGGGCGTCAAGGTTGGCGCGCAAATCCATCCCTGCCGAAAGGCCGGTGGCGTATGCAGGAAGCGGATGCCTCGACTTGTTGATTATCCGTACTTCTATCATGGTTCATAAACGGTTAAAAGATTCGCGGCGAATGGCCGATGTGCCGAGGCAAACCCGTATCGTTCACCGGCCAGCCATTAAAATCAGGGGCGAAAATACGGATTTTGCTCCAAATAGTTATACTTTTGCAGTTAAATAATGAGAAACCTATGCAAAACATTGGCCATTCCATGGATTGGAGTACGCTTATTTCCGCCAAGCGCTTTGGCTTGGAGGAGTATCATACTATCCGGCAAGAAAACCGTTCGGAGTTCCAGCGCGATTACGACCGTCTGGTGTTTTCGGCTCCGTTCCGCCGGTTGCAGAACAAGACACAGGTCTTTCCCCTTCCGGGAAGCATTTTCGTCCATAACCGCCTGACACATAGCTTGGAAGTGTCGTGCGTAGGCCGCTCGTTGGGCAACGATGTGTCCAAGGCATTGCTGGAGCGGCATCCCGGATTGCACGAGACGTTTGTGGGCGAGATAGGCTCTATCGTTTCGGCGGCCTGCTTGGCGCACGACTTGGGCAATCCTCCTTTCGGGCATTCGGGCGAACGGGCCATTTCCACTTATTTTTCAGAAGGGAAAGGGCAATCTTTGCAAGCCATCCTGTCCCCCGCGCAATGGGAAGACTTGATTCATTTTGAAGGCAATGCCAATGCGTTCCGCCTGCTGACGCATCAGTTTGAAGGCCGGCGCAAAGGCGGGTTTGTGCTGACTTACTCTACGCTGGCAAGCATCGTGAAGTATCCTTATGCCTCCACGCTGGCAGGGGACAAGTCGAAATTCGGCTTTTTCACCACCGAAGAGGAGAGCTTCCGCCACATAGCCGACACGCTGGGCATGAAGCAGTTGAGCGTTTCTCCCCTCCGGTATGCCCGCCATCCGCTGGTTTACTTGGTGGAAGCGGCCGATGACATCTGTTACCAGTTGATGGATATGGAAGACGCGCATAAGCTGAGGATTATCACCACCCGCGACGTGCAGCGACTGTTGCTTTCCTATTTTCCTCCCGAGCACCAGGCGCACATGCGGGAAACGTTCCGCATCGTGAGCGATGTCAACGAGCAAGTGGCATACCTGCGTTCCTGTGTCGTAGGGCTGCTGGTGCGCGAGTGCGCGCAAGTGTTTCTTGACAACGAAAGCAAAATATTGGCCGGTGAATTTGAAGGCTGCCTGCTTGGCCACATTTCATCCCTGCCGGCGGAGGCTTACGCGCATTGCGCCGAAGTGTCGAAAGCGAAGATTTACCGTTCGCGCGATGTGGTTGACATCGAACTGGCCGGTTTCCGCATCATCAGCACGCTGCTTGAGCTGATGATTGAGGCCGTGTGCTCGCCCGAAAAGGCTTATTCTCAGCTGCTGATCAGCCGGGTGTCCGGGCAATACAACATCCACGCGCCCGAGCTGGGCAGCCGCATCCAAGCGGTGCTGGACTACGTGTCGGGCATGACGGATGTCTTCGCCCTCGACCTCTATCGGAAAATCAACGGGAACAGCCTGCCGGAGATTTCGTGAATTTGCCTCCGCTTTGCTCCATGCACGTATGGCGTTCCTTCCGTGCGTGCATGGGGCATGTTTCATGCACGTGCCGCCTGTGCTCCGTGCATATACGGAGTAAATGCCTGGTTATTACCATGTTTTTTTGTTTACAGGAAAATCTTCTTCCCTCCCCACGTGATGCTGCGCGCTTCCGGCTCGTTTTCGAGGAACGATTGGATGTGCCGCATGCGCTTTTCGGCCAGTATCTCGTTGACGGCAATCAGGATGCCGGTTTCCTCCACATCGCCGAATTCGTAATTGATGGCCGTGCCAAACATGCGCATGGTGGGGCTGAGGCTCATGTAGGCATTGACTAACGGCGGAATGTTGTAGCCCAGCTTGCGGATTTCACAGTTCAGAATCTTGTAGTCTTCCTTGAAAGAGTCTTTGCAGAACAGGGCGGCCAGTTCTTTCTCGTCCGTTTCTATCCTTATCGGGTTTATGGGGGTGATAAGGCAGTCCTCGTCGACAAAGTGCTTGTGCAGGAAGTAGAGGATCATGTCACGCCCGCGGCGGTTGTAGTTAGGATACATGGTGACTTTGCCGAAGAAAGACTTCACGTTGGGCATGACAACGGTCAACGCGCCCAGCCCGTCCCACAAGTTGTCGAGGGCAAAGAGGCCTTTCCTGTCAGCGCGTGTGGACTGATATTCGAGGGTGACAAACGAGCGTCCCAGTTCGATGGTGGTGGGGAGATATTCATTGAGGAACTTTTCGGAGAAGCTGAACATGTGTGCCGTGGCCAGTATAGGCGCTCCGTGCTCGTCGAAACGCACGTCAGTGCCACGGATATACCGGTAGCCGCCCAAGATTTCTTCCGCTTCGGGGTTCCACACGATCAGTTGCTTGTAGGGGTTCTCCATCGCATCGTACTCGTCGATGTCGGTGGCTTTCCCCGTTCCTCCGCCGGCAGTGCGGAATGCGATTTCGCGAAGGCGGCCTATCTCCTGCATGGTGTTAGGGGAGTCGTGTGCGGTGATGATGTAGATTTGGTTGTTGCTTTTGTTGGTCACCCGCAGGCGTTTGTCTTCCGTCAGTTCCGCTCTCAGCAGGGATTTGCTTATTGGCTTAATGATATCTTCCATATATAGAATATAATGTGTGCTTGTTTATTTTTCAGTTTTAAGCTTGTACACAAGGTCTTTCACATATTGCGCCCACTCTGCCGGCGTGCGCGATTTGTCAAAGGTTTGCCAGGATATGGGTTTCCCGATGGTGACGGTGAATGTCTTGTGGCGGTTCTTCAGCATCTCGTCGGCAAGGTAGAGCATGGCGATGTTGAACTTGATGCCCAGCATCTTGCAAAGGTTGGCTAAGTTGTAGAAGAAGTCGGAGTTCCGCCCGTCAAAGTGGATTGGCACCACGTCGCGCCGGTTTTGCACGCTCTTCACAATAAATGTCTTCTTCCACTTCAAGTCGCGGATGACGCCGTGTTGCCTGCGCGAGCAAAGCCCTGCCGGGAACATGATCAGCTGGTTGTCCGAAGCAAAGCAGGCATCTACCAGTCGGGGAAAGTCCTTAGCCTGCCTGCCTGTCTTGTTGATGGGAATGCAGAGGGGAGCCAGCCCTTGAAGGCTCATCAGCAGGTCGTTGACCAGATACTTCACTTTGCCGTTGTAGTGCTTGCCCAGTATGTAACCCAGCGCGAGCCCGTCCTGTCCGCCCAGCGGGTGGTTGCTGACAAAGGTATAGAGGCCGTCGGAAGGCAGGTTTTCTTCGCCTTTCACCACCAACCCGGTGTCCAAGAAATCGAGGCTGGCTTTCAGAAAATCTACGCCGACCTTGCCTTTCGATTCCAGTAGAAAGGCATTCAGTTCATCCTGATGGACGATGTGCTTCAAGTAGGAGGCCACAAAGCCCGGGATGTACTTCGATTTCTTCGGGACTTTCTCGCGAAGGATACGGTCGATGTCGATTAAAAACAAAGAATCACCTGCCATACGCTTTGGTCGTGCTGAAATGAATGCACAAAATAACGCATCTTTTTAATTAATCGCAAGTTTTTTGAAGAAAACTGCACGGATTGTTCCCAATAAGCCTGCAGAAGGTTACCGGTTGGCGTTTTCCCATTAAATGGCAGCAAAGCGGCTTGTTCCCGGCATCCGGCCTGCGACCGGAGCGCCGGATCCGCTTCTCCAAAAAATTAGGGGAGGATGCAGCGTTTCCTGTAATCATTTTCATACCTTTGTAACCGAATGGATTGTTTTATTTCATCTTAACTCTTATATGATTACCACCGAACAGCTGAAAGATATCAAGGAACGCACCGAAGCGTTGAATCACTACTTGAACATAGAGGAAAAGAAAATCCAAGTGGAAGAAGAGCAGCTCCGCACGCAGGCTCCCGGTTTTTGGGATGACCAAAAGGCTGCCGAAGCCCAAATGAAGAAGGTGAAGAATTTGCAACAGTGGATTAACGGTTACACGGAGGTGAAGACCCTGTCCGACGAGCTGCAACTGGCTTACGACTTCTACAAAGACGATCTGGTGACCGATGCGGAGGTGGACGAAGCCTATGCCAAGGCCGCCTCCGCCGTGGAAGCGCTGGAACTGAAAAACATGTTGCGCGAAGAAGCCGACCAGATGGACTGTGTGCTGAAAATCAATTCGGGAGCCGGCGGGACGGAAAGCCAAGATTGGGCCAACATGCTGATGCGCATGTACCTGCGCTATGCCGAAACTCACGGTTACAAGATCGCCATTGCCAACTTGCAGGAAGGCGACGAGGCAGGAATCAAGACTTGCACCATTGAAATATCGGGCCCGTATGCCTATGGCTACCTGAAAGGGGAGAACGGAGTACACCGGCTGGTGCGCGTGTCCCCCTACAACGCGCAGGGCAAGCGCATGACTTCCTTCGCATCGGTGTTTGTGACTCCTTTGGTGGACGACACCATCGAAGTGAACATCGAGCCTGCCCGCATATCATGGGATACTTTCCGGAGCGGGGGCGCTGGCGGCCAAAACGTCAACAAGGTGGAGTCCGGCGTGCGCTTGCGCTATCAGTATAAGGATCCCTACACAGGCGAGGAGGAGGAAATCCTCATTGAAAACACCGAAACGCGCGACCAGCCCAAGAACCGCGAGAACGCTCTCCGCCTGTTGCGCTCCATGCTTTATGACAAGGAGATGAAACACCGCATGGCCGAGCAGGCCAAAGTGGAAGCCGACAAGAAGAAAATCGAGTGGGGGTCGCAAATACGCAGCTATGTATTCGATGACCGCAGGGTGAAAGACCACCGCACCAACTACCAGACATCGGACGTGAATGGCGTGATGGACGGTGAAATAGACGGCTTTATCAAGGCCTATCTGATGGAGTTCGCGGGAAGCGGGAAAAGCTGATCCGCTGCCGTACGGCAACGGCCATCTTCTTATATCTTCAGCCCGTACAGCAATTCCCAGTACAGGCCGATAGCTTCTTCAATCTCGTGTATGAAAATAAATTCGTCCGCCGTATGTGAGCGGCAGCCTTTGCCCGGCCCCATCTTCAGGGAGGGGAAAGGCATCAGCGCCTGGTCTGACAGCGTGGGGGAGCCGAACGGCACACGCCCCAATGCCACCGCCCGCCGCACTGCCGGATGTTGGGGCGAAACGCGCGATGAACCGAGACGGAAAGAGCGCGCTTCGGCCCGGCAACGGATGTGGCGGCAGATTTCCTCATACAATTCGCGGTTGGTGTAGCATTCGTTGCTGCGGATATCTACGGTAAAGGTGCAGGTGCCGGGGATGACATTGTGCTGCGTGCCTGCCTGGATGGCGGTGACATTCATCTTCACCGCGCCCAGCAGCGGTGATTCCTTCGGGAAGCGGTGGTCACGGAACCAAGCAATGTCATCGAGTGCCTTGTAGATGGCGTTGTCCCCTTCGTCGCGTGCGGCGTGTCCCGAGCGTCCCGTGGCAGTGACATCCAGCACCATCAGTCCCTTTTCGGCGATGGCTGGCTGCATTTCCGTAGGTTCGCCCACCACGGCAAAGGCGATGGGAGGCAGCTGCGGCAAGGCCGATTCAATGCCGCCTTTGCCCGACACCTCCTCTTCGCACGAGGCAAGGTAGATGAGGTTGTAAGCCTGCGTTGTGCGGCACAGTGGCAAGAACACTTGCAGCAGGCTCACCACGGAGGCGCCGGCATCGTTGCTGCCCAGTCCGTAGAGTTTGCCGTTGCTTTCCGTCCGGGGCTTGAAAGGGTCTTTGCGCCAGCCGCTTACGGGGCGCACGGTGTCGATGTGGGAGTTGAGCAGCAGGGTAGGCTTGCCGAGGTCGAACATCGGGCTGAAGCACCACACGTTATTGCCATGCCGTCCGGTGGCCATGCCTTGCAGCTCGATGTAGTTTTGCAGGAAATTGGCGGCCTGCGCCTCTTCGCGGCTCGCCGACGGGATGGCAATGAGCGATTGCAACAGCGACACGGCTTCGGCCGTTAAGGAGGGAATATCTATCTCTTTCATACGTAATGCCCGGTTTGCCCGGCCTGTGGTTTCTTTCCCGGCAAAGTTACGCCTTTTCCGCTGACTGAGGAATGGAATGGGAAAAATAAAGGCTAGCCAAAAAGATTGCAAAATAAAGCCTCGCAAAGCCGGCTGCAATACAGGCGGTTGCCTCGATGCACGCGT
>CAYSIQ010000017.1:10733-21030 GCA_964431195.1 uncultured Bacteroides sp.
GGTAGCGGACTGCCCAGGATGGCTAAAAAAACAGAATAGCGGGGGCTTTTGATGCGAGGTACGGAATTTATTCGTACTTTTGCCGCTGCCGCTAAATTTACAGTATATGAATACCATACCGACAGTTACTAAAAATCTTCTTATTATCAATGTGCTGATGTATCTCGGCATCATGGTGGCTGAACGCTACGGCATCGACTTGAACAACTATCTGGGGCTGCATTTCGTTTTGTCAGACCGCTTCAATCTGGCACAACTCATCACCTATATGTTCATGCACGGCGGTTTCACTCATTTGTTTTTCAACATGTTTGCCGTGTGGATGTTCGGGCGCATATTGGAGCAGGTGTGGGGGCCGCAACGTTTCCTGTTCTACTATCTGATGTGCGGCATCGGCGCCGGGCTGATTCAGGAGGCGGTAATGGGCATCCAGTATTTGGCCGCATCCTCTTCGCTTGATGCGGAGGCCGTGCAATATGTGGTAGCGGAAGGGGCAAAGGCATTAGACCGTAATGTGAACTTCATGGATCCCGGCATGGCTCACCTCAACTTGGCGCTCAACAGCTTTACCGTGGGGGCTTCGGGGGCTGTCTATGCCATCCTGTTGGGTTTCGGCATGCTGTTCCCCAACCAGCCGCTGTTCATCTTCCCGCTGCCCGTGCCCATCAAAGCCAAATACTTCGTCATAGGGTATGCGGTGATTGAGCTGTGTTCCGGCATAGCCAACAATCCTGCCGACAATACCGCCCACTTCGCTCACTTGGGGGGCATGTTGTTTGGCTTCTTCCTTATTATATATTGGAGGAACAAAAACAGGAACAATGGGTACTTTTACGACTGAACTGAAAGAGAAATTCCGTCGCGGCAACATTGTCGTGCAGCTTGTTTACATCAATGTCGCGGTGTTTGCGGCTGTGGCGCTGGCGCAAATCGTGTTGCAGCTGTTCAACCTTTCATCGCGAGGCATATTCGAGTGGGTGGAATTGCCGGCATCGTTTGAGCGGTTCATGCTCCAGCCGTGGTCTGTCGTGACCTACATGTTTATGCACGTGGGGGTGCTGCACATTCTGTTCAATATGCTGTGGCTTTACTGGTTCGGCATGCTGTTCTTGCAGTTCTTTTCAGGCAAACACTTGCGGGGAGTTTACCTGCTGGGCGGGCTGTGCGGAGGCGTGCTCTATATGCTGTCGTTCAACGTATTCCCCTATTTCCGCCCGATGGTGGATTATGCCTATATGCTGGGCGCGTCGGCCTCGGTGCTGGCCATCGTCGCGGCGGCGGCCTATCGGGAGCCGGATTATCCCATCCGCCTTTTCCTGCTGGGCGTGGTGCGGCTGAAGTGGCTGGCGGTGGCTACGGTGGCGATCGATTTGCTGTTTGTCACCTCCGGCAACGGCGGCGGGCACATCGCCCACGTGGGCGGCGCATTGGCCGGCCTGTGGTTTGCCGTTGCCCTGTCCAAAGGGCGCGACATCACCGCATGGATTAACAAGCTGGCAGATGCGTTGCTTCCCCCTTACGGCGTGGGGCTGGCGCGCAAGCCCAAGATGAAAGCACACGTCAACCCCGGCCGTGAGAAAGATTACGACTACAACGCCCGCAAAAAGGCCGAGTCAGACGAGATAGACCGCATCCTCGACAAGCTGAAGCAGTCTGGTTATGGAAGCCTGACGGCAGAAGAAAAGAAAAAACTGTTTAATGCAAGCCGCCGCAACTGACCCGGAATGCGGCTTCCGGCGGAAAGGAGCAGCGCCGCGGAGAGGCGGATAAATACATTATATTTGTCGTTGATGATATGAAACATTTAGCCTACAGCGTGGCTGTATCAGTGCTTTCGGCAGTCAACCTGTTGGTTACTGTTCTGCTTCTGATGGCGGCCTACAGCCCGTGCGCCGCGCCGGCGAAGCACCCTGTATATTCGTGCATGGGGCTGGCTTTCCCTCTTTTTGTGCTGGCCGATGTATGCCTGCTGGCAGTGTGGCTGCTGTTGCGCCAGTGGGAACTCGCGTTGTTGCCGTTGGTAGGGCTGTTGCTGTGTGCGCCGCAGTTGCGCGTCTATTGCCCTTTCCATTTTCGCACCGCCCCGGTGCCCGAATCCGCCATCAAGCTGCTTTCGTACAATGTAATGGCTTTCGGAGGCAGTATCAGGCCCGAAAAGGGGAAATCTATCCTCAACTACCTGCGGCAGAGCGGGGCAGACATTCTATGCTTGCAGGAATACTTCGTTCCCGACCAGCCCCCGTACCTTCGGCAGGCTGATGTGGACAAAGCACTGGAGGATTATCCATACCGCAACGTCACGGCCGTGGGGCGGAACAGGAACAACCGGCTGGCCTGCTTCTCGAAGTTTCCCATCCTCTCGGCACGCCGCCTCGGCTACTCCAGCGAGAGCAATGGCTCGGTAGCCTATGAACTGCTGATTGACGGGGACACCGTGACCCTTATCAACAATCATTTAGAGTCGAACAAGCTGACCGTGGAAGACAAAGGGATGTATGAAAGCATGTTACGCGCCCCCAAAAAAGGGAAAGTGGAACGAGGCGCACGCCGGCTCATCGGCAAGTTGGCCAAAGCCTCTGTCCTGCGCGCATCGCAGGCCGACACCATCGCCCGCGAGGTGGCTTGTGCCCGCACCGATTATGTATTGTTGTGCGGCGACTTCAATGATTCGCCCATATCCTATTCGCGCCGCGTCATTGCGCAGGAGTTGGACGATGCTTTTGCCACATCGGGACGCGGCTTGGGCATATCGTACAACCGGAACAAGTTTTTCTTTCGCATCGACCACATCCTGCTCAGCCCGAACCTGAAGGCTTACAACTGTACGGTGGATCGCAGCATCCGTGTTTCAGACCATTATCCCATCTGGTGCTACATCAGCAAAGCGGAAAGCCCGCGCTGAAAGTACGGAAAGCATGGCACATGGGTAGTTCCTGTCCCGTCTTAGAACAGGCTCGGCTCGGGTGTTCCAAGCTGGAAAGATGGAATATCCGGCGTTTGTATGCCATCTGTTTACGGCATGCATATGTCGCGACCGGCCACATGTATGCCGCCGGGCAAGAGCCTGCGCATTCACAAAGGCCATGGCATCGGGCTCTCGTTTCGTCCCCGGATCTTCCCAAACTCGCGTAATATCGTTAACCGGAAGAAATCAGGGAAACAAATAAGTTTGAGCAAGTTAACCATGAAAATGGAGAGCATATCCAATTAAAGTATGTTAAATACGGAGAGGGCATGCGGATAGGAAAATAAAACCATTAACTTTGCAGCGCAATCCCCATAAGGGGCAGGCAGATAAAAGGCGTTGCTGCCTGGTTTGAGTCAACATAAAGAATTGGTAATGCCCACCTTGATAATTGGCTATATTTTAATGAAATAAAAATGAAATGTGATAGGGCGCATAGCTTGTATTTTATAAAAGAAGGCGGATTTATGATCACTGTTCCTTCAAAATTGTACAACAGAAAGATTTATCAATTCCAACTGTAATCAAAAGAAAGGAGCAAGAAGAAGGATGAGAAAAACGATTTTCCCTTTTATTTTTTTCACATCATTGGCGATTCAATCCGCTTTTGCACAAGAATTCTTAGTTAAAGGCAAGGTTGTTTCAGAAGAGGATAATAAACCGTTGATAGGTGTGTCGATACTGCAAGAAGGAAGTTCGAATGGCGTAGTGACCGACATTGAAGGCAACTATAGCCTTGAGATTAAAGGAACGGCAAAGGCTACTTTACTGTTCTCATACATCGGCATGCAACCGCAAAAGCATGAAGTGAGCGACAAGACCGGCACGCTGAACGTCCGCCTTGCCCCGGAGGCCGCGTTAATGGACGAAGTAGTGGTAGTAGCTTATGGAGTCCGCAAAAAAGGGACGATTGCCGGAGCTGTGTCTGCCGTAAAATCGGAAAAGTTGGAAAATGTGCCGGCTGCCGGATTTGACCAGGCCTTGCAGGGACAGATGCCTGGCCTGTCTGTCATCTCCGATTCGGGAGAACCCAGCAAGGCGGCCGTGTTCCAAATCCGCGGCACCAACTCAATCAATTCGGGGACATCCCCGTTGTTCATCTTGGATGGCGTGCCCATTTCCAGTTCGGACTTTAATACGATTAGCCCGGCGGACATCGAATCAATCTCCGTATTGAAAGACGCTTCTTCAACCTCTATCTATGGCGCCCGCGCGGCAAACGGCGTGGTAGTAATCACAACCAAACGCGGCTTGGCTATGGATAAGGCCAAGGTGACCTTGCGCGCCCAATATGGTATCTCACAGTTGGCATCCAACGGCAAGTGGATGATGATGAACACGCCTGAGCGCATTCAATTTGAAAAAGAAATCGGCCTAGATACCGGGCAGGACTACGAGCTGCTTTCGCGCACCAACGTTAACTGGCTAGATGAAATATTCAACGACCGCGCTCCGCTGCAAAACTACGAACTGTCTGTGAGCCGCGCCACCGACCATCTCAACTATTATGTTTCCGGCGGTTTCTTCGATCAGGAGGGTATCGCCCAAAGTTCCACTTTCCGCCGCTACAATATGCGCGCCAATGCAGAGGTAAAGGCAAGTAACTGGCTGAAGATCGGAACTAACACGATGGCCGCCTATGAAGAAGTCCAGCAGGCGGAAGAGGGGGAGATGGCATTATATACGCCTATTTCCGGTTCCCGTTTCATGCTTCCTTATTGGAGCCCGTACAATGCGGACGGGTCATTGGCTTCCGAAAACGATGGAACCTGGACGGGAACAGGCCAGAACCCCATTGAATGGATGGAGAACAATCCGGTGACTTACAAGAAGTACAAACTTTTATCCACTGTATTCGCGGACATCACTCCTGTCAGGGATCTGACCATTCATACCCAATTCGGCGCGGACTACTCCCATTCGACCGCATTCATGCAGTCGTATCCCAGCTATGCTGTTAATAACGGGATCGGCTCTGCCGGGCGCAATTCGTCGGACATTCTTACATTGAGTGAGACGACTACTGCCAATTATCGTTGGCAACTGAATGACGATCATTCGCTCAACTTCTTGGTGGGGCAGGAGGCTGTAGACTATCAGTCAACGGGCTTCCAGGTTGTTACCAGCGGGCAGGTCAATGATAAATTGACGAATGTGACTTCCGGTACACGTGCTTCTTCGTGGGCGGATTCCAATACCTCTTATTCATATTTATCATTCTTCTTCCGTGGCGAATACAATTACAAAGATTTGTATTACGCGGAAGTGGCGGCTCGTACCGATGCTTCTTCACGTTTCGGCAAAGACCACCGTTGGGGTATGTTTTGGTCAGTAGGCTTCATGTGGAATGCCAAAAACGAGGCTTTTCTGAAAGACATCGAATGGCTGACCAGCGCGCAGGTCGCATTGAGCACCGGCACTTCAGGCAACTCGGAAATACCCGACTACGACCACTTGGCATTGGTTGCCGGCGGCCCCAACTACAATGACGAGGCCGGAATCTATCCGCAACAAAGCGGGAATGAAGATTTAGGCTGGGAACAAACGTGGGCAAGCAACATCGGCCTGCGCTTGGGTTTCTTCAAACGTGCCAACCTGAATATAGACTTCTACCATAAGAAGACTAGCAATATGTTGATGTACGTCCCCGAATCATACGCTATAACCGGTGAAGGATCTCGTTGGGAAAACATCGGCGCGATGATAAACCGCGGCGTTGAATTTTCAGCGGACGGTGACGTGATTCGTAGCAAAGATTTCACATGGAACTTGAATGCCAATGTATCGTATAACAAGAATAAGCTCGTAGAACTCTATAACGGCGTGCAGGAATATGTAAATTCCACTACCGGACTTAAATACGTGGTAGGGCATCCGGTACACGAATTCTTCCTGAACCACTATGCCGGAGTAAATCCTGCCAATGGTGATGCCCTGTGGTACACAAAAGACGGTGAAATAACCACCGAGTTCCGCGAAGAAGACAAAGTAATGACCGGGAAGACTTTCGACTCTCCATGGGCCGGTGGCTTCGGGACGACTTTCACATGGAAGGGCTTGTCATTATCCGCCCAGTTCAGTTGGATGGCCGGCCATTGGGTAATGAACAATGACCGTTTCTTCGAAGAAAGCAACGGATTGTACAGTGCATACAACCAGTCAAGGCGCCTGTTGTACGACCGCTGGGAAAAGCCGGGCGACATAACCGACATCCCCCGCTACGGAGTGGTTGCCCAGCTTGACGACCGCTTCCTCGAAAACGCCTCATTCCTTCGCTTGAAGAATCTGGTGCTGGCCTATTCGCTCCCACAATCGTTGCTGAAGAAAACGAACTTCTTCACATCCGCACGTGTTTACCTGCAAGGTCAAAACTTGTTGACCTTTACCGGCTTCAAGGGGCTTGACCCGGAAGTTGCAAGCAATATTTACAGGGCACAATATCCGGCATCACGCCAGTTCACGCTGGGCATTGAAGTTTCATTTTAATTAAGCAGAAAGAAAGATGATTAGAAAGTTCAGATTATGCATAATGTTGGCTGCCGTGATGCTGTCCACTGCTTCTTGCTTGGACAAACTGCCTGAAGACGAAGTCCCTTTCGACCAGGCCATTCAGACGATAGATGACGTAGATATGGCTGTGATCGGAATTTATGACGCGTTTAAGAGCGGGTATTTGTATTCCGGTAATCTTACCTTGCTGCCCGACCTGCAGGCTGATTTCGTTTATGGAATAAACGGCTATTCGAATGTCTATGGCGAGATCTGGCGTTGGAAAGACATCCTTGCCACCAACACCGATATTGAGGCCGTGTACGCTTCATTGTATGAAGTTATCAACCGTTGCAACTTCCTGCTCGACAGAGTAGACAATGTAAGGGAGAACACAACGGACGATGCCGCTCTCGACAAACTGGATCAATGTTGCGGTGAAACCTATTTCGCTCGCGCGCTGGCTTATTCGGAACTGGTTAAACTGTTCTGCAAGGCATACGAAAGCGATGAAGACGCGGCCAACCAGCTGGGCGTTATCCTTACTCAACATTATCGCGGCGACGAGGAGATGAAGCGTTCTTCATTAAAAGACTCCTATCAGTTCGTTTTGGATGATCTTGACCGTGCGGCAGAATTGTTGGCACTCGGAGAGGATTTTGACGAAGCCACTCAGGGAGCGTTGTATGATAGCCCATATTTCAGTGAATATACGGTTTATGCGCTGCGCGCCCGTGTGGCTCTTTATATGAAGAAATGGGACGAAGCGATTAAATACTCCACCAAGGTCATTGATAGCGGCTATTACATCCTGTCAAGTTGCACGCAGGAAATCTCTTCCGGAGTCAGCTATTACCAGTATATGTGGACAAACGACCACTCTACGGAAACCATCTGGAAAGTTGGATTCACCATCAACTCATACGGCGGGCGTCTCGGCGCTATTTTTGCCAACTATGACTACACCAGCCTGAGGCCGGACTATGTCCCGGCCCTGTGGGTCATCAACCTGTATGACGCCGAAGACCTGCGCGCCGCCGCTTTCTTCCAGTCTTTCACTACCGGATACAGCCACGGGCTTACCTGGCCGTTGCTGGTCAAATACTTCGGTAACGAAGAGTTTATGAGCTACAATATCCTGCATGTCACCATGCCGAAAGTATTGCGCTTGTCAGAACAATACCTGGTGCGCGCCGAGGCATACGTGCAGTCAGGAAGAATCTCCGATGCGGAAAAAGACATTACGGCTATTCGTAGGGCACGTTATTCCCAATACGGTGGCTCTACCGCTATGGGTGACAAAGAAAATGCGATGAAAATCATTGAAGAGGAACGTGTAAAAGAACTCTATATGGAAGGTTTCCGCCTGCAAGACCTAAAGCGCTGGCATAAAGGTTTCGAACGTGAACCGCAAGACCAGTCGCTTTCCAACGGCAGCAGCCTGAAGGTGGAGGCCGATGATCCTATGTTCGTGTGGCCGATACCTCAGCACGAGCTGGATTCCCCCGGCTCGGAAGTGGAACCCAATGAAAGCAACAAATAAGATTAAAAGCATACGATAATGAAAAAATTATTATGGGGATATGTCACAGCCGTCGCTACGCTGGCAGCCCTTGCCGGATGCGAACAGGACAAGGTGATATACAGCGGGCCCGATTATCTTATGTTTTCCGACACGCTCTACATGTACGGGGTGCAGGAAAGCAATGAGGTGTTCAACATCCCTGTCTCAGCCACCGTGCGGGCCGGCTACGACCGCACTTTCGCCGTCGAAGTAATAGACACGAAAAGCAATGCCGTTGAAGGAAAGCATTACAAGCTTCTTTCGAATACGGTGACCATCAAAGCCGGTGAAATGGCTGCCAATGTGGAAGTGCAAGGCAACTATGAGAGCATCGAGCCTGCCGACTCTTTGGGCTTTGTCCTGCGCCTCGTTGTCCCCGAAGCCAATGAATGGGAATTGTACGGCATTGAAGCCAAAGTCCTGTTGCAAAAGGTCTGCCCGTTCGACATCAACAACTTTACCGGATATTGTAAAGTCATCTCTTCGTACTTCGAAGACTATCTGCTTAACACAGACCTGCGCTTGATCACTTCGGACATAGCGGAAGGGGAAGAAAATACGATCGTCCTGCATGGCATCTACTATGACGGGTACGACACGAAGATAACGTTCAACCGCGAAGACGTCCTCGAACCTCTGATTGAGATGGAAGAGCAACCTTGCGGCTCGACCGGCGAAGCCTTTGGAACCATTTATGGCGACGGCAAGTTGCTAATGGAACAGCCCACAAGCTATACTTCCTACTATAACACTTGCGAAAATTATATCCTGCAATTCGTTACGCTAAGCGTTGACAATAAAGACGGATCGGAATACGGCGTCGTAGGCACCTATATCAATGCCATCGAATGGATTAGCGACGCGGAAGCCGAGAAATTGAAAGAGCAGGGATATTGACATTTGGAAGCAAGCCGGCTTAGGACAGCCTGAAAAGCCAAGGAAACAGAAATTGTCTATACCAATTTTTATCAATACTTTAAAATTAACAGTTATGAAAGCATTAAATTTAAAAGGCATGAGTTGGGCCGCAGCGTTAGCCATGATGTCCGTCGCGTCGTTCGCGGGGTGTTCGGACGATGACGACGAGAACGCTCCCGGCGGCGGCAAAATCGAGTTCCCTGCATTGCAGGACAGCACCCTCAACGCGGGCAGCGAGGTGGCCATCACTTTCAACGCGGCGGCGGACTGGACCCTCACAAGCAGCGCGGCATGGTGCAAATTTGTCAACGGCGAATTTACTGAAAGCACCATAAAGGGCGAAGCCGGGCCGCAACGCGTCACCGCCAGAGTCTCCGATGAAGGGCAGACCGCCGAGAAAGAGGACGTCGCGGAAATCACGCTGGAAATGGGCGGCGAGAAACAGGTTATCTACAAGATTACCAGGCCTAAAAAAGAAGGGGCGAAAATCACGGTCGAAGACGAGGAAGGAAACCCCTATGGCGAGGAAAACCCGGTGCTGATAAAGGGCAACGGCTTGGACGCCAATAGCGTCGAATACACGATAGTTGTAGTGAAAGTGGAAAATTCGGGGAATGCCGAGATCGGGATAGAGACCCCGGGCTGGATAAAGGCGGAGCAAGAAGAGCCGGGAAAATTCTCGCTGACTTTCGAAGAGAATAACGAGGAGCAGCTTGATCCCAAATATTCGTTCGGAGTTGACAAGAATTACAAGCTGACGTTCACGGCGAAGATAGACGGCAACGAGGCAAGCGCCTCCGTCCCGGTTTGTTATGACGGGCTGAAGGCGGACGAGCTGCTGGTTTACCCCCAATATCTGAACTTGCAGGTCAGCGAGGACGGGAAGACGATGAAGACGGTCTCTGTCGACGATTATGCCACGGACTATAATGAGGGCGACATAACGTCAACCGTCACCACCCGCAACGACGAATATGAAATCGTGACATACGGGCAAAAGGTTTATTTTGAGAAAGGGCCGGGTTATCAGAACGAACGTTTCACCCCCCTTAGCGAAGATGAAGGGCAAGAATATAGTTTTGACGAAGCGAGCACGTCGTGGGTGCACGTGGCAAAAGACGGGATAACCTGTTCATTGACTTTCGACGCTTTTGTCCCCGACCCGGAGAACCCGGAAGCCAGCCGGAGCGCCGTCGTCCTGGCTTTCCCGAAAAAAGTTTACGAGGAAATCAAGGATAGCCCGGAAGAAAAAATCTTCGATGAATCTGGCAACCTCCAGTCCGGGTACGATGGATTTATAATAGCGGACGTCGCCCAAAGGTCGGATGCCGTTGCCAACAAGATCTCGTTCGCGACGTATG
>CAYSIQ010000017.1:21130-29385 GCA_964431195.1 uncultured Bacteroides sp.
TAACGGAAAAACAAAAGGAGCGGCGATGAACCCGAAGAAAACTTTTTTATGGAAACTGTTCCTGGCGCCCTTCCTCGCCGCGCTGCTAGGCGCGGCGACGGCCGGCTGCTCCGACGACAAGGACGAGCCGGGAGAGAGCCGGTACGGGTATGTGCAGTTCAAGCTCTGCAAGTCGTCGTCTTACGCGCGGGAGGAAGCGGCCGGCACGCGCGCGGCCGGGCTGGGCAAGCTGGGCGAAGCGAAAAAGATGGAAGTCGAGATGCAGTACGAAGGCAAAAGCATCATCCAGACGCTGCTTCTGAACGCTTATGACGAAAGCAACGCCGAGTACGGGATACGCAGCAACAAGCTGCAGCTGCTGGTCGGCGAGTACAGGATCATAGGCTACAAGCTGCTTGACAGCCTGGACGAAGTCGTCCTGAGCATGCCGGCCGGCGAGGGAGAGAGCTTCTCCGTGGCGCCCGGCGGGCTGACCGTGAAGGAGCTGCCCGCGGACGTGCAAGGGCGCGGCACCGTGACGTTCAGGCTGGTAAAGAGCGGGCTGCCCGCGCCCCGGAGCAGGGCGTTGTCCGCCGAGTATTTGTTCAGCGACATCAGGCTGATTGAAATCACGGTCACCAACACTTTCTCCAAAGTCTCTATAAAGCTGCCCAAGCTGAAAGTGGCCTATAAGGAAGAGTACAAGGAACATCCGAACCCCGACGACCCGGACGACCGGTACATGGACGTCGGCACGGCCACTTGCGACTCCGCCGTGTGGCTTCCCGTCGGCACCTACAGGGCCACCGCCTATACGGCCTACTCGATAGACGGGACGAGGGAAAACATGCTGGGAGGGGGAGCCCAGGAGGTGGAAGGAGAAGAGTTCGCCGTCGAGGACAACAAGCTGACCAAATATGCGAGCGTTCCCGTGCTGCTCTCCGAAACGGCCGAGTACGTCAAGGATTATCTGGCGCTGAAAGAAATCTGGGAAGCCCTGGACGGGAAGAACTGGCATTGCGAGGGAGACCCGAACGACGGGCGGGCGAACTGGAACTTCAACAAAGAAATCGACATGTGGGGAGACCAGCCGGGGGTCGAGCTGGACGACAACGGGCGTGTCACAGGGCTGAGCCTGGAGGGCTTCGGCGCGCGAGGCAGAGTCCCCGACGCCATAGGCCAGCTGACCGAGCTGCGCGTGCTTGCCTTCGGGACGCATAGCGAGAAGCTGAATATGGGCAGGCTGTTCAACCGGGACGGGATACATCCCGGCATGGACGAAGCCCAAAAAAGGAAGATGCGCATGCACTATAAAACGCTTTTCTTGGATCATGACCCGCGCGAAAACATGTCGGAGCTGTTGCAGGACGGCATCAATCATCACCCGGGCTTGAAGCCTGTCAAGAAAAGCGGGCGCATTACCTTGAAAGACACGCAAATCGGAAATCTCACTAACGGGATAACATTTGTGTCAAAGGCAATTATGCGGCTCACCGAACTGCAGCAGTTCTATATGGGCAACTCCCCCTTCATGGCGGAGGATGTCTGTTCCGACTGGGAAGACCCGGATTCGGATTATGCGTTGTCGTACAAGGATGAAAACCTAAGTTGGGGCAACATGGAAAACCTCACGGATGTGGAACTGTACAATTGCCCTAACCTGGCGCGGCTCCCTGATTTCTTATACGAATTGCCTAAGTTGCAATTGCTGAACATAGCGTGCAACCGTGGAATTTCGGGAGAACAGTTGAAAGACGACTGGAGCACGCTGGCCAACACTCCGGCAGGAGCCGAACTGCAGATATTTTATATGGGTTACAACAATCTGGAAGCGTTCCCCGACGATGGCTCAATAAGGAACATGAAGAAACTGGGGCTATTGGATTGCATCTATAATAAAATCAAAAAAGTTGAGCCTTTCGGAGTAGATGTGCTGTTGACAGAGCTGAAGCTGGATTACAATGAGATAACTGAAATACCGGATGATTTCTGCGGATTTACGAATCAAGTGGAGACTTTGAGCTTTTCGCATAACAAGCTGAAATTCATACCCAACATTTTCAATGCGAAATCTGTGTTTGTGATGGGAACTGTGGATTTTTCGTACAACGAAATCGGCGGATATGACAAGGACGGCAATGAAAGCGAAGAGGGAGTCAACATATCTTGCGGCATCATGGACTTCAAGGGAATCAATGCTTCCTCGGTGACGTTATCAAACAATAGGATCAAAAAGTTCCCGACGGAGTTGTTCGCGACAGGCTCTCCTATCAGCACGATAGATTTGAGTGGCAACTTGATGACAGAGATCCCCGAGAACTCGCTCAAGTCGAAAGATGGGCCGTACAAAAACACCTATCTGCTGACTGTGATTGATCTGCGTTTTAATAAACTGACCAAATTGTCTGACGATTTCCGCGCGACTACTCTGCCTTATCTGAGTAATATGGATCTCAGCTATAACTGCTTCTCCTCGTTCCCGCTTGAACCGTTGAACAGCAGTCAGTTGCGCGCTTTCGGCATTCGCCACCAGCGTGACAGCGAAGGGAACCGGACATTGCGTGAATGGCCGGAAGGCATCACGACCTGCCCGAGCTTGGTCCACTTGCAGATCGGTTCAAACGACATCCGCAAGGTAAATGAGACCATGACCCCCAGGATTTATATATTGGACATAAAGGACAATCCGAATATTTCGATAGACTTGACCAGTGTGTGCCCCTATATAGAGGCCGGGTTGTATCAACTGATTTATGATAAGACACAAGATATTCGGGGATGTGATGCTTTAGATATCAAACGATGAATCGATGAGGATAAGAATATGAGCAATTTGGGTAAAGTAATATGGGGACTTGCATTCTGCGGCGGAATCGTGATCTCTTGTTCGGACAGCGATGAGGCAAGCGTAGCCGGCATCACGGTTGACAAAGAGGAGGTTACAATCGGTGCTGAAGGGGGAACAGAGAAAATTGTTGTTTCTTCGGATTATGGTTGGGTGGCAAGTGTATCAAAGCCTTGGATTGAATTTTCTCCCGCCAATGGCGAAGGCCATGCAGAATGCACGCTGATTGTTGACTCAACATTGGAGAATACTGTACGTACGGCGCAAATACGTTTCGTTGCCGAAGGGCAGGAATCCAAAACGATTACCGTTACACAGTTTGGTTATGGGAAACAAATAGTGATAGAAGAACCGGATGTGGAAATTGAGAGTTCTGCTATTTATGACAAACGTTATTTTGAAGCGAACATTTCAACGAATGTCAATCTTGCGATAGAAAAGGAGATAGACTATTCCTTTGCGGACGCTGAATCAATGCCGGACATGGATAAGCTAGAATATGAATCGGAGAGGGAGGGATGGCTTACCCCGCCTACAGATGATAAGTTGAAAGTTAATCTGGACAGGGGAGCGCGGCCACGTTCCATGAAAGTCCGTTTCCGCTGGGATATGAATACAAGCCCCTATGCTCGTGTCGCGAAAATCCATATAGTCCCTCAAAAACCTGAGGAAGATCAATTGGTGGATGAAAACGGCAATCCCGTTAATGAGGTTATCCTGACAGTGACGCAAAAGCCGGCCTTGAAGATAGAGGATAATCGTGCGGGTGACTCTTTGGCTATCATTACAATCAACGAAAAGTTGCAGTGTACTACAAACTATGAAACTAGCGAGAGTTTGCAAAACTGGTATGGCGTAACGCTTTGGGAATCCACTGATAAAGATGCGCCGGAGGGTGCTGTCGGCCGGGTTCGTTCCGTAGATTTCTTTATGTTCGATCTGAAAGAAGGCGAGACATTTCCAAAGGAGATCCGCTATCTGAAATATTTGGAAACGTTCTCTATTTCAAGCAATATCAACAACCAGTGGCGTGTGATATCGATGGGGGAGGAAATCTGTGAACTAAAATACTTGAAACACTTGACCGTAGCTTATGCCAGCATCGACAGGCTACCGGAAAATTTCAAGAAATTGGGAGGAGCGGTTGAGGAAGGCTATAGGGGGTTGGAAACGCTAGATCTCGGAGGCAATAATTTTACCAGCCTCTCAGATCTTATGGCTGTAATTAATCCATCCAACTTTCCAAAGCTTAAGTCATTCATTTTATTGGGATGCCGGCGGGATGATTCCATTACTGATTTAAGTCAAGGAGAAACCGACATGGGTTACCCGCTTGGCCTGCACATCAACTTGGGTACTAGAGAATCTTCCAACGAAGAAAGAGAGGCGTTCTTGGATTTGCTGTCATGGGATAATCTGGAGGAATTGGTACTTTCCTATAATTTCTTTGAAGGGGAATTGCCTGACGATGAGGAGATGGCTGCCCATTTAAGAAAAAAAGGGAAGGAAGCATATTATGTGGATGCAGATTTTTTCAGCGAAGCGGAGATTAAAGCAGATCCTTCTATTTATCTCAACAAAATTTCTGCCGATACATGCGGGTGGCTGCTGTCAAGTGATAATCCGGTGACCTACAAAAAAAACGGCATGGATATATATAAGGACGTAAAAGGGCAGGACATACCACGCGTCTTACCGAGAGTCAGGACTCTTAGCGTCAATCTTAACTTTCTGACAGGATCTGTGCCCAAATGGATTCTCTTCCATCCGCGTTTTGTAGAATGGATACCGGAAATCAGAATTTTCAACCAACAAGAGTACGGCAAGAATTCCTATGGCATGAAAGTGGGATTCGACAATGTTGATGTTGATAAATTCGATTATAGCTATTATTATGGGGATAGAGATTACGGAAGCAACGAGGAGAAAAAAGGAGTGGCTTATCCGTTGTATTACAGGAAATATGTAATTAATGTTGATTAAACAAACATAAAATGCGATGAAGTACCCATGAGATAAAAAACACGCCAAAGAGAATGTAAATAAAATGCTCCAGCTATGGCAGAAATAACATTCTCTCAGTTGATACGGTACGCTTGTGGTATCGACATCTACTTGAAGGTAGTGGTGGCAATTGTAGCTTTAATCAATTTTAGTATAAACATGTCCTGCAAACCTATGTGGGACGCTTGATATTCACGTATGAAAAGATTTTTATTTTTGTACCTCATAGTATTGGCGGCCTTGGTAGAAGTATCCTGTTCTGATTCGGGAATCGATAGTCAACCGCCTGTTTCGGCCGAGGAAACGGAAGCCCCGTTTTTGCCGGATGCCATTTCCGGTGAGTTGCTGATTAAATTCAAACCGGAAATGACTGATATTCTAGACCGGATTATGGCCACGACCCGTGCCGCAGGAAGTGAAAGAGTCATGACGCGTTCCGGAATTCCCTCTACGGACGAGATTTTGGAAATCTTGGGGGGATACCATTTTGAGCGTGTGTTCCCGGTAGATGAAAAGAACGAAGAACGGACTCGCGCTGCCGGATTGCATCTGTGGTATCTTGTTAAATTTGACGAGCATACGGATTTGAAGAAAGCAGTAAGCCTTTTCTCAAAATTAGGAGAAATTGCTAATGTGCAGGGGAATAGCAGTATCAAACGCTCATACAATCCCGAGAACCGCCGGATTTATGTAAGTGAAACGGCCTTGAAACAGAAAGCACTTTCCCGTAGTAATGTTAATAATCCTTTCAACGACCCGTGCTTGTCCTATCAGTGGCATTATAACAATATGGGGAATAATGCTTTTGACGACAAGAATGATTTGAATAACTCTTCTGTTGCCGACTGCGATGTCGGCTGTTTCGAAGCATGGAAAAAATGTACAGGTGATCCTTCAATTATCGTTGCCGTATTGGATGAAGGCGTAATGTACACTCATCCGGATCTGAAAGACAACATGTGGGTCAATGAAGGTGAGGAACTGTATGCGAAGAAAGATGCTGACGGCAACGGATATATAGATGATAAATACGGATATAACTTTGTAAGTAATACAGGATCCATTTCATGCTTGGATGAAGAAGATACTGGGCATGGCACACATATTGCCGGTACGATTGCTGCGATGAATAATAATAATGAAGGCGTATGTGGCATTGCCGGGGGTAATGGCCATGAAAATCCGGGGGTAAGAATAATGTCGTGCCAAGTGTTCTCTGGAGCCAGTAGCGTTACATTGGATGGGGAAGCTAGAGCTATCAAGTATGCAGCTGACAACGGGGCTGTTATCTTGCAGTGCAGCTGGGGATATAATTCTGCAGAGGCTAATGTGATCGAAGGATATATCCCCGGTCCAAGCACAGAAAAAGAATGGTCTAATCTGTATCCTTTGGAAAAGGATGCATTGGATTATTTTATCAACAATGCCGGATCCCCTAACGGAGTTATTGACGGAGGCATCGCTGTTTTTGCCGCAGGCAATGAATATGCAGGAATCCCTTCATATCCGGGTGCCTATTCCAAGTGTGTGGTAGTAAGTGCCGTAGCTGCCGATTTCACTCCGTCTTCATATACCAATTTTGGTGTAGAGGTGGATGTCTGTGCTCCAGGCGGTGATATGGAATATTATGGTGTTGTGGGAAAAGACGATCCGGAATTCTGGACTGATGATGAATATTGCTGTTCCATTCTTTCCACACTGATACAGAATGGGCAGCCGGCTTATGGCTATATGGAGGGTACTTCAATGGCCTGCCCGCATGTGGCAGGAGTGGCAGCGTTAGGATTGTCATATGCGCTTCAGCAACGCCGTCATTTCAAGGCAAGTGAATTTGTAGTATTGCTGAAGAAATCGGTAAAGCCGGTTGACAGTAGGTATAGTGGGAAGAAGGTTTATTACCGCAACCATCTTTCCGTAGGTGCCTCTCCAACGCAAATGGATCTTTCTAATTATATCGGCAAAATGGGAACGGGATTAGTAGATGCCGCTTTGCTGCTGAACAATATCGAAGGAAGTGGGGCGGACATGAAAGTACCTAATATATATGTGGCCGAAGGCGGTAAGTCTATTGTTGACCTTGCATACTACTTTGTTAAAGGAGATGAGCTTACGTACACCTGTACATCAAGTGATGTGGCCATTGCAACGGTAGCCGTTAACAATACAGTCATGGAAGTGTCCGGGGTAAAAACCGGTACTACCCATATCACAGTGAAAGTAAGTAACGGGAGCGAACAGACTATCGCTGTTACTGTTCGTAAGAATGCGAATGATAACGGCTGGATGTAATCTATACTGTCAATGAAACCAATTATTTGGATACAATTATTGATATTCTGTGTGGGTATCGGACAGCTTTGGGCTTTAAGAGCACAGGATTCTTTCCGTTCACAGGAAAAAATGGATTCGCTGATAAACCCGCCGTTAATGAAACAGGCGGAACAAATCTTGCGTTTCGATAAAACAGTATTGAATATTGGAACTCTGACTGAGGATGATTCTCCACAGACGTATCGTTTTACGTGTGAGAACACATGCAAAAAAACACTTACGATTACATGTGTAAGAACAACCTGCGGATGTGTAGGGGCGGATGTACGTACCGGAGATATATTACCGGGTGAAACACGAATCATCTCATTAACTTTTTACCCGAAAAATCATCCTGGGATGATAGATGCGGATGCTTTCGTTTATCTGTCTTACTCGGATAAAACTCCGGTGGCACGCTTAACATTGGTAGGAAATGTTGTTCCTGAAGCAGATGAATGGGCACGTTATCCATATGCGATGGGAAAACTGAGACTGAAACAGAATTGTTTGAACTTTTGTGAGATGAATGATACAAAACAGTCATCAGAACGGATTCTGTGTGGAAACAGCGGAGACAAACCACTACGTTTGTCAGCCTTAATCATTCCTAATTTTGCAACGTTCCGTATGGAACCGGAAGTTATTCAGGCGGGCTGTGAGGCCGATATAATAGTCACGATCAATCCGTCACTGATTCCTGCAGAAAGAGGCAAGTCCTTTACCTTTCCGATTATTCTTGATGGAATCGATGTGCGTCCGTCAGACCGGACATTGAATATAAAAGTGAATTTGCATTAAGTAATGGTTAGTTTATAAATTTAGTTGAATGATTTTTTAAGTAATCAATATGCATATAGAGGGATAAAAAATAATACTTTATGTTATCTAAATCCAATAAAGTAAAGTGATGAATAGATTATCAAGATGCCGCAAACTCAGTTATAACGGCCTTTTTGAGTCAGAGACGATCAAAACGTATCTGAACAACGGGACAGACGATCCTCTTGAAGTGTTGTCCATTCTGATAGGCTTCGGAATGTCCCGGATAGGAAAATCGTGTGGAAGCAGCGTGAGGCACTGACGGGAAGCGATGCCTATGACAGGTTTCCTGCAA
>CAYSIQ010000018.1:0-9766 GCA_964431195.1 uncultured Bacteroides sp.
TTACATTCATGGACAAATACAACCCGGAGCAGTTCGAGATACTGGGCATTGATGGCGGTGACATGGGCGTGTCATACGGAGTAGGGGCATCCCTTACGAAAGAGGAATGCTCCGCGAGGTTTGCGGAGCATAAAGGCTTCCGGCGTGGAAAGCTCTGCTACCGTGATGCCAACGGCAAATTGCAGATATGTTACAGGCGCATTCTAATCAAAAAACGATAGCCATGATGGATATAGATTTGAAACTAATAAAGATCCGAGACTTGGTTGACGGGTATGTCAACGACCCCGACAAGGGAGTCATCGGCTACGGCGGGCGGCTCGACATACGTCCGCCCTACCAGCGGGAGTTCCGGTATGATACGAAGCAGCAGCAAGCTGTCATCCACACCGTCCTGAATCGTTTTCCCCTCAACAGCATGTACTGGAGCGTAGGGGAAGACGGCAAGTACGAGATGATTGACGGGCAGCAGCGCACCTTGTCCATCTGCGGGTTTTACACCCACGATTTCCATATCGAAGACGAGGAACGCCACACGTTCTACTTCCGGACTCTAACCAACGAAGAACAGGAAAAGTTCTTGGACTATGACCTGATGGTGTATTTCTGCAAGGGGACAAACAAGGAAAAACTGGACTGGTTCAAGGTCATCAACATCGCAGGGGAAAAGCTGCTTGAACAGGAACTTCTCAATGCGGTTTATTCCGGGCCGTTTGTGACGGACGCGCGCCGCTATTTCTCGAAGAGAGGCTGCCCGGCCTACAAGCTCGGGAGTGACTTCCTGAACGGCAGTGCCATAGAGCAGGCTTACCTCGCCACAGTCCTCAAATGGGCCGCGCGCCGCGACGGGATAGCCAAAGTCGATGACTACATGGCGCAGCACCAGTTCGACCCGAACGCCAACAAGCTGTGGGCCTACTTCGTGTCGGTCGTCACGTGGGTACGCTCCACGTTCACCCGCTACCGCCGCGAGATGAAAGGGCTGGACTGGGGCGGGATGTACGACGAATTCAGCGACGGCACGTATGACACCGCCGTGCTGGAGGAACAGATCCGCGTCCTGATGGAAGACGATGAAATCATGAAGAAAGCGGGCATTTATCGTTATGTCTTGAGCGGGGATCTGCAGGACTTGAGCTTCCGCGCCTTCGACAAGAAGCAGAAGCGCGAGGCCTATGAACGCCAGAAAGGCATTTGCGCGCATTGTGGCAAGCATTTTGAACTGGAAGAAATGGAAGCGGATCACATCAAGCCTTGGAAAGATGGCGGCACTACCGTGCCTGAGAACTGCCAGATGCTTTGCAGGAATTGCAACCGGATCAAAGGCGGGAAATGATTGCGCACGGAGCCAGATAGAGCGCACAGCGTTTTCATGCGAAAAAGGGGACTTTCCCCGGGAAACAGCTCCCGGAAGAAGTGCCGGCGGGTCTCAGGACAGGCATACCAATTTGTCCGGCGCAAGCAAAGGGGCTTAAACGGATTACGGGTTGGCTTACCGAAATCACGGATTTTGGCCTTTTCATGGCATTGGCAAACGAGGTATTCTTATATTTGCCGTTGGAAAAATAACGAGGCATAACCATGGACAAAGAACTGTTGAGCATTACAACCGTTGCCGAATACAATGACATGCTGGGCGTGGAGACGCTGCACCCGCTTGTCAGCGTGATAGATCTGTCGAAAGCAAAGCCGATGAGGCACATGCGGCACACGTTCAGCTTCTATGCCGTATTCCTGAAGGACGAAAAGAACTGCGACCTGATTTACGGAAGGCAGCGGTATGATTACCAAAAGGGCTCGGTAGTCTGCCTTGCTCCCGGGCAGGTAATCGGGATCAAGGACACGGGCGAAAAATTCCAGCCCCGGGGCTACGCGCTGTGCTTCCATCCCGATTTGATCCATGGCACTAACCTCGGGCGCAATATAAAGGAATACACGTTCTTCTCCTACGAGGCCAACGAGGCGTTGCACCTCTCGGAACGGGAACGCCACACATTCATAGACTGCCTGATGAAAATACAAGAGGAGCTCCAAAATTCCATAGACCGGCTGAGCAAACGCTTGATAGCAAACAACATCGAGTTGCTGCTTAACTATTGCCTCCGTTTCTATGAGCGTCAGTTCATCACAAGGCAGGATGTCAACCGGGACATCCTGACCCGTTTCGAAGCGTTGCTTGACGAGTATTTCGCGGGGGACAGGGCCTTGCAGAAAGGATTGCCAACCGTGAGATATTGTGCCGGTGAGCTCTGCCTTTCAACCAACTACTTCGGCGATTTGATAAAGAAAGAGACCGGCAAGACGGCATTGGAATGCATCCAGAACAAAATTATCGGCATCGCCAAAGAGCAGCTGCTCATCCCGTCAAATTCTGTCAGCCAAGTCTCATACAGCCTCGGATTCCAATATCCGCAACATTTTACGAGGGTATTTAAAAAAGCGACAGGAATGACGCCGAATGAATACAGGGGAAAGATTGTATTGTAACCATCCTCCTGCATCCGTGCTATTGCATTCCGATACGGCCACCGGCCGTATCGCCTGCATGAAGTTTGCTTCCTCGGCATCCCGCTTGATTCTTCCGGCTTTACCTTTGGCGAGTCCTGTTGCGAGTTCAACCGGGAGTTTAGGCATGGAATTTATTGACTGGCAGGATGCGGGCGTTCATATTCCTAAGAGGCAAGGAAGCCGCTATCCTTCAATGTTCTGTATCTCCACTTCTTTCACTTTCTTGAAGAGTTCTGAGGCGAAGATGAAGTCGTTCAGCCGCTCGTTGCTGGAGGTGAAGATGTCGTCCTTGCTGCCTTCCCACTCCTTGCGGCCTTGGTAGATGAAGATGATTTTCTCGCCGATGCCCATCACGGAGTTCATGTCGTGGGTGTTGATGAAAGTAGTCATGTTATATTCGCGGGTTATGTCTTGAATCAGCCCGTCGATGACCAGGGAGGTTTTGGGGTCGAGGCCGGAATTCGGCTCGTCGCAGAAAAGGTACTGGGGGTTAAGGGCGATGGCGCGCGCGATGGCCACACGCTTCTGCATGCCGCCGCTGATTTCGCCGGGGTACTTATCGCCTGCTTCAGACAGGTTGACACGGTCTAAGCAGAACTGTGCGCGGCGTTTGCGGTCGCGGTAGGTATCGTCGCTGAACATGTTAAGAGGGAACATCACGTTGTCCAGTACGGTCATGGAGTCGAACAGGGCGCCGTTCTGGAAGATCATGCCCATTTCACGGCGCAAGGCTTTCTTCTCTTTTTTGTCCATGGCCAAGAAGTTGCGGTTGTCATACAGCAGTTCGCCCTTGTCGGGAACCAGCAGGCCGACGACACACTTCATTAGCACCGTCTTGCCCGAGCCGCTTTGGCCGATGATGAGGTTAGTCTTGCCGTTCTCAAACGTGCCGTTGATGTCGGCCAGCACCTGTTTCCCCTCGAATGATTTGCAAAGTCCTTTCACTTCTATCATGAAATCCGTTTTTTTGAATGGAGTATGCCATATATAATTAAGGTGTAGCACCGCGTTCCAAGGCTTTCCCGCTAAAACTTCAGCAGCTGCGTCAGCACCAGGTCGGCAAACAGGATAAGCACGCTGCTGCACACCACCGAGTCGGTAGAAGCCTTGCCCACCTCGATGGAGCCGCCTTCCACACTGTAGCCGAAGTAGGCCGACACGCTGGCAATGATGAAAGCGAAGAACAGCGACTTGATGATGCCGCTCCATACGAACCACTCCACGAACATGTATTGCAGCCCGTACTCCAAATCGACCGCCGACATGATGCCGCCAAACCAGCACATGCAGAACGCGCCAACCACGGCCGCGAAGATGCTGAACACTACCATCAGCGGGATGGTCGTGACCAATGCCATGATTTTGGGCAGGATGAGGTAATTGGCCGAGTTGATGCCCATAATCTCGAGCGCGTCAATCTGCTGCGTCACGCGCATGGTGCCCAGCTCGGAGGCGATGTTCGAGCCTACCTTGCCCGCTAAAATAAGGCACATGATGGCCGAAGAGAACTCCAGCAACATGATTTCGCGAGTGATGTACCCCACCGTCCAGCGCGGCATGAAAGGGCTTTCGATGTTCAGCTTAATCTGAATGGTAATGACCGCTCCGATGAAAAACGAAATGAGCAGCACGATCCCGGTGGAGTTGACGCCCAGCTTCGCCATTTCTTCCACGTACTGGCGGAAAAACATGCGCATGCGCTCGGGGCGGGCAAACGTGCGCCCCATCAACATGACGTACCTCCCTACTGTATTAACCGCTTTCAGCATAACTCATAAGTATTTGCATGCAAATGTACGGCTTTTCGGCATATTTTTCTACATTTGCGCCAAAATAACGAAGTATGGAAGAAACTAAAATGGTGCTCCGCACGGAAGGCCTTGTGAAGAAATACGGGAAGCGCACCGTAGTGAACCATGTCTCCATCAACGTGGAGCAGGGGGAGATTGTCGGGCTGCTCGGCCCCAACGGGGCGGGGAAGACCACTTCGTTTTACATGACAGTGGGGCTCATTACGCCCAACGAAGGGCGCATCTTCCTGAACGACATCGACATAACGGACTACCCCGTGTACAAGCGCGCGCAGAACGGCATCGGCTACCTGGCGCAGGAAGCGTCCGTTTTCCGGCAGATGAGCGCGGAAGACAACATCGCCTCCGTCCTGGAGATGACCGGCATGCCCGCGGAATATCAAAAGGAGAAACTGGAAAGCCTCCTTACCGAATTAGGCCTGCAAAAGGTGCGCAAGAACAAGGGCAACCAGCTGTCCGGCGGCGAGCGCAGGCGCACGGAGATTGCCCGCTGCCTGGCCATCGACCCCAAGTTCATCATGCTTGACGAGCCTTTCGCCGGCGTGGATCCCATCTCGGTGGAAGAAGTCCAGCAGATTATATGGAAACTGAAAGACCGCAATATCGGCATCCTCATCACCGACCACAACGTGCAGGAAACCTTGAGCATCACCAACCGCGCCTACCTGCTGTTTGAAGGCAAAATCCTCTTCCAAGGCACTCCCGAGGAACTGGCTGCGAACAAGATTGTGCGTGAAAAGTACCTTAGCAACAGCTTCGTGCTCCGAAAGAAAGATTTTATGGTGTAAGGAAGAGATGGCACGCGGATCCGTGGAGGCTTCGCCGGGGAAATAAGAAATGCCGTTTCAACAGTTTGATTCTCAAGCGCGTGCCAAGCGTTTGCCCCATACGTGCATGGAGTGTGCTCCGTACATGGATGGAGCGCGTTCCGTGCACGTACGGAGGAAGCCCCATGCGCGTGCGGGCCGCACGCCGCAAACGCGCATGGCAATCCCGCGAATAAAATGATAGGTTCAAGATAGAAGCGCAATCTCCCCCGGAGCCGTCCGGCAATACAAAAGGGAAGCCGCAGCCTTCCTCATCAGGGAATGTATGGTTAGTTTGCCATGTCTGAGATGAACTTGATGCGTACAAGCCGCACCTCTTCTTCGGTGAAGTCGTCGCCCAATTCATCAAGAGCATCGTCTATATTGTCGGTGGTCGATTCCTTGAAGTAGTCGTAGATGTCAAGCATGTGGTCTTCGTCCATGATGTCTTCCAGGAAGTAGTTGATGTTGAGCTTGGTGCCGGAATAGACGATGGCCTCGACCTCGTCCAGCAATTCGTCGAACTCAATGCCTTTGGACACGGCAATGTCATCTAACGCCACTTTGCGGTCGATGGCCTGGATGATGGACACTTTCAGCTTCGATTTGTTGACCACAGTGCGCACGCGCAAGTCTTCGGGCCGTTCGATTTCGTTTTCTTCACAGTGGCGTTTGATAAGTTTGCAGAATTCCTCTCCATAGCGTTTGGCTTTCCCTGCCCCCACGCCGGGAATGTTTTGCAGTTCCTCCAGCGTCACGGGATAGATGGTAGCCATGGCTTCGAGCGAAGGGTCTTGGAAGATGACGTAAGGCGGCACTTCCAGCTGTTGCGAGAGTTTCTTGCGCAAGTCCTTCAGCATGGAGAACAAGGCGGGGTCTACGGCCGATGTCCCGCCGCGCATAGGAGTTGCTTCTCCCCCCAGTTCATCGAAATCCACGTCTTCCACAATCTTGAACGACTTGGGATGCTTGAGGAATTGCCGTCCCTCCTCGGTCACTTTCAGCAAGCCGTAGTTCTCTACGTCCTTGCTCAGGTAGCCGGCCAGCAGAGCCTGGCGGATGACGGTGTTCCATGTGCGGTCTTCCTCTCCCACACCCGTGCCGAACACTTCAAGGTCTTCGTGCATGTGAGCCAGCACATCGGTGGTTTCGCGGCCCAATATGACATCTATGATATAGTCTGTTTTAAAGTTTTCTTTCACAGCCAAGATGGTTTCAATGACGGTGCACAATAAGTCTTGAACTTCCACTTGTTTCTTGGGGTTTAAGCAATTGTCGCAATTGCCGCAGTTGTCCTGCGCGTATTCTTCGCCGAAATAGTGCAACAGTGTTTTCCGGCGGCACACGGACGACTCGGCGTAGGCTGCTGTTTCCTGTAAGAGCTGCTTGCCTATTTCCTGTTCCGCCACGGGTTTCCCCTGCATGAATTTTTCGAGTTTCTGCAAGTCCTTATTGGTGTAGAAAGTGACGCATTGCCCTTCGCCTCCGTCGCGCCCGGCGCGCCCGGTTTCTTGGTAATATCCTTCGAGGCTTTTAGGCATGTCGTAATGGATGACAAAGCGCACGTCGGGCTTGTCAATGCCCATGCCAAAAGCGATGGTTGCCACGATGATGTCAATCTTCTCCATCAGGAAGTCATCTTGGTTTTGCGTGCGTGTGGAGGAATCCATGCCGGCGTGGTAGGGGCGGGCGTTGATGCCGTTGGCTCGTAAGATTTCGGCCAGTTCCTCTACTTTCTTGCGGCTCAAGCAGTAGATGATACCCGACTTTTCGGGATTGCTCTTGATGAATTTGATGATGTCCTTGTCTATGTTGGCCGTCTTGGGGCGTACTTCGTAATAAAGGTTCGGGCGGTTAAACGATGATTTGAAAACTTGTGCATTTATCATGCCCAAATTTTTCTGGATGTCATGCTGCACCTTGGGCGTGGCGGTGGCGGTCAACGCTATCAACGGTGCTTCCCCGATTTCGTTGATGATGGGGCGGATGCGGCGGTATTCCGGGCGGAAGTCGTGCCCCCATTCGGAGATGCAGTGTGCTTCGTCCACGGCATAGAATGATATTTTAACCGTTCTTAGGAACTCCACGTTCTCTTCTTTCGTCAGCGATTCTGGAGCGACATAGAGCAACTTCGTCTTCCCGTTGATGATGTCAGATTTCACTTGGTCTATCGCACTCTTGTTGAGGGAAGAATTGATGAAGTGTGCCGTTCCGTCCTCTTCGCTAAAGTTTCTCATCGCATCGACTTGATTCTTCATCAAGGCGATCAAGGGAGATATGACAATAGCAGTGCCTTCCATCAGCAAGGAAGGCAATTGGTAGCACAAGGACTTTCCGCCGCCGGTAGGCATCAGCACAAACGAATCGTTGCCTGCCAGCAGATTTTTGATGATAGCTTCCTGGTTTCCTTTAAATGTGTCGAAACCGAAGTATTTCTTCAGCTGGGTAGTCAAATAATTGTTTTTCTTCCCTGTCATGATTATTAGCTTGTTTGTATGAGTATATAGGTTAAGTGCCGGAGCTTCCCTTTCTATCCTGACAAATAGAGAGTGCAAACAAAGTTATGAACAACTTTTTTAAATGCAAGCATAATCCGCCCAATATTTTCCCGAAAGAGAAAATAAAACGCATACTGCCTATTTATCGTAGGTTTCAAGCATTTTGCAGCCTTGCCATATTAGCCTTTCCCAGTTGAGTCTTGGCATAATCCAAGGTCACGATGAAGCTGTCTTTGTGCGCGGAGGGAATTTCGAACATCAAATCCATCATGATGGTTTCTACGATGGAGCGCAGCCCGCGCGCGCCGAGCTTGAACTCGATGGCTTTGTCCACGATGTATTCATAGACGGGCTCCTCGAAGGACAGTGCCACGTTGTCCATTGCCATCAGCTTGATGTATTGCTTGATGATGGAGTTCTTGGGCTCGGTCAGGATGGCGCGCAATGCCGCGCGATCCAGCGGGTTCAGGTAGGCGAGTATCGGCAGGCGGCCTATGATTTCAGGGATTAGCCCGAAAGATTTCAAGTCTTGCGGGGCAATGTACTGCATCAGGTTTCCCTTGTCGATCGTGGCCGTGTTGCGCACGGCGTTGTAACCCACCACGTGCGCGTTGAGGCGCTGGGCTATTTTCTTTTCAATGCCGTCGAAAGCCCCCCCGCAGATAAACAGGATGTCTTTGGTGTTGACTGGTATCATTTTCTGTTCCGGATGCTTGCGCCCGCCTTGTGGAGGTACGTTCACCACCGATCCTTCGAGCAGTTTCAGCAACCCTTGCTGCACGCCCTCGCCGCTGACATCACGCGTGATGGAGGGGTTGTCGCCCTTGCGCGCGATCTTGTCGATTTCATCAATGAAGACGATGCCCCGCTCGGCTTCCGTCACGTTGTAGTTGGCCACTTGCAGCAGGCGGGTCAGGATGCTTTCAATGTCTTCGCCCACGTAGCCGGCTTCGGTCAGCACCGTGGCATCGACGATGGTGAAAGGCACGCGCAGCATCTTGGCAATGGTTCGTGCCAGCAGGGTCTTGCCCGTGCCGGTGCTTCCCACCATAATGATGTTCGACTTCTCGATTTCCACGTCATTGTCCGAGTCTTTCTGCGAAAGCCGCTTGTAGTGGTTATAGACAGCCACCGCCAGGCAACGTTTGGCGTCGTCCTGCCCGATGACGTACCCGTCAAGGAAGCCTTTGATTTCCGCCGGCTTTGGTAGTTTGCTCAAGTCCAATCCGTCGGGCTTCTTGGCCGCCTTGATGGTTTCATTCACTATTTCGGCGGCCTGTGCCGCGCACGAGTCGCATATAAAGCCGTTTATGCCCGTGATGAGGAGGCCTACTTCGTCTTCGTTCCGTCCGCAGAAACTGCATTTGTTTTTTCGCTTAGAATCTGCCATGCCATGTCATTTCTTAACCAACACTTCGTCCACCATGCCATATTCTTTGGCTTCTTGGGCAGTCATCCAGTAGTCGCGGTCAGAATCTGCCCACACTTTGTCAAACGGCGTGTGCGAGTGGTTGGCTATGATGGTGTAGAGTTCTTTTTTCAGTTTCTGGATTTCGCGGGCGGTGATTTCGATGTCCGAAGCTTGTCCTTGCGCGCCGCCCATAGGCTGGTGAATCATTACCCGCGAGTGGGTCAGCGCCGAGCGTTTGCTTTCGGCTCCTGCCACCAGCAATACGGCCGCCATGCTGGCTGCCATGCCGGTGCAGATGGTGGCCACGTCACTCGAAATGAACTGCATGGTGTCGTAGATGCCCAGGCCGGCATATACCGAGCCGCCCGGCGAGTTGATGTAGATGGATATATCTTTGCCCGGGTCAACGGAGTCCAAATAGAGCAACTGCGCTTGAAGCGTATTGGCCGCATAGTCGTCAATGGCCGTCCCCAAGAAGATAATGCGATCCATCATCAGCCGCGAGAACACGTCAAGTTGGGTGACATTGAGTTGGCGCTCCTCCAAAATGTAGGGGTTAAGATAGCCGTTCTGCGACTTGATTACATCGTCCAGCACTCCGCCGTTCATGTGCAAATGTTTGGTTGCGTATTTTCTGAAATCATCCATTACTGTTGTTTATTTATATGCGGATGCAAAGAAACAAAAAAGAACACACAGACACAAACGCAAACGCATAAAAAGACTTTGGCA
>CAYSIQ010000018.1:9866-11357 GCA_964431195.1 uncultured Bacteroides sp.
AAAGGGTGGGAGAGAGGTTGCATTTCTACCTTGGATCTATAGATTCAAGGTAATATCCTTTTTGCCTGCGAATTACCGCCTGCTGTGCCGCGTTTCTTCCATGCACGCACGGGACGCGGGCGGTGCGGTACGGCGGAAACGCCATACGTGCATGGAGGAAACGCGGCACAGCAGGCGTCTTCCTGATCGCACTCTTCAGGACAATTTCCCTATTCCGGGCTTGCGTTGATTTATGCCCGGATGCCATGGGAATGAGGATCTGTTTGGTTAAGCCACGTTGAACGGGCGGCTGTGAAGCCGCTGCCTTTGCAAAACAGGACGCCCAAGGATAGTGGACAAAGGGTTCTGCTGCTTGCTTTTGGGCAGCATAAAAGAGTTGGCGGAATCCACCTTTATATTATATATAAGTGTCCCCTGCCTTGATCTGTGCATCGTTCACATACGTGCGGATGATATGTTCCTTGTCTTTCTTGCAGATGAGCAACGCATTGTCCGACTCGGCTATGAGATAGCCTTCCAGCCCGTCGATCACAACCAGCTTCCCTTCGGGCAGCACGACGATGTTGTCTTTGCAATTGTATAGCAATGACTGACACTTCAACGTCACATTGCCTTTCTCGTCTTTGGGCGACAAATCATAGAGCGAATTCCATGTGCCCAAATCAGACCAGCCGAAATCACCCAGTGATACATAAACATTATCAGCCTTTTCCATGATGCCGAAGTCAACGGAAACGTTGGGACATGCTGGGAAGTTTTCGTTGATGAATTGTTCTTCGGCAGGCGTGCCATACACTTCTGCGCCGGCAGCCAGCTTGGTGGCCAATTCAGGCAGCAAGTCTTCTTCGGCCTTGATGATGGTGTTGACATTCCACATAAACAATCCCGAATTCCAGTAAAACTCTCCGCTCTCCACAAAAACTTTGGCCAGCTCCAATCCAGGCTTTTCAGTAAAAGTCTTCACCTTGTAGAAGTTGTCGCCTACAGGCTCCGCAATCTGGATATATCCATAACCCGTTTCAGGACGATTGGGCTTGATGCCTAGCGTGAGCAGTTTTGCTGATTTGGCGACGAATTGCAAACCTCGCGTCACAACTTCCAGGAATTCGTCTTCTTTCAGTATCAAATGGTCAGAAGGAGTCACTACAATATTGGCTTCCGGATGTAATGCCCGGATGTGGTATGAAGCCCATGCAATGCAAGGGGCCGTATTCCGCCGTGCCGGCTCCAGCAGAATCTGTTCCGGCTTCAGCTCGTGCAGTTGCTCCTTCACCAAACCGGCATACATGCTATTGGTCATAATGAAAATATTCTCTGGCGGAATGATTTTCTTGAACCGGTCAAATGTCATCTGCAACAGCGAGCGTCCCATTCCCAAGAAATCAAGAAACTGCTTAGGCAACGTTTCCCGGCTGAACGGCCAGAAGCGGCTGCCGATTCCTCCGCCCATAATGACACAAAAATTATTCTTGTTATCTCCCATACTATTAT